>NZ_CP030265.1:2860000-3160000 GCF_008843145.1 Skermanella pratensis | reverse complement strand
CGGACCCCGCTGACCTTTTCCTTCATCTTGAGGAACTTGAGGTCGAAGGCGGCATTGTGGGCGACCAGCACGGCGCCCGACACGAACAGGTGGAACTGCGGCAGTACCACAGAGGCCCGGGGCTTGCCGCGCACCATGTCGTCGGTGACGCCGTGGAACCGGATGGTCTCCGGCGGGATCGGCCGGCCGGGATCGACGAGCTGGCTGAAGGTCTCTCCGGTGAGGATGCGCCCGTTGACGATCCGCACGCCGGCGATCTGGATGATCTCGTCCCCGTCCGACGGGCGAAGGCCGGTCGTTTCGGTATCAAAAACGACGAAGGTCAGTTTGTCGAGGGGCGTCCGGCCCAGCTCGGCCGTGGCGATCGGCTGGTGCAGCAGGGAGAAGTCGAAGAATTCCGGCCGCGCCGAGGGCGGCGCCCGGTCCGCGTGGCCATGGAGCTGCTCGGTCGGCGGCAGCGGCACGCGCATGCGCGCCAGTCCCGGACGGGGCGCGTCGCACCACAGCTCGCTCCGGTGATGCTGGAGGACGTCGGTGACGGTCAGGCCGCCCAGCGCGTCGGGCAGAGGCTGTTCCATCCAGCTGTCCACCAGGGACGAGGCGACCGGCGTGCCGCTCCACGAGATGTCGACGAAGACCCAGGATCCACCGGTCTCCGCCGAGAGATCGAAGTTCTTGGCGCCGGTGACTTCGCCCAGCCGGCCCACCAGATGGTCGAGCAGCACGACGAGGCTGTAGCTGTCGCCGTGCAGCCACTGCGGCAGCCCGGTCAGCGTGATGTTCGGCCCGCCGGCGGCGACGACCCGGGCGATCACCAGGTTGATCAGGTTGCCCGAGTGGATGTCGCTCATGGGCCAAGCGCCGGTGATGATGCTGCGGTAGTCGCCGGTGACGCTTTCCAGGCGGTTGGCCAGGGCCGCGCATTCTTCCAGGATCACCTGTTCGAAGGCCCGGCGCGATTCCCTGTCGAGGTCCGGATTGTCCGACAAGGTCTCGGCCGCGGCCCGCAGGTTGGCGACCGGCGGCCGGAAACCCTCGGTCGCGGCGCGAAGGACCGCATCGCGCTTGCCCAGAGCCGCGAGTTCGGCGGTGACGTCGTCGAAGGTGACCACATAGCCGGTTATGACGTCCTCCTCCTTGAGGATCAGGCTCATGCGTCCCTGGAGCAGGTAGCGTCCATCGGTCGTCGCGGCGACGAACTCGGCCGTGACGCCCATGGAGTGGCTGTGGTGGCGCCCGTCCTTGACCCGCAGGGTCAGCCGCTCCAGCGTGTGGAGCACGGGCGCCCGGGTCACCACCTGGAGCAGGTTCCGGCCGAGGCCCAGGTCGCCGGTCAGGTGGAGCAGGGTAAGGGCGGCCTGGTTGTAGAGCAGGATCTGGTGCTGCTGGTTGCACACCAGAACGCCCTCGTGCAGGTCGCGCAACAGGGTGGAAAGCCGGCTCTTCTGTTCCTGGACCACGGCGGTCGAGGAGGCGACCGCCTCGTCGATGTCGGACCGGGCCGCGGCCAGCTTTTCTCCCAGTTCGTTGATCGCCTGCGGCAGGGGCGCCAGCGCCGCGTACCGCTCCGGCGGAACCCGGGCCGCGACGGTGCCGTGACCGATCACGCGGGCCTCGCCGGCCAGCGCCGTCAGGGACCGCAGGATGCTTCCGTCCACGATCCGCCACAGCGCGAAAACGGCGGCCAAGGCGATGGCTACCCCGGCGACGGCCTGGGTCACCAGGGGGTCTCCGCTCCCACCGGCGTTCGCGAGCGCCATCGGCAGAAGGATCATCAGAACGGCAGCCACCGCGCCGACCGACGCGAACAGGAAGGCCAGTCTGCGGCGTCCGTCCATGGATTGCAGGCTCCCGTGCCGGCGGTCAGGCGGCGGCGAGGTGCTTGCGCACCGTCTCGACGAGGTCGCGGGTGGAGAACGGCTTGGTGATATAATCCGTCGCCCCGAGCGCCATCCCCTTCTGCCGCTCCACGTCGCGGCTCTTGGCCGTCAGCATGACGATGGGCAGCCCCTGCCAGGCGGGATTGGCCCGTATGGTCTGGCAGACGTCGAAACCGTCGCGCTTGGGCATCATGGTGTCGAGCAGGATCAGGTCCGGAACCGACTGCTCGACCGCCTGGATGACCTCCTCGCCGTTCCTGGCGAGGCGGACTTCGAAGCCGGCCTTCTGGAGCAGGAACTGGAGCGAGAGCAGGATGCTCGGCTCGTCGTCGGCGATCAGGATGGATTGGCTCATGGACGGCGTTTCCTCCGGCGCCCAACCCCGCGGCAGGGGCTGTTTTTTATTAGTTATGGTCAACACCAGTAGCGCCCAATGTACCCAGAGGGCTTCTATCCGATCAACAGCCACTATAAGAAAATTGTGAGTTATCGGACTCTGATGACATTACCGCGAAGATTTGCCGCACTGCGGAGTTCCGCGGAGGCGTCGGACGCCTCCTTCTCCGTGCCGTAGCGGCCGACCCGGACCACCTTCCAGGTCTTGCCCGCGCCGTTGGTCCAGTCCGAGACGAAAGCGTCCCAGCCCTTTCCCGAAAGCTCGCGCGCGAGGCTGGCGGCGTTCGCCGGATCCTGGAAGCTGCCGACCTGGATCGTGTAGTAACGGCCGGAGGCGATGTCCGCAGGCCGTTCCGGGGCGGGCGGGGGCGAGGCGGCAGGGGCCGGCCTGGGCGTGGGCGCAGGAGGGGTGGGCATGGCCTCGCGCGGCTTGGCCACCAGGTCGCTGAGCGCCATGATCGCGGGATCCATGGCCGGCTCGGAGGCAGCTTCCGCCTTCTCGGGCGATGCTTCAGGAGCCGGATCAGGCTTTGCTTCCGGCGCGGGGGGAGGCAGCGCCGCGACCGGCGGCTCCGCAGCGGCCCCCGTAGGCGCCGTCTCGGCCGGGGCCGGTTCGGCGGGAGTAGGCTCGGGCGGGGCGGACGACGAGGAGGTGGGCGGCGATGCGGGAACAGTCTCCGCCGCCATCCGGGCCGGAGGGGACTGGTCGGATTCCTGCGGCTCCGTTGCGGTCTCGGGGGGCTGGGGCGGTTCCGGAGCGGGGTCGATCTCCCGGGCATCCGGCAGTGCCTCATCCTGCACCGGCAGTGCCTCATCCTGCATCTGGGCCGGTTCCGGTGAAGCTGGCGCTGCCGGTGGCATCGGCGGAAGGATCGACGCGGGTGGCGGTTCGGCGGCGCTCTGCGCGGTCGGGGGAGGAGATGCGGGCACGGCGGGGCGGGACGGGGCCGGTGACGGCTCGACGGTTACCGTGGTGGTGCGCGGCGGAGGAGCCAGCATCACCGTGCTGACCCAGGCTCCGGCTGCGAAGGTCAGTACCAGTCCCACGGCCATGGCGGTGGATTTGAAGTTCATCGAGCACTATCCGGCCCGGGCGCGTTAAGCCCTCCAGGCCAGCTCCGTTTATTTTTCTGTCCCTCGGTCGAATAGGCGCCCGGAGGTATTAAGGGCTCGTAAATCAAGATGCGGAGGACCCACCGCCCTGGTCGCGCGGTGGGTCCTCCGCAGTCCGAAAAGACCGTGCGGCGTCGCGGTCAGGTGCGCGAAACGGTATCGCGGGGCAGTTCTGCGGGGCGGCTGGCGGCGGTCGCCTGGACTTCCGGGGATTCATCCTCCCGAAGGCCGTTCCGGAACTGCTTCATGCCGCGGGCGATGTCGCCCATCGCCTGGGGAATCCGCTTGGTGCCGAACAGCAGCATCACGGCCGCCAGAACGATGATCCAGTGGAAGAGGCTGAAGGAACCCATACTCATGTCTCCGTTCAGGAACGGCATTGCCGGCAGTTCCCGGTTGCGTGGTTGTTCGCTGCTCGTCTGCTGCACTGGAAGGGTGGGCGGTGGACCGTCCACTTTCAACCTGCCGACCGCCGCCCAGCGTCATCTCGGGGCCAGTATAGAGGCCCGGGCTCCGACATAACAGCATTAGCTTTATAAGCTTTTTTTGCGGCTTGTCGCGCGCGACCGCTGATGATAGCGAAGCGTGCGCCATTGAAGCTCGCATCCCGCGACCGGCCCCCGCGCCATTTCCGGAGTCCGATGTCCGCCCTCACTTTCCAGACCATCGTGGTGTTCGCGCTGCTCGTCGGCGTATTCATCGCCTTCATCCGCGAGTGGGTGCCGCCGGACATCGTGGCGCTGTCGACGGCCGCCATCCTGCTCCTGACCGGCGTCCTGGACACCAGCGAGGTGCTGGCCGTCTTCAGCAACAATGCGGTCGCGACGGTGGCGGCGATGTTCGTGCTGAGCGCCGCGCTGGAGCGGACCGGCGTCGTGGAGGCTATGGGCAACGCCGCCATGCGGGTGGTGGGGCGCGACCGGATGCTGGCTTTCGTGATGCTGGTCGGGCTGGCCGTGGTCACGTCGGCCTTCATCAACAACACGCCCGTCGTGGTGATCCTGACGCCGGTCGCGGTCCGGCTCTGCCTCCATCTCGGGATGGCGCCCAGCAAGCTGCTGATCCCGCTGTCCTTCGCCGCGATCTTCGGCGGCACCTGCACGCTGATCGGGACCTCGACCAACCTGCTGGTGGACGGGGTTGCCCAGCGCATGGGCATGGAAGCCTTCGGCATCTTCGAGATCACCGGCTTCGGAGTGATCATGGCCTTGATCGGCATCACCTATCTGGTGCTGGTCGGGTACCGCCTGCTGCCGGACCGCGAGACCACGGGCGAGTTGCTGTCCAACCAGCCCCAGCGTCAATACCTGACCGAGGTGGTGGTGCCTCCCGGCAGCCCGGTGATGGGCATGACCCTGAAGGAGGCCAAACTCGTCAACCTTTCCAACGCCCGGGTCATCGACGTGGTGAGGCAGGACGAATCGCTGCGCCGGGAACTGGATACCGTCGTGCTGCGCGCGGGCGACCGCATCCTGATGAAGAGCGGGATGGAAGGCGTGATGGGCCTGCGGGAGCATGCCGGCTTCGCCTTCGATCCGCAGGTCGACCTGCAGGAGATGTCGACGCGGAGCACCCGCGTGGTGGAAGGCATCATCGGCCCACGCTCCGGTTTCGTCGATCATCGGCTTGCGGAATTCAATCTGCGGCGGCGGTACGGCCTCTACATGATTGCGGTACACCGGCAAGGCATCAATCTGCGAGAGAAGTTCGAGGAGGTTCGCCTCGAAGTCGGCGACATGGTGATCCTGGAAGGGCCGGAGGACGGCATCCGGCGCCTGGTCGAGTCGGGCGACCTGATCAACCTGACGGAACCGGTCCACAACCCGATGCGCCGTGCCAAGGCGCCCATCGCGATCGGCGCGGTCCTGGTCGTGGTCATGCTGGCGGCCTTGGACATCATGCCGATCGCGGGTCTGGCGCTGATCGCTGCGGTCGGCGTCGTGCTCACCGGCTGCCTCGACCGGGACGAGGCCTACCGCTCGATCGAGTGGCGAATCCTGTTCCTGATCCTGGGCATGCTGACCCTCGGCGCCGCCATGGAGAAGACGGGGGCGGTCGAACTGGTGGCGGGAGCCGTGGTCGACGCGGTCGGCCGCAACGAGCCCCTGATCATGCTTTCGCTGGTCTATCTCCTGGCTTCCGTCCTGACGGAGATCGTCAGCAACAACGCCGTCGCCGTGCTGCTGACGCCGATCGCCATCGGGATCGCGCAGCAGCTCGGCGTCGATCCGAGGCCCTTCGTGGTCGCCGTGATGTTCGGCGCCTCGGCGAGCTTCGCGACCCCGATCGGCTATCAGACGAACACGTTCGTCTATGGCGCGGGGGATACAAGTACATGGACTTCGTCAAGGTCGGGCTGCCGCTAAACCTGCTTTTCTGGGCCGTCGCGACCTTCCTGATCCCGGTGTTCTGGCCGTTCTGAACCGATCCTTCCGAACGGCGGCCGGAACACGGGTACTGGTCAGCGGGCGAAGCGCGGCATCTTGGACCCGCACAGCAGGTCGTCGAGCCTGTAGGCCATGTCCATCGCCATCTGGAACGTGGGTTTGTCGAAGATCGGTTCCGGCCCGGCCTCGTAGCAGAGGAGGCGTGCGTTCCGGATGGCGGAGTTGATGTTGGCGGGCTGCAGGTGATGTATCATGGCACGTACCCCGGTGTGTGGCGGCTGTCCGGCGTAGCGCCGGACCGCCTCTTCTGTCCAAGGTATTTGCGCTTAATGAGAAGCGATAGCAAAAAGCTTTTGACTGTACGTCAAGGGATCCCTTGACGGTTCCGCTTCGCCGCCTCAGTGCATCCCTTCCAGCTCCTGCGCAGTCTGCTGTCCGGGCAGCTTGCCCAGGATGATCATGCCGAGGACTTCGTCTTTGGTGACGTCGGAGGTGTGGCAGGTGCCGACCAGCTTGCCGTTCTTCATGACGGTGACCCGGTCCGACAGGTCGAATACGTCGTGAAGGTCGTGGCTGATGAGGAAGATGCCGATGCCCTCCTTCTTCAACTGCTTGATCAGTTCGGCCACCTGCCGGGTCTCCTGCGGGCCCAGCGCCGCGGTCGGCTCGTCCATGATCAGGATCTTGGCGTTGAAGTGCAGGGCGCGGGCGATGGCCACCGACTGCCGCTGGCCGCCCGACAGGTTCTTGACCGGCTCCTTGATCTTGCGGAAATTGGGGTTGAGCCTGCCCATGACGTCGCGGGTCGCCCGCTCCATCGCGTCGTCGTCCAGCGTTCCCCAGGGCGTCATCAGCTCGCGGCCGAGGAACAGGTTGCCGGGCGCGTCGATATTGTCGGCCAGCGCCAGCGTCTGATAGATCGTCTCGATGCCGAGCGCCTTGGCGTCGCGCGGGCTGCGGATCTCCACCGGCTGGCCGTTGATCAGGATCTGGCCGGAGTTCGCCTGGTAGGCCCCGGAGAGGATCTTGATCAGCGTCGACTTGCCGGCGCCGTTGTGGCCCAGCAGCCCGACGACCTCGCCGGGATAGAGGTCCACGGTAACCCCGTCGACCGCCTTGATGCCGCCGAACTGGATGGAGATGTCGCGCATTTCCACCAGTGGCACGGGTCCTGTCATCTCTCTGGCCCTCCTAGCGACGGCGTTTCTGATAGACGGTGTCGAGCCAGACGGCGAAGATCAGCACGAGGCCGATCACGACCGGCTGCATCGGCGTCGAGATGTCCAGCAGGATCATTCCGCTCTGCAGGCTCTGCATGATCAGCGCGCCCAGGATCGCGCCCGCGATAGTGCCGACTCCGCCGGCCAGGGAGGTTCCTCCGATCACTGCGGCGGCGATGACGGACAGTTCCAGCAGCGAGCCGGTGGAGTTGAGACCGGCATTGAGCCGCGCGGTCTGGATCGCGCCGGCGATCGCCGCGAGCACGCCCATCAGCACGAAGATCATCACCGTGACCTTGCGCACATTGATGCCGCCCAGCTCGGCGGCCTCGGGATTGCCGCCGATGGCGAAGACGTAGCGGCCGAACTTGGTGACCTTCGTCAGCGCCGACATGGCGACCGCCACGACGATCAGGATCAGCACGGGGATCGGAATGCCCTGGGGCACCTGGGTGCGCGGCCGGTAGTAGGAGTTCATCACCATCACGAACGCCACGATGAGGCCGATGGAGACCGCCAGGATCAGCGCCTCCGCCCAAAGCGGCCGGACCGGAAAGTTGAACCGGTTGCGCCGCTGGCGCGTACGGACCGTCTTGAACAGTATGACGGCGATGAACAGGCCGCCGACGACCCAGCTCCAGAAGGCGCCGATCGAGCCGTCCAGACCGCCGCCCAGAAGCTGGAACGTCGGGTCCATGGGGGCTATGGTCCGGCCCTCGGTGATCCACCAGGCGAGGCCGCGGAAGATCAGCAGTCCGCCCAGCGTGACGATGAAGGCGGGGACGGCGCGGTAGGCCACCCACCATCCCTGGAAGGCGCCGATCAGGGCACCCATGGCAAGGCCGGCGACCAGGGATACGACCCAGGTCCAGGAGGTGCCGATCGGCAGCACCTCGACCTGGAGGACGGCCATCACCATGCCGACCAATCCCAGGGCGGAGCCTACCGACAGGTCGATGTGGCGGGCGACGATCACCAGGACCATGCCGGTCGCCATGATGCCGACGACGCTGGTCTGGACCGACAGGTTCCACAGGTTGCGCGCCGTCAGGAAGATGCCGCCCGTCATGATGTCGAGCACCACCCAGATCACCGCCAGGGCCGCCGCCATGGCCAGCAGCCTGGTGTCGATCTCCAGGGCGGCGATCAGGTTGCGGGCGCCCTGCGGCCGCGCCGAGCCGGGCGTTTCAACGACAGTCGTCATTGTCAGGTTCCCTCATGCGGAAATCGCGGACCCCCGGTATGTCCGGCGGACCGCGATCGCGGTTCAGCGGTTCGGGAGGCGACGGGTCACATGCAGGCTCCGGGAGCCTTGGCCTTGTCGACACCCTGGCAGGCCACGGCCTTGGTCACCCAGCCGGCATCGATCACAAGGTTGAGATTCTCCTGGGTTATCGGGATCGGGGTCAGGAAGATCGCGTCAAGCTCCACGCCCTTGGCGCCTTCCTTCCACTTGGTTGCGCCCTTGATCTGCGAGGCCTCGGTGCCCTTGGCCAGTTCCACGGCGATGTTGGCCGCGTTCTTGCCGAGTTCGCGCGAGTCCTTCCAGACGCTGACGGTCTGGAGGCCGCGGGCAACCCGGTTCAGCGCCGCTTGGTCGGCGTCCTGGCCGGAGACGGGAATGCCTTGCAGGCCTTGGGCGGAGAGCGCCGCGATCGCGCCGCCGGCGGTGCCGTCGTTGGAGGCGACGACCGCGTCCACCTTGTTGTTGTTGGCGGTCAGGATCTGCTCCATGTTCCGCTGGGCGTTCTCGGGCAGCCAGCCGTCGGTGTACTGCTCGCCCACGACCTTGATGTCGCCCTTGTCGATCGAGGGCTTCAGAACCTCGATCTGGCCGGAATGCAGGAAATCCGCGTTGGGGTCGGCGGCGCTGCCCTTGATGAAGACGTAGTTGCCCTGCGGTTTGACGTTCAGGATCTCGCGGGCCTGGATGCGTCCGACCTCCTTGTTGTCGAAGGTCAGGTAGAAGACGCCGGGGGCCTCGATCAGGCGGTCATACCCCACCACCGGAATGCCCTCGGCGGTAGCCTTGGAGATGGCCGGCATGATGGCGTTGTTGTCCTGGGCCAGCACGATCAGCGCGGTGGCTCCGCGGGTGATCAGGCTCTCGACGTCGGCGAGCTGCTTGGACGGCGAACTCTGCGCGTCGGCGCTGATATAGTCGGCGCCCAGTTCGGCCAGGCGGGCCTTGATGGCGGCCTCGTCGGTCTTCCAGCGTTCCTCCTGGAAGTTGGACCAACTCACCCCGACGACGACCTTCTGAGCCCACGCCCCGGTCGATGCCGTCATGACGAGCACCGCGCCCACGCCCATCAGGGCATGCTTGATGGCATTCATTGAGTTCCGCCTCCCCCATAGGTTCATTCTTGTTGGCCCGGCATGTACCGTGGCGATTTTTTGAAACCTGCTCTGGACAACGTCCGGGCCATCAGACGCCGCGGCATTGTCGCTCTGCTACACACTGCCGCAGTCCAACGATGCCATGGCGCAAAATCCAAATCAATCGGCCTCGCGGGACTTCGTGCCGCTGGGGAACCGCGACCGCCGACACCCTCTCCCGCGGCCGGGAGAGGGCTGGACCGGCGCTTACTTGGCGTCGGCGGCGACCTGCATCTTGACGATGCGGTCGGGATCGCTCACCGCGCCGTTGCGCATGCTCGATCCCTTCTTGATGTTGTCGACGAAGTCCATGCCCTCGACCACCTGGCCCCATACCGTGTACTGCCGGTCGAGGTGCGGGGACGGCGCGAACATGATGTAGAACTGGCTGTCGCCGCTGTTCGGGTCCTGGGCCCGCGCCATGGAGACGGTGCCGCGGACATGCTTGTAGTTCGAGAACTCGGCCTTCAGCTTCTGGCCGGACCCGCCGGTCCCGTCGCCCTTCGGGTCGCCGGTCTGGGCCATGAAGCCGTCGATGACGCGATGGAACACGAGGCCGTCGTAGAATCCTTGGCGGGTCAGTTCCTTGATCCGCGCGACGTGGTTGGGAGCCAGATCGGGCTTCAGCTCGATCACGACTCGGCCATCTTTCAGGTCGAGATAGAGGGTGTTTTCAGGATCCAAGGCAAATGCCTCCCCACTCCAGAGAAAGGCGCCCATCAGGGTCGCCATGATTAGGGTCTTCAACCAGCGCATCATTGCTTCCACAGTGCAGGTCGGTGACGCGGCGACCATAGTGGAAGCTGTAGCGGGAAGAAAGCCGTGCCTCGCGAACACCCGTCAGGGGCCGCCGGTCAGCTTGCCTGCGCCAGCGACTTTGACCCGGCGAGCCACTGGGCGAGGCGCTCGGCGCCCTCGGCGGGGACATGGAGGCCCAGCTTGGTCCGGCGCCACAGGATGTCGTCGGCGGTGCGCGCCCATTCCTGCTCGACAAGCCAGGCGGCCTCGCGCTCGTACAAGCCGCCGCCGAAATCGGTGCCCATGTCCTGGAGCGAGGCGGCGTCGCCTACGATCCGCTCGGCCATGGCCCCGTAAAGGCGGCAGAGCCGCTGCGCCACCGCGTCGGGAAGCCAGGGCCGCCGGGCCTTGAAGGCATCTGCGAAGGGTTCGAACCGGGCGTCCGGCATGTCGCCGCCGGGCAGCGGGGCCTCGGCGGTCCATGACGGCGACAGGCCGGGGATGAAGCCCGCCAGCTTGTCCATGGCATGCTCGGCCAGCCGGCGGTACGTGGTGATCTTGCCGCCGTAGATCGACAGGAGCGGCGCTTCCCCCGGGTTTCCGGAAAGGTCGAACACGTAGTCGCGCGTGACGGTGGAGGGATTGGCGGCGCTGTCGTCATCGTAGAGCGGGCGGACCCCGGAATAACTGCGGACCACGTCCTGCGGCCCGATCCCGGTCCGGAAATAGCGGTTCACCGCGTCGCACAGGTAGGCGGTCTCCTCCGGATCGATCCGGACGTCCGAGGCGTCGCCCTGGAACGGGATGTCGGTGGTGCCGATCAGGGTGAAGCGGTGCTCGTAGGGAATCGCGAAGATCACCCTGCGATCGGTGTTCTGGAGGATGTAGGCGTGGTCGCCCTCGTACAGGCGGGGAACGACGATGTGGCTGCCCTTGACGAGCCGCATGTGCGCGTTGCCCTTCTGGCCCGCGACCCCGTGCAGGAAGCGCTCGACCCAGGGGCCGGCGGCGTTGACCAGGATCCGCGCGGTGACCACCCGTTCGGCGCCTGTGGCCAGGTCCTTCAGCCGCGCGGTCCAGCGGTCGCCCTCGCGGCGCGCTTCGACGCAGCGGGTGCGCGGCAGGATCTCGGCGCCGTGCGCGCGGGCGTCCATGGCGTTCAGCACGACCAGCCGGCTGTCCTCGACCCAGCAGTCGGAATAGGCGAAGCCGCGGACGAGTTCCGGCTTCAGCGGCGCCCCTTCCACCCGGTCGGTCCGGAAATCGAGGCTTCTGGTGCCCGGCAGGCTGCGCCGTCCTCCGATATGGTCGTAAAGGAACAGGCCCAGCCGGATCATCCAGGCCGGACGGAGCAGTCGGTTGTGCGGCAGCACGAAACGCATCGGCCAGATGATGTGGGGGGCGATCCGCAGAAGCACCTCGCGTTCCGCCAGGGCCTCGCGGACCAGGCGGAACTCGTACTGTTCGAGATAGCGGAGCCCGCCATGGATCAGCTTGCTGCTGGAGGAGGAGGTGGCGCTGGCAAGATCGGCCTGTTCGCACAGGATGACGGAAAGCCCGCGGCCGGCCGCGTCGCGCGCGATGCCCGCGCCGTTTATACCGCCGCCGATCACCAGAAGATCCACCGCCGAATCCTGCCGATCCATCTCCATCTCCCGAAAAGCCCGCTCGCTATGTTCGAAAACGAACATAATGCGCAGCATTGATTTTCGCAAACGAACATTCCGGAATGTCCTTTTTCTGACACGACGGGGTGCTAGGTTTCGTCCCGCGATCCGTATTCGCAAGCGGGAGGTAGGGACGCGATGGCGCGTCGATGGACATGGGCAGTGTTGGCATTCACAGGTCTCGCCGGAGCCGCCGTGCTGGGCTTGCCGTTCCTGATCGAGTGGCAGGGCGAGCGGATGCTTCGGGATTCCGGTTGGCCGGACGCGCGGGTAGAAGTCGCCCGGCTTGACCTGTCCGGCGCCGATATCGACATCTGGAACGACGCGGCGCGGGAGCGGCGGATCGGCCGGGTCGAGCTGACCTACTCGATCGCCGCCGGAGCGGGCGGGCGGCTTGATCTGGACATGCCCTTGTCCGGTCTTGCGCCGGACGGAATCGACCTGAAGGACGCTGCGCTGCGCACCGCCGGGACGATCCGGTCGGAGGACGGCCGGTGGCGCTATGTCCCCGACGGGTGCGTCACGGTAACCGCCGGCGGTCTCGCGGGCGGGCAGGTGAGGGTGAGCGAACCGAAGTCGCTGTGTCTGGAATCCGTGCCCGGCAGGACCTTCCTCGACTACAGCCTCGCCGACGGCGCTGCCCTTGCGTTCACGGTCAAGCCCGCGCCGCTCAGGCTGACGGTCCAGGGAATGCCGGTGACCGGTCGTCTCCCCGCCCTGGTGGTCGACGCGACGCTGGCGGCGACCGGGGCTCCCACGGGGCTCGACGTCGCATGGCGGCAGGGAAAGATCTCGCTGCCCCGGCAGACGGTCGTGGGCGAGGGCCTGTCCGGCAAAGCGACTTTCGATCCGGCAAGGAAACAGCCCTTCACCGCCGATTACGCCATCGCAACGATCCGCCATGACCAGCCGAAGCCTCTTGTGGCGCCGTTCCGGGCGAAGGGCCACGCGGAAGGGGACCCGCTCGGGACGGTGCGTTTCGATGCGCGGCTGGCCGATGCCGCCGGCATGATCGCGGTCGATCTGTCGGGCGAGCAGGACATGCCGGCCGGGGCGGGATCGGCCGAGGTGAAGATGCCTCCCGTCCGCTTCCCGCCCGATGGTCCGGGGCTCGCCGGCCTGTTTCCTCTCCTGGGCGACTTGGTCGAGACCGTCACCGGCACCTTCGGACTGGACGGGCGGTTCGCCTGGGGAGAGGGAAGCGGAAAGGGGAGCGCGTCGATCCTGATCGAGGATGCGGCAGTCGCGACCGGCGGAGTCGCGGCGCAGGGTATCTACGCGGTGCTGACTGCGGACAGCCTGGTGCCGCTTCGCCTGCCGGCGGGACAGATGCTGTCGGTCGCCCTGATGGATGTCGGCCTGCCGCTGACGAATGCGGTCGTCGATTTCGGGATCGCGGCGGACAGGCTATCCGTCGCCCGGGCCGAATGGCAATGGGCCGGCGGGCTTGTCAGGGCGGTTCCCTTCGACATGGGGCTCGGCGGTTTCGGTCCGGCGGGCGAGGAGCGGATGATCGAACTGGAGGCGACGGGGATCGACCTTCAGAAGCTTCTCTCGGCCGCCGCGGTTGACGGGCTGTCGGCGACGGGGCTCCTCGGCGGGCGCCTGCCGGTCCGGGTCGGCCAGGGCTCCGTGACCGTTGCGGACGGCAAGCTGGAAACGTCGGGGCCCGGCACCCTGCGCTATGATCCGGCGGCGCCCCCCGCCTTCCTGGAGGGCGATCCCGGCAGCAGCACGGACATGCTGCTCCGGGCGCTGACCGACTTCCGGTACGAGTCGATGGAACTGACGGTCAACGGAACGGCGGGCGGAGAGATGGCGATCGGTTTCGCGATCCGGGGTTCCAATCCGGATTTCTATGATGGATATCCGGTGGCGCTTAATCTTAATGTCGACGGCGCGCTCGACACGATCCTGCGGCGCGGCATCACAACCTACCGGATCCCGGAAGCGGTACGCGACCGGATCCTGGAATTCCAGGCCCAGGACAAATGATGGATATCCCGCTCGCGCGTCGGCGCCTGCTTCTCGGACCGGCGCTGGCAAGTCTCGTCCCGGTGCTGGCGGCTTGCAGCCCCACGGTCAAGGTCGAGGCTCCCGACAAGCCGATCGAAATCAACCTGAATATCCGCATCGAGCAGGAAATCCGCATCAAGGTCGAGCGCGACCTGGAGCAGGTTTTCGCCGACGATCCCGAGCTTTTCGGACTGCCTTCCGGGAACGCGCCGGGGCGCGGCGGGCAGGGTGCCGGCAGAAAGGAAAGCGGTACGAAATGAGGCGTTTATTGATGGTGGCCGCGCTGGCTCTGTGGACGGGGTCCGTGGTTCCGGCGGTGGCGCAGATGCCCCTGGACCAGGCCAAGCAGGCAGGGCTCGTCGGCGAGCGGCCGGACGGCCTAATAGGTTTCGTCGCCGGTACGGTTCCCGCCGACATCCGCACCCTGGTGAACCAGGTCAATGCGCAGCGGCTCGACCGGTATAGCCAAGTGGCCAGGACCAACGGCACGTCGATCGAGAGCGTGCAGGCCGTGGCCGGCCGCCAGCTGATCGAGCGGACGCCGGGCGGGCAGTATGTCATGACGGCGTCGGGCGACTGGCGGCGCAAATAGAACAAACCGCCGCGGTGGTTTTCCTACCCTTCGGCACGGTCCCGTGATACGATTTAGGGGTATATGAACTTCCGCCGCCCGGATACCGTCCCGGCGTCCGAAGACAGGGCTCCAGAAAGGAGTTTCAGCCGTGGTGACGATCTCCAGCTTCCTGTCCGCCTATTCGACGACGAGTGCGACCAGCGCCGCCAAGACATCGGCCGCGACGACCAACTCGGCCGCGACCCCGGCGGCTGCGGAGAAGGCGTCGCCGACGACCCGGTCCAGTGGTGCCGCGGGGGCGATCAAGCTGGAGTTCGACCAGGCCAAGCCGCGTACGGCCGACAGCCTGCGGGACCAGTTGCGGACCAAGCTGAACGACGTTCTGGGTGGGATCTACAAGGACAAGGACCAGCGCTCCGCGGCGACCGAGGAGTCCTTGAAATCCCTGTCGTCGCAGATCGACAAGGCGGCGTCTTCCAAGGACGTGAAGGGCGTCGAGATCCGGGTCGGTTCGGTCAATACCAATTACGGATCCTCCTCCAGCGTGCGCTCGATCGGTATCGAGGTCGGGCTCGTGCGGGATAAGAAGGTATCGTCGTCCGACACGACCGTACTCGACTACCAGGGCAAGACGGTCGGATTGTCGGCGGGAGAGGTCGCATCCGGACTGGCCAAGGGCTCGTACTCGACCACGGGCCAGCTGCCGGCAGACGCATCGAGCGCCGGATCGGCCGCTCTGGAGAAAGCCCGGACGGCGCTGACGAAATTGCAGCAGACCTCCGACGCCCTCAAGGCCTTCCGCAACGGCGACAGCGGCCCGCTGGACGAGCTGCGGGCGCAGATGCAGGGCGGCAGCAAGTCATCGGCCTCGGCGGCGACCCAGTCGGTTTCCTCCGATCCCACGGCGGCGCTGATGAGCAGGGACCCGAAGGTCCGCCAGCAGATGCTGTCCCAGATGATGGCGAACCATTACGGCCAGTTCGTCCGCTGACCGGCGAACCGGTGTGCCTTTATCCAGGGCTTGGTTATTCCCGGCAGGTTGGCTAAGTGTCGCCGTTCCGATGGACGACCGCGACTGGGGAAGAGACCATGACCGCCTTGATCATGCCGCACCACGGCAAGTCACCTGTCATTCATGAAAGTGCCTTCATCGCGGATACCGCGGTGGTCATCGGCGACGTCGAGATCGGTGAGGATTCCGGGATCTGGTTCGGCTGCGTGGTTCGGGGTGACGTGAATGTCGTCCGCATCGGGGCGCGCACCAACATCCAGGACGGCGTGGTGATCCATGTCGCGTCGCGAGGGCAGGGGACCTATGTCGGCGACGATATTACCATCGGCCACATGGCCCTGCTGCACGCCTGCACCCTCGAAAGCGGCTGCTTCGTCGGCATGAAGGCTTGTTTGATGGACGGGTCCTATGTGGAAACCGGCGGCATGGTGGCTGCCGGTGCCCTGCTGACTCCCGGCAAGCGGGTTCGGAGTGGAGAGCTCTGGGCGGGAACGCCCGCGCGCTTCATGCGCGACGTCACTCCGGAGGAAATCGCCTTTTTCCCGCGGTCGGCACGCCAGTATGTCGACCTCGCGGCAAGCTACCGTCGGCCATGACGGCCGAGGGGCGGCCGGGCGCACCGTGCGCCCGCGCCGCCCGTTTCGTCATCAGGTAATCCTGACCGCGACGTAGGACCCCGGCGCGTCCTCGATCACCGGCAGGCCGCCGGTGCCGGGAATGCGGGCCGCCGCCTTGCCGCCGCCGTGCTTGGACAGCCAGCGCTGCCATTCCGGCCACCAGGAGCCCGGGTTCTGCTTGGCGGTCGCCAGCCAGTCGTCCGGAGCCTTGGGCAGCTTGGCGTTGGTCCAGTAGCAATATTTCTCCGCGGCGGGCGGGTTGACCACGCCCGCGATGTGGCCGGACGCCGACAGGACGAACTTGATCGGGCCGGAGAAGGTTTGCGTCCCGGCATAGGTCGATTTCCACGGCGCGATATGGTCCTCGCGGGTGGACAGCATGAACACGGGGGTCTTGATCTTCCGCAGATCGATCGGCTCGCCCTTCAGGCTGATGCCGCCCGGCTGGATCAGCAGGTTCTTCTGGTACATGTTGCGCAGGTAGAAGCTGTGCATCCGCGCCGGCATGCGGGTCGAATCGGAGTTCCAGTACAGCAGGTCGAACGGGAACGGGTCCTTGCCCAGCAGGTAGTTGTTGACCACGAACGACCAGATCAGGTCGTTGGCGCGCAGCATGTTGAAGCTGGTCGCCATGGTGCTGCCGTCCAGGTAGCCCTTCTCGTTCATCTTCTCCTCGAGCATCTGGAGCTGCTCTTCATCGATGAACACGGACAGCTCGCCGGCCTCGGAGAAGTCGGTCATGGTGGTGAAGAAGGTGGCGCTGGTGATCCGCTCGTCGCCCTTGGCCGCCATGTAGGCCAGGGTGGAGGCGAGCAGGGTGCCGCCTAGGCAGTATCCGATGGCGTTGACCTCCGCCTCGCCGGTCGCGAGCTGGATCTGGTCCAGGGCGGCCAGCGGCCCCTCGACCATGTAGTCCTCGAAGCTCTTGGCGGCGAGTTCCTCGTCCGGGTTGACCCAGGACACCATGAAGACGGTGATCCCCTGGTCGATCGCCCACTTGATGAACGAGTTCTTCGCGCGCAGGTCGAGGATGTAGTACTTGTTGATCCATGGCGGGACGATCAGCAGCGGCCGCCGCAGCACCTGGTCCGTCGTCGGGCTGTACTGGATCAGCTGCATCAGGTCGTTCTGGTAGACGACCTTGCCCGGGGTCGAGGCGATGTTCTTGCCGACCTGGAAGGCGTCGTAATCGGTCATCCGGATGCTGAGCTGGCCCTTGCCGCGCTCCAGGTCGTCCAGCAGGTGCTCCAGCCCCTTGACCAGGTTCTCGCCGCCGGACTCCATGGTGGCGCGCAGCACCTCCGGATTGGTCATGACGAAGTTGCTGGGCGCCATCGCGTCGACGAACTGGCGGGTGTAGAAGTCGACCTTCATGGCCGTCTTGTCGTCCAGCCCGTCGACGCCGCGCACGCTCGCCTGCATGAAGCGGGCGGTAAGCAGGTAGGACTGCTTGATGAAGTCGAACAGCGTGTTCTCGTCCCAGGCGCTGTCCTTGAACCGGCGGTCGTCCTTGGCGGGCAGGATCACCGGGTCCGCCTCCTGCCCCAGGAACCGCTGCGTCGTCCGCTGCCACAGGGTCATGTAGTCATGCCACAGCGACATCTGGGCCTGCATCAGCTTGACCGGGTCGGCCATCATCCGCGTGGTCATCTCGATGAAGGCATGGCCTATGTTCAGCGGATCGGTCGACGGGGCATGATTGCCGTCATGGACCTGCCGGGCCAGGAACTCGGACACCAGATGCTGGCTGTGCTCGGCGATCCGGGCCATCGCCCGGCTCAGTTCGACGGGATCTGGGAACTTCACGTCGGAGCCTTGCATTTCGGCTCCATGCGTTTCGGCCATGTTTTTCGGTCCTCTACGACTCTACAATGATCTTGCGATCGGCCGCTACTCGCTGTGGAAATGCCGAACGCGGAATGCCGGGCTTGATGGAACGCGCACTTTGATACAACATCGGCGTAATTTTTTCAGCGCCGTGATACTGCGGCGTATGGTTCCGGCGCGTTTCTTCCGCGCCCAAACGACGCACGGGGAACGCCGAAACCTCCGCCATGGGAGACTATGACGGCAATGGGTGACAGAAAATATAAAATGGCAACGCAATGATCGGCCCAAGCCTCAAACCGCACCGGCACCATCGCCCGTTCTGGCCGTTCGCCCGGCGCCTCCTGGCCGCCGCGGCCCTGGTGGCCGGTACGGCGGGGTGCGCCAACAACCCTGTGCTCGACCTGCTGGGCGGCGGTTCCGGCCTGCCGCCCGAGGGGGCGGAGCAGGGGCTGATCCGGCGCGCGACCGACGAGGACAAGACCTGGCCGAACCTGGCGAGCGTGCCGCCCCGGCCGACAGCCTTCAGCAAGCCGGCGGAACGGCAGGCCCTGATGGACAGGCTCAAGGTCGAGCGGGGCGAGGACGTGGCGTCGGGCGCCGAACTGGACGCCCGGGCGCCGGTCGCCCCCGCGCGTCAGGCGCCGCCGACGCTTCCCGCGATGGGCGGCGAGGTTCCGCCGCCGGTCAGCGCCATCCAGATCCCGCAGGCTCCGCCCACGGCTCCGTGAACTTCGGCGCGGCATCGCCCACCCGTATCTTTTGGGGCGATGCAGCCGCCGAAAAATCTCGATTCCGGAGCGGCGGGGCGGTACATACTGGCTCCCCGCTCCGGTCCGGCTGAAATGCCGCGGCCGGATCGGGCGGAGCGCATTTTTAAGGCGCCCGTATCTCCAGGTTTTCGGGGCACCCATGACGGATAGCGAATTCCACCGGATCAAGAGATTACCGCCGTACGTGTTCGCGGAAGTGAACGCCATGAAGGCGCGAGCCCGGGCCGCAGGCGAGGACATCATCGATTTCGGAATGGGCAACCCGGATCTGCCGACCCCGCCGCACATCGTGGAAAAGCTGATCGAGGCGGTCCAGGACCCGAAGACCCACCGCTATTCCAACTCGCGGGGCATCCCCGGCCTGCGGCGGGCGATCTGCTCCTACTACAAGAAGCGCTTCAACGTGACGCTCGATCCGGAGAGCGAGGCGATCGTCACGATCGGATCGAAGGAGGGGCTGGCCAACCTGGCGCAGGCGATCACCAGCCCGGGCGACATCATGCTGGTGCCCAATCCCAGCTATCCGATCCATCCCTTCGGCTTCATCCTGGCCGGCGCCGCGATCCGCCACCTGCCGATCGGGCAGGGCTACAGCTTCATGGAGTCGCTGGAGCGCGCGGTGAAGCACAGCGTGCCCAAGCCGCTGGCGGTCGTGCTGAACTATCCGTCGAACCCGACGGCGGAGGTGGTCGACTTGGACTTCTACCGGCCGATCGTGGAGTTCTGCCTGAAGCACGGGATCTACATCCTGTCCGACCTGGCCTATTCGGAGATCTATTTCGACGACGTGCCGCCGCCGTCGATCCTGGAGATCCCGGAGGCGCGGGAGATCGCGGTCGAGTTCACGTCGATGAGCAAGACCTATTCCATGCCGGGCTGGCGCATCGGCTTCGCCACCGGCAACAAGAAGCTGATCACGGCCCTGGCGCGCATCAAGTCCTACCTGGACTACGGCGCCTTCACGCCGATCCAGGTCGCCGCCGCCGCCGCGCTCAACGGTCCGCAGGACTGCGTCGCCGAGGCGCGGGCGATCTACAAGGCCCGCCGCGACGTCCTGATCGAGGGGCTCGCCGCGGCGGGGTGGCAGGTGCCCAGCCCGCCGGCCAGCATGTTCGCCTGGGCGCCGATCCCGGCCCAGTTCGCCCACCTGGGCAGCTTGGAGTTCAGCAAGCTGCTGCTCCAGGAGGCAAAGGTCGCGGTGGCGCCCGGCATCGGCTTCGGCGAGTACGGCGACGGCCATGTCCGCCTGGCGCTGGTCGAGAACCAGCACCGTATCCGGCAGGCCTGCCGCAACATCCGCCTGTTCTTCCAGGAAGCGGGGATCGCGCCGCAGGGTACCGCGCGCCGTGCCCCGGTCGCCGCCGGCGCCAAACAGCGGGCCGCGTCGTGACCGCCCCGCTGAAAATCGGGGTCGCCGGTCTGGGAACCGTCGGCGGCGGCGTCCTGAAGTTGCTGGACACCCATGCCGACCTGCTGGCCGGCCGAAGCGGCCGGCGCATGATCGTCACCGCGGTCAGCGCGCGGACGCGCGGCCGTGACCGCGGCGTCGATCTCAGCGCCGCCCGCTGGTACGAGGACGCGGCCGCGCTTGCGGCCGATCCGGAGGTCGATGTCGTCGTCGAACTGATCGGCGGGTCCGAGGGGATCGCCCGCGAATTGTGCGAGGCCGCCCTGTCCCGCGGCAAGCACGTGGTCACCGCCAACAAGGCGCTGCTGGCGCTGCACGGCACCGGCCTTGCCCGGCTGGCCGAGGAGAACGGGGTGGCCCTCGCCTTCGAGGCGGCGGTGGCCGGCGGGATCCCGGTGATAAAGGGGCTCCGCGAGGGGCTCGCGGCCAACGGGATCAAGGAAGTCCACGGCATCCTGAACGGCACCTGCAACTACATCCTGACCGAGATGCGGGAGACCGGGCGCGAGTTCGGGGACGTTCTCGGCGACGCCCAGAAGCTGGGCTATGCCGAGGCCGACCCGAGCTTCGACATCGACGGCGTGGACGCAGCCCACAAGCTGGCGATCCTGACCTCCGTGGCGTTCGGCTGCGCGGTCGACTTCGAGTCGGTCCATATCGAGGGTATCCGGCATATCTCGGCGCTGGATATCGATTATGCCCGGGAGCTGGGCTACCGGATCAAGCTCCTGGCATCGCGCGGCGCTACAACGGCAATGTCGAGCAGCGGGTCCATCCGGCCATGGTGCCAATCGATTCGCCGATCGCGTCCGTCGACGGCGTGTTCAACGCTGTGGTGGCCGACGGGGATTTCGTCGAGAAAGTCACTTTCGTCGGCCGCGGCGCCGGTGCAGGCCCGACCGCGTCGGCGGTCGTGGCCGACCTCGTGGACGTGGCGCGGGGCAGGATCTCCCCGCCTTTCGGCCTCCCGTCGGGGCGGCTTGAAAGCGTCCGCGCCGCCCCGCCCGAGGAACGCCGAGGTGCGTACTACCTGCGCCTCATGGTGGTCGACCGCCCCGGCGTGATAGCAGAGGTGGCGGCGGCGCTGCGTGACGAGAACGTTTCCATGGAATCGTTCCTGCAGCGCGGCCGTGCGCCGGGCGAAGCTGTTCCTGTCGTGTTGACTACCCACGACACCGACGAAGCGTCCATGCAGCGGGCGCTGGAGTCGCTGTCGCGGTTGGAAGCGGTGCTGGAGGCGCCGCGGATGATTCGCATCGAGCAGTTCTGAGTCAGGTTTGACGGGCCGGGGGCCCGGACGACAAGGCTCCGGTGGAAGTTCAATCGATTGAGGAAATGGGGAAGAACCCAGGGGAAAACGATGGTAGAGCAAGCAGCGCGTCAGATGGACCGCAACCTGGCCCTCGAGGTCGTACGCGTGACCGAGGCGGCCGCCCTGTCGGCATCGCTGCTGATCGGCCGCGGCGACGAGAAGCTGGCCGACCAGGCCGCCGTGGACGCGATGCGCCAGGCGCTGAACAGCCTGGCGATCGACGGCACCGTCGTGATCGGCGAGGGCGAGCGGGACGAGGCGCCGATGCTGTATATCGGCGAGAAGGTCGGCACCGGCGGCCCCAAGGTCGATATCGCCCTCGACCCGCTTGAAGGCACCACCATCACCGCGACCGGCGGGCCGAACGCGCTGGCCGTGGTGGCGATGGCCGAAGAAGGCGGCTTCCTGAACGCACCCGACGTCTACATGGACAAGATCGCGGTTGGCGGCAATCTGCCCAATAACGTGGTGGACCTGGACGAGACCGTCGCCAACAACCTGAGGAACCTGGCCAAGACCAAGGGCGCCGAAGTCTCCGAGCTGCTGGTCTGCATCCTGGACCGGCCGCGCCACTCGGAGTTGATCGCCAAGGTCCGCGAGGCCGGTGCCCGGATCATGCTGATCTCCGACGGCGATGTGTCCGGCGTGATCGCCACTTCCCAGCCGGAAAGTGGCGTGGACATGTACATGGGCAGCGGCGGCGCCCCCGAAGGCGTGCTGGCGGCTGCGGCCCTGCGCTGCATCGGCGGCCAGTTCCAGGGCCGCCTGCTGTTCCGCAACGACGACGAGAAGGCCCGGGCGGCGCGCTGGGGCGTCACCGACCTGACCCGCAAGTACGAGCTGAACGACCTGGCCAGCGGCAACGTGATGTTCGCCGCCACCGGCGTCACCACCGGCACGATGCTGCGGGGCGTGCGCCGCTTCGCCGGCGGCGCCGTGACCCACTCGATCGTCATGCGCTCGAAGAGCGGCACCGTCCGCATCGTCGAGGCGCACCACAACTTCCGCCGCAAGACCGGTTTCGGCCCGTCCGATCAGTGAGTTCCCAACAAGCCTTTCTGAACGTAGCCCGCTCGTTGGGCGGCCGGCGCTGGGTCGCCCGGCCGTCCGACGAGCGAACGGCCCTGGCGCTCGCCCAGAGCCACGGTCTGCCGGAGTTGGTCGGCCGCGTCCTCTCGGCACGTGGCGTCGACCTGCCCACGGCGGACAGCTTCCTGTCGCCGACCTTGAAGGCACTGCTGCCCGACCCCAGCCACCTGAAGGACATGGATGCGGCGGCTGACCGGATCGCAAGGGCGATCAGGGCCGGCGAACGGGTGGCGGTATTCGGCGACTATGATGTGGACGGCGCCACCTCCTCGGCCCTGCTGCGCCGTTTTTTCCGGGCGGCGGGGGCGGATCTGTCCGTCTATATTCCCGACCGGATCGCTGAGGGCTACGGACCAAACGCGCCGGCGCTTATCCGCCTGAAGGAATCGGGCGTAAGCCTGGTGGTCACCGTCGATTGCGGCGTGACCGCCTTCGACCCGCTGGCCGCCGCCGCCGGCGCGGGGCTTGACGTCGTGGTGATCGACCACCACGCCGCGGAGCCGCGGTTGCCCCAGGCCGTCGCGGTGGTGAACCCCAACCGGGTGGACGACGCCTCGCCGCACAAGACGCTGGCGGCGGTCGGCGTCACCTTCCTGCTGGTCGTCGCGCTCAACCGCGTGCTGCGGGACGCCGGCTGGTGGTCGGCGGGCCGGCCGCAGCCGGACCTGCTGGGCTGGCTGGACATCGTGGCATTGGGCACGGTGTGCGACGTGGTCCCGCTGGTCGGCCTCAACCGTGCGCTGGTGAGCCAAGGGCTGAGGGTGATGGCGCGGCGGTCCAACCCGGGCATCACCGCCCTGTCCGACCTTTGCAAGCTGGCGGAGAAGCCGGACGCTTGGCATGCCGGCTATATCCTGGGGCCGCGGGTGAACGCCGGCGGCAGGGTCGGCGCGTCCGACCTGGGAGCCCGGCTGCTGTCGACCGACGATCCGGCAGAGGCCGCCGACCTGGCGCGCATCCTCGACCAGCACAACACCGAGCGCCGCGCAATCGAGGCGGCCGTGGTCGAAGAGGCGATGGTCCAGGTCGAGGCGGCGCTGGAGGACCTGGGCGGGCTGGTCTTCGCGGTTGGCGAGGGGTGGCACCCGGGGGTGATCGGCATCGTCGCCGCCCGCCTGAAGGAGCGTTACAACCGCGCGGCTTGTGTCGTAGCGCTGGACAAGGGCATCGGCAAGGCGTCCGGCCGGTCGGTGCGCGGTGTGGACCTGGGGGCGGCGGTGATCGCCGCGCGCCATGCCGGCCTGCTGATCGCCGGCGGCGGCCATCGCATGGCCGCCGGTTTCACGGCAGCCGCCGAGCGGTTGCCGGAGCTGAAACGGTTCCTGTCCGACCGCATCGCCGCCCAGCAGGAGGGGGGGCCGCTCGCCCCGACCCTGGAACTGGACGGCGTGCTGTCGGTGGGAGGCGCCACGCCGGACTTGGTCGGTACCCTGGCCCGCCTGGGACCGTTCGGCACCGGCAATTCAGAGCCCCGCTTCGCCCTGGCCGATGCCCGTATCGCTCATGCGAGTGTGGTCGGCGAGAACCACGTCCGCTGCATCCTGACCAGCGGAGGAGGCGAGCGACTGAAGGCCATTGCGTTCCGCGCGCTGGACAGCGATTTGGGCAAGGGCCTGCTCAAGAGCGGCGGCGCTCCGCTGCATGTCGCCGGCTATCTGCGCCCCGACAACTGGCAGGGCCGTAACGAGGTCCAGTTGATGATCGAGGACGCCGCTCCGGTCTGGGGCGCCGGCGGCTGACCCATTGCGGGGGCGGAGAAATTTCCCACAGAAACTTCGCCGCCCCAGCAAAATCCGCCTTGATTTACCCCCGTTGCCCGGCTATCCATCCACTCACTTCAGCGCCTCGTCCCCTTCGTCTAGAGGCCTAGGACACCGCCCTTTCACGGCGGCGACACGGGTTCGAATCCCGTAGGGGACGCCAGCTTTTCATCAGCCAGCTACTTTGTTGGTTTGATTGAGAAAACAGGCACCGGCTGAAGCCCATTCCACCAACGCTTTCCAACAACGTTCTGGCGGCCCTGCCGGGCGGTATGGGGGAACCTCGACCACCACCGATATGGTGATGGCCTCTCCCATCCTTGAGCAAAAATCAGCCCGATCCAGCCCCGCCAGTAAAGCCTCTGGGAACGCCCCTGTATGGCCTCCAGTCCGGTCCTAGTGGCCGGGGGACTCCCCACCCGTTTCTTCCCCAGCTTCCAGCGAAGCCTGAACCATCGTCCGCAGATAGTCGGCGTCGCTTCCCAGCAAGGACGGCCGCACAAACTTCGATCTGATCCGCCGCCGAGTTGTCCTGGCCGCCTGATCGATACAAAGTGCGGGAGAACCAAAATTCCCGACACTCTCAAGTCAGCTCTGAAACCGCTACGTCTATCTTCGTCGTAGCAAGCGCTTAGCTCGGTCAACAACGCTTTCCGCGGCACGACTCAATTGTTCTTCGGCGCTCGGCTTGAAGCGGATCGCTTCAATTTTCTCCGCCACAGACCGGCTTGATGTACAGATCACGTCAGTCATGCAATGATGCCTGACCAAGTTCTCGTGCAGGAAAGCAATGGGACCTGTTCCTGGTGTGATGCGTATGCAGTTGCCTTCCGCTACCCAGAATACGAACTCGAACTGCTCAAGAATCAGATCAAGAAGCTCTCTCGGATTGAGATTTCGGAATGCGATCATACACCAACTGTTGAATTCGAGAAAAACCGTTGGTCGCAATCCGGTGATCGTCTTCTCCATTCCGCGGAGGACATCGATCTCAAAGCCCTCGACATCGATCTTTACGAAGTCTAGTCGTTGCAAGCCAAGCTCTGTGACCAAGTCGTCGACACGTACCGCAGGAACGACGATTGACGGCGTATTGTTCTGTGCGATGTGCCGGGCATCAACCTGGCTGCTGCCAGCACCGAACTGAGCCTGATGGAAAGAGATTGTACCGAGAGAACTGCTGGCCGCCACCTGATGAGCGAGAACGTTTGTCACTCTATTTTCGCTCAAATTGCGCTTAAGATATGAGAAATTGTCCGGTGATGGTTCCAGTGCCACGACCTGGGCAGCATGCCGCGCGAGAAGTACAGGCGTAAGTCCGATGTTCGCGCCGATGTCCATGACGATAGCGTCATCAGGAAGAACTGCCTTTGCTACGCTCGCCAGCTTGTCGAGTTCGCGGGCGTGCGCGGGCAAATGCTGCACATAGAGGTCGTCGTCGCGTCCATGGAAGGTGCCCGGCTCACCACCAAGGACAATATTCCTAAACATAGCTTCTCTCCCTGGAGCTAGGGCAAAGATTGGGTGACGAGGTCGTTGGGCGGGGCTGTGTCATGTCGGCATGGTGACCTCGATGCGGTCTCGGAATGTGACGCTCTGGATAACCTTGGGCAACTGGTTTTCGCCCTTCAGCCTCTGCCAGGTTTTGGCGGCCGCCGAAATCATGTGCATTGGCGTGAAAGAGAGCTGGCTCAGGAAATCTTGACAGCGGGATAAGTGGAGTTTCTGCCTGAAAGTGGCCAGTATTTGTGCCGCACAGGAGAGACCATGACGAGAAGACCACGCCGGAACCACACACCGGTTTTTACGGCGAAGGTGGCTTTGGCTGCCGTCAAGGGCGAGAAGACGCTGGCCGAGTTGGCTCAGCAGTTGGACATTCATCCCAACCAGCTCACCCAATGGAAGGCACAGCTTCTCGATGGGGCGGCCGGAGTGTTTGGATCGGACAGCCGCGGCGACAGTCAGCGTCCGGCGATCGATCTGACGGTGCTGCATGCCAAGATCGGAGAGCTGACGCTGGAGAACGATTTTTTGGCCGGCGCGCCAGGCCAAGGCGGGTAGGCCTCGCGCAAAGCGATGATCGACCGCTCCCATGATCTGCCGGTGACGCGGCAGGCCAAGGTGCTCAATGTCAGCCGGGGCAGCGTTTACTACCTGCCAAGGCCAGCACATGGCGCGACAATGTGCTCGTGGAGCGGCTCTGGCGCTTCGTCAAGTACGAGGAAATATACCTGAAGGCCTACGATACGGTAGCCGAGGCGCGGAAATCGCTCGCCAATTACTTCGGCGTTTACAACTCCCGCAGACCTGATTCGAGCCTTGACCGGCAAACACCCGATCAGGCCTACTTCGCCCCGCTTCCGCATATTGCGGCAGCCTGAACCCGGCAGACGCTCCACTTATCCGCTGAAAAACCTGTTCAGACAAACGGAGCCACCTCACTCCAGCTCGGCGCGCAGGGTCGGGGTGAGGAGTGCGCGCAATCTCTCGGTATCGACAAGTCCGGCCTGCATGGCATCGCTCAGAAGATCGAGCACGGCGTCCGTGGCGACGCCGAGGCGCCGCGCGTGTTGCCGTGCGGGAGCGAGGACCTGGGTCCGAAGCGAGATGCGGAAGTCGGCACCGCCGGCTTTCGAAAAGCGAGGGCAGGCGGGAAGAGTGCGGCGTCAGTAGAAGGTCGTGCCGCGCCGGTAGAGATGGTTATCCAGTGCCATGGTCCGCTCCGTCGTTCGGAGCGTCGCCGGCGGCACACCCGCACGGCACAGCACACAATCTGGTGCCGGTGCCGGCCGAAAATGCTGGGAAAAGAAGGCTTTGGGAGGAGAATTGGTTGGGGGACTAGGATTCGAACCTAGGCTGGCGGAGTCAGAGTCCGCTGTCCTACCACTAGACGATCCCCCATCAAGCTTCAGTCCAGTACGCTTCGTATCGGCGCTGTCCTCTGCTCGGGTGCCGGTGTATAGCAAAGCGGTTCGGCGTGCGAAAGCCCTTTTTCCAACTTTTTTCGCTCGCGACGCCGGATATCGGGTCCTTCCGGCCAACCCGGCGCATGTCAGGATTATAATCTTTACGGTTGACGTGGTAGGGTATCCCGAGCCGTCGCGCCGGATCATTTAACCGTGAATAGCAGGAAACAACGGTGGTCATCCGCAGCGCACCGGTGCGAAGACCCACGGTCCGGGCGCGGGAATCCAGCGCCGGATGCGTCTCCATGATGACAGATGACGACATGCCCCGGGGGTACGCCTTTCACCACGTCCCGGCCCACGCCTCCCGCCGGCGTCCCCGTCGTTCTCCCGCCAGCCGACGAATTATCGGAGGTCGCCGCCGAAAGGCATCCTTTCATCGCGGGGGAGGATTGAGCTACCATGATCAATCCGGGCATTCGGCCCGGATTGATCATGTTCAGCCATGGTCGGCCAATCGGGGCGTCGGCGGAGACGGTTGGGGGCAGCGTGAACATCGAGTTGGGCATTGATCGGCAGGGGACGGCGGCGGGCATGCGCCCGGCTTCGTACGCGCGGCCGGTTTTCGCCGCGCTCGATCTCGGCACCAACAATTGCCGGTTGCTCGTGGCGAAGCCGTTGGTCGCAGGCGGGTTCCGCGTGATCGACGCGTTCTCGCGCATCGTCCGGCTGGGTGAGGGCGTCAGCCGTACGCGGATGCTGTCCGAGGCCGCCATGGAACGCTCGCTGGCGGCGCTCCGCATCTGCGCCGCGAAGCTGGAGCGGCGCGGGGTCACGGCGGTGCGGGCGGTCGCGACCGAGGCGTGCCGCCGGGCCGAGAACTGCGACGACTTCATCGACCTGGTGGAGCGCGAGACCGGCATCCCGCTCGACATCATCTCGACCCACGAGGAGGCGCGGCTGGCGCTGGCCGGCTGCGCGCCGCTGCTCGACCCCGCCGTGCGCAACGCGCTCGTCTTCGACATCGGCGGCGGCTCGACCGAGCTGATGTGGCTGGAACTGGGCGGCAGCGGACGGCCGCGCATGATCGACCAGATCTCGGTCCCCCAGGGCGTCGTGGGACTCACCGAGTCCTATGGCGGCGACCGGGTGTCGGCGTCCACCTACGTGACCATGGTGGACGAGATCGCGGAGGCGCTGGCCGCGTTCGAGGGGCGGAACGGCATCCGCCGCTCGGTCGAGCGCGGCGAGGTGCAGATGCTCGGCACCTCCGGCACCGTTACCACGCTGGCCGGCATCCATCTCGGGCTTCAGCGCTACGAGCGGTCGGTGGTGGACGGCAGCTATCTCCAGATCGACCACGCGCGGGCGGTCAGCCGCCGGCTGCTGGAGCTGGATTTCGCCGGCCGCGCGGCCTATCCCTGCATCGGGCGGGAGCGCGCCGACCTCGTCGTCGCCGGCTGCGCCGTGCTGGAGGCCATCTGCGACACCTGGCCGGTCACCCGGCTGCGCATCGCCGACCGCGGCTTGCGCGAGGGCATCCTGGTCGACCTGATCGCCGCCAACGGGGCCTGAAGAGCGCTTCGAAGCGAAATTCGCCGCGTGAAACCGGCTTGCACTTCCTATATCAGGCACCATGACCAGCAAATCCTCCGGACCGAACACGCCCAGCGGCCGCAATTTCGGCGTGCGGGTGAAGACCGCCAAGAAGCGCTCCCTGTCGTCCACCCTGTGGCTGCAGCGGCAGCTCAACGACCCCTACGTCGCGGAAGCGCAGAAGCGCGGCTACCGCAGCCGCGCCGCGTTCAAGCTGCTCCAACTCGACGACAAGTTCCGCATGCTGGCGCCGGGCAAGCGGGTGGTCGACCTGGGCGCCGCTCCGGGCGGCTGGACCCAGGTCGCGGTGGAGCGGGTGAAGCCGCAGAACGGCAAGGGCAAGGTCATCGGCCTCGACATACTGGAGATGGATCCGGTCGAAGGCGCCATCACCTTCCAGTGCGATTTCAACGACGACGACGCGCCCGACCGTCTGAAGGACACGCTGGACGGGCCGGCCGACATCGTGCTCAGCGACATGGCGGCGCCGACCACCGGCCATCCCCAGACCGACCATATCCGGATCATGGCCCTGGCCGAGCTGGCCTATGATTTCGCCGCCCAGGTGCTGGCACCCGGCGGCGCCTTCGTCGCCAAGGTGTTCCAGGGCGGCACCGAGCGGGAGTTGCTGGATCGGCTGAAGCGTGATTTCGCGTCGGTCAAGCATGCCAAGCCTCCGGCCAGCCGGGCGGATTCCGCGGAGACCTACGTGGTGGCGACCGGCTTCCGCGGCGCGTCGGCCGACCATCTGCAAGGCCTGGGGGAAGTCGGGCGCGAGTAGGGCATCCCTTGGACCGGATCTATCTGGACCATATGGCGTCCACGCCGCTCGACCCGGCTGTTCTGGACGAGATGCTACCCTGGCTGGCGCCGGACAGGGCAGGCAATCCCCACTCGGCCGGGCACCGGGCCGGCTGGCTCGCGGGGGAGGCGGTCGAGCGGGCGAGGGGCGAGGTCGCGGCGCTGATCGGCGCCCGGCCCGGCGAGATCCTGTTCACATCCGGCGCCACGGAGGCGAACGGCTTGGCGCTGCTGGGCGCGGTGCCGGAAGGGTGGGCGGTCGTGGCGTCCGCCGTCGAGCACCCCAGCGTGCTGGCTTGCGTCGTCGAATTGGCGCGGCGCGGACACCCGATCCGACTGCTGCCGGTCGACAGTGCCGGAAGGGTCGATCCCGGGGCGCTGGAGGGCGGGGAGCCGGCGCTGGTCTCCGTCATGGCGGCCAACAACGAGGTCGGGACGATCCAGCCCATCGGCGAACTGGCGCGGGGCTGCCACGGGGCGGGCGGTCTGTTTCATACCGATGCGGTCCAGCTCCTCGCCACGGGAAGGATCGACGTCGGGGCGCAGGACATCGACCTGCTGAGCCTGTCCGGGCACAAGCTGCACGGACCGATGGGCATCGGCGCGCTGTTCGTCCGGCAGGGAGTGGCGCTCCGGCCGCTGCTGTTCGGCGGAGGGCAGCAGGGCGGCCGTCGGCCGGGAACGCTGCCGACCGCGCTGTGCGTCGGGCTGGGTGCGGCGTGCAGGATCGCGCGGGAACGTCGGGAAGCCGACGCCGCCCGCCTGGCGGGGCTTCGCGAGCGGCTGTTCGGCGCGTTGGCGGCCGGCCTGCCGGGCCTTCGGCGCAACAGCCCGGCGGGGGACGGCGGATTGCCGGGTTGCCTTCATGTGACGATTCCCGGCGCGGATGCGGCGGACCTGCTGCTCGACCTGCCCGACCTGGCGCTGTCCACCGGGTCGGCGTGCAGCAGCGGCGAGGGCGGGCCGTCCCACGTGCTGCTCGCCATGGGCCGTTCGGCGGAGGAGGCCTTCGGCAGCATCCGGGTCGGGCTGGGGCGCTTCACGACCGAGGACGAGGTCGACCGGGTGGCGGCGCGGCTGATGGAGGTATTCGGCGCGGCGTTCGGCGGCCCGCCGGGCGGGGCTCAGCCCCGGGGATCGTAATCCAGGACATCGGCCAGCGCGGCACGGGTCTCGGCCACGACGAAGTCGGCGAAGGCGCGAGCCTTGGCAGGAAGCAGGGTGCGGTGCGGGTAGAGCACGGCGAGGACGGCGGGTTCCGGCGGGAAATCCGACAGGACGACGCGCAGCGCGCCGCTGCGCAGATGCTCGGCCACCTCCCACACCGGCTTCATGGCGATGCCCTGGCCGTCCAGCAGCCAGTCCGTCAGCACCTCGCCGTAGTCGGCGTCGAAACTGCCGGACACCGCTACCTTGGCGGGTCCGTCGGGAGTGTTCAGGCTCCACTGGTACTGCTGGGAGCCGGGGAAGCGCAGCAGCAGGCAGTTGTGGCCGGCCAGGTCCTCCGGCCGCTCGGGTTCGCCGGCGGCGTCGAGATAGGTGGGGGCCGCACACAGCACGCGCGGGCAATCGGCGATCTTGCGCACGACGAAGGCGCTGTCGCGCAGCACCGCCATGCGGATCGCGACGTCCACCGCCTCGTGCAGCAGGTCGATCAGGTGGTCGGACAACCTCAGGCGGACGTCGACCAGCGGGTAGGCCTCGCGGAACCTGGGGATCATCGGCCCCAGCACGCGGCGGCCGAACCCCAGCGGCGCGGTCACCCGCAGGCTGCCGGACGGCACGCCGGTCGCGGAGGCCAAGTTGGTCTCGGCGCGCTCGACCGCGTCCAGGACTTCCAGGCAGTCGCGATAGAAGATGTGGCCGTGCTCGGTCGGCTGGAGCTGGCGGGTCGTCCGGTTGAGCAGGCGCACGCCAAGGTGCTGCTCCAACTGCTGGATCCGGTGGCTGACGACGGCCGGCGACATGCGGAGGCTGCGGCCGGCCGCCGAAAGGTTGCCCATGTCCACGACCCGGACGAAGGTCCGCATGTTCTCCAGCAATGACACGCCCGCTATCCCTTCCCGACCGCGCCCGCTGCGGCGGGACTCGCGATCTTTCTGGATTGTTTGAAGGTCCTGCCGCACGCCCCCGCTTCCCGGCCGGCGTGAACACGTTTACCGTTCATGCCGCACCGCATCCAACGGCAAGGGCGCGGGCGGGGAACAGCGGAGAGGTCGAGATGGACGCGATCGTTTGGGAATGGGTGAACTTCATGCTGCGGTGGCTCCATGTCATCACGGCCATAGCGTGGATCGGGTCGTCTTTCTACTTCGTCCATCTCGACGCCAGCCTGCGCCGCCGGGAGGGCCTGCCGAAGGGCACCAGCGGCGAGGCGTGGCAGATCCACGGCGGCGGCTTCTACCACATGGTGAAGTATAACGTCGCGCCGGCGCAATTGCCCGACGAACTGACCTGGTTCAAGTGGGAGGCCTATGCGACCTGGATCAGCGGCTTCTTCCTGCTGGTCGTGCTGTACTACCGCGGCGCCGACCTGTTCCTGACCGATCAGACCGTGATGGAGCTTTCCCAGTGGCAGGCGATCGCGATCAGCGCCGGCTCGCTGGTCCTGGGCTGGGTCGTCTACGACCGCCTGTGCAAGTCGCCCGTGGGCCGCAACGACACGACGCTGATCCTGACCGGCTTCGCCCTGCTGGTACTGGCGGCCTGGGGCTTCTCCGAGGTGTTCAGCGGGCGCGGCGCCATGCTCCAGGTCGGCGCGCTGATCGGCACCATGATGGCGGCCAACGTCGCGCACACCATCATCCCCAACCAGAAGAAGGTCGTGGCCGACCTGCTGGCCGGGCGCACGCCCGATCCGGCCTTGGGGAAGGAGGCCAAGCAGCGCTCCATGCACAACAACTATCTGACGCTGCCGGTGCTGTTCCTGATGGTCAGCAACCACTACCCGCTGGCCTTCGGGACCGGCCACGTCCCGGCGATCGTGGCCCTGGTGCTGGTGGTCGGCGCCACCATCCGCCACTTCTTCAACAGCCGCCACGCCGGCAAGCCGACGCCGTGGTGGACCTGGGGCGTTGCGGTCGCCGGGGTCGCCGGCATCATCTGGCTGAGCGCGCTGGGTCCGAACGCCGATGCGCTGGCCTCCACCGTCAACGGGGCCGAGCCGGTCGAGTTCGCCCAGGCCGAGGAGGTCATCCTGACCCGGTGCAGCATGTGCCACGCCGAAGTTCCCGCCTGGGAAGGTCTGCCCACGCCCCCCCGCGGCGTCCGGCTCGACACGCCGGACGAGATCCAGCGCCATGCCGGTCAGATCCGGCTGCAGGCCGTGTTGTCCGACGCCATGCCGCCGGGCAACATCACCATGATGACGTCGGAAGAACGGCGGGTGCTGGCGGCCTGGACCGCCGGCGCGAGATAGGGTATAGGATTATTGTCATTGATGGGTGGCGAGAGGATGAGGGACATGGCAGGATCGGCGCCGAAGCCGAAGGCTATCCGCGGACGGCTGCTGAGCTTCACCGCCGAACCGGCCGGGCCGGGCGATACGGCAAGCTACCGCCTGATCGGCGACGGGCTGGTGGTCGTTCGGGACGGCAGGATCGCGGAGGTCGGCGAAGCCTCGGTTCTTCTTTCCGGCCTGCCTCCTGGGACACCGGTGGACCATCATCCCGACGGGCTGATCGTACCCGGTCTGATCGACACCCACATCCATTTCCCCCAGACCCAGGTGATCGCGTCCTATGGCGCGCAGCTTTTGGAATGGCTGAACAAATACACCTTCGTCGAGGAGCAGCGCTTCGCCGACGCCGCGCACGCGGTTCGCAACGCCACCTTCTTCCTGGACGAGCTGCTGCGCAACGGCACGACCACGGCGGTGGTCTACGCGACCGTCCACCCCGGTTCGGTCGACGCCTTCTTCGCGGAATCGGAGCGGCGCGGAACCGCCATGATCGCCGGCAAGGTGATGATGGACCGCAACGCGCCGCCGGGCCTGCGCGACACGGCGCAGTCGGCCTATGACGACAGCCGGGAGCTGATCGGCCGCTGGCACGGCAGGGGCCGGCAGCTCTACGCCGTGACACCGCGTTTCGCGATCACCTCGACCGAGGCGCAGCTGGAGGCGGCGGGCGCGCTGAACCGGGAGTTCCCCGGCGTCTACATGCAGACCCACCTGTCGGAGAACCTGCGGGAGATCGAGACGGTGCGCGGCCTGTTCCCGGACGCGCGCCACTATACCGACGTCTACGACCGCTACGGGCTGCTGGGCGAGCGCTCGCTGTTCGGCCACTGCATCCACCTGGAGGAGGACGAGGTCCGGCGGCTGTCGGAGAGCCGGTCGGTCGCGGTGTTCTGCCCGACATCCAACCTGTTCATCGGCAGCGGACTGTTCGATCTGGACCGGCTGGCGCGCGGCGGGCATCCGGTGCGGGTGTCGATCGCCACCGACGTCGGCGGCGGCACCAGCTATTCCATGCTGCGCACGGCGGCGGAGGGCTACAAGGTGCTCCAGCTCGGCGGCCAGAACCTGCCGGCGCTGTCCGCCTTCCACATGATGACGCGCGGCAACGCGCTGAGCCTGGGGCTGGGAGGCACCATCGGAACGATCGAGCCGGGCTGCTTCGCCGACCTGGCGGTGCTGGACGCGCGGGCGACGCCGGCCATGGCGCATCGGATGGAGACGGTGGACGGAAACCTGGACGAGGAGCTGTTCGTCCTGATGACGCTGGGCGACGACCGGGCGGTGGCCGCGACCTATGTCCAGGGGCGGCGGGCGTGGGACCGTGAAGCGGGGGGAACGGGCTGACTTGGACCGCGTCGAGCGGTGATGTCAGAGTCCGGGAAATTTCATGGCGTGCAGAACTTTGGCACGCTGGCCAGCAGGGTGCGGGTATAGGGGTGCCGCGGGGAGCCGAACAGGATGCGGCGCGGCGCCTGCTCGACGATCCGGCCCTGCCGCATCACGGCCACGGTGTCGCACAGGGATTCCACGACGGCGAGGTCGTGGCTGATGAAGACATAGGCGAGGCCCAGGTCCTTCTTCAGGCGGTTCAGCAGGTTCAGGATCTGGGCCTGGATCGACACGTCCAGGGCGGAGACGGGTTCGTCCAGGATGATCAGGCGGGGATCGGCGGCGAGCGCGCGGGCGATGCCGATGCGCTGGGCCTGCCCGCCGGAGAACTCGTGGGGATAGCGGTCCAGGAACTCGGGGCGCAGATTGACGAGGTCCATCAGCTCGGCGACGCGCTTGCGGCGGTCGGGTTTCGGCATGTCCAGCAGATGGATCAGCGGCGCCTCCAGGATGCTGGAGATCGCCTTGCGCGGGTTGAGCGCGCCGCCGGGGTCCTGGAAGACGAACTGTACCTTGCGGTGGAGTTCCCTTGAACGGCGCCGGCCGACTTCGGCGCCGTCGATCAGCACCGTTCCGGAGGTCGGCGTCTCCAGCCCGGCCAGCAGGCGGGCGAGCGTCGACTTGCCGGACCCTGATTCGCCGACGATGCCCAGCGTCTCGCCGGGGCGGACGGCCAGGCCGACGCCGTCCACCGCCAGGATCGCCGGTCTGCGGGACCAGCCGCCGCCGAAGCTCTTGTGCAGGTCGCGGGCTTCCAGCAGGGGTCCGCTCATGCTTCGCGCGCCCGGATGCAGCGGGAGGCCCGGCCGGGAGCCAGGGGGTCGAGCGGGACATCGGCGGTCCGGCAGCGGTCCACCACGCGGTCGCACCGGTCGGCGAAATGGCAGCCGCGGGGCAGGCGGTTGACCGCGGGGGGCAGTCCGGGGATCGCGTCCAGGGCACGCTCCGGCTGGCCCAGGACCGGCACGCAGGACAGCAGGCGGCGGGTGTAGGGATGGCGCGGGTCGCGCAGAACCTCGGCCACCGTGCCGGTCTCCACGACCCGGCCGGCATACATCACCATCACCCGGTCGCACAGGTCGGACACCACGCCGAAGTCGTGGGTGATGAACAGCAGGGCGGTGTCGCGCTCGCGGCGGAGGTCGCGCAGCAGGTCCAGCACCTCCGCCTGGATCGTCACGTCCAGCGCCGTGGTCGGCTCGTCCGCGATGATGATGTCGGGGTCGTTGGCAAGCGCCATGGCGATGCCGATGCGCTGGCGCTGCCCGCCCGACAGCTCGTGCGGGTAGGACGAGGCCCGCTCCGCCGCGTCGGGGATGCGGACCCGGTCCATCAGCTCGACCGCGCGGGCCATGGCTTCCGCCCGGGTCTTGCCCTGGTGGCGCCGGACCGTCTCGGCGATCTGCTCGCCCACGGTCAGCAGCGGGTTGAGCGTTCCCAGCGGGTCCTGGAAGATATAGGCGATCCGGTTGCCGCGCAGCTCTTGCAGGTCGGCGAGCTTCATGCCGAGGAGGTCCCGGCCGCGGTAGCGGATGCGGCCCCTGACGATTCGGCCCGGCGGCGTCGGGACCAGTCCGAGGATCGACAGGGCGGTGACCGACTTGCCCGATCCGGACTCCCCGACGATGCCGAGGCATTCGCCGGGGGCGAGGTCGAAGCCGACATCGTCGGCCGCCTTGTAGCGCTCCTCCCCCAGGAGGAAATGGGTGCTGAGGTTGCGCACGCTCAGCAGCGCGCCGGGAGCGGGCGGGTCGCCTGCGCGGGATCCCGCGTCGGGGGCTACTTCGGTCGCGGCGCCGGGCCGGGCCAGCCCGCCGGACCGGAGGCGGGGGTCGAGCATGTCGCGGATGCCGTCGCCGACCAGGTTGATGCCGATCACCAGCAGAAGGATCACCAGTCCGGGGATCAGCGCCACATGGGGCGCCACCAGGACGAGGCTGCGCGCCTCCCCCAGCATGGAGCCCAGGTCGGCCTGCGGCGGCTGCGCGCCGAGGCCGAGGAAGCTGAGCCCCGCCGTCTCCAAAATCATCCAGCCGAGCGTCGTGGACAGGGTGATCACGATGACCGGTAGAAGGTTCGGCAGGATCTCCCCGGTCAGGATGGAGAAGTCGCCCTGTCCGCCCAGGCGCGCCGCGTCCACGTAGTCCCGGCGGACCAGGCCCAGGGTGACGCCGCGGACCGAGCGGGCGAAGAACGGGATATTGACAATCGAGATCGCGAACAGCGCGTTGAGCAGGCCCGGGCCGAGCGCCGCGACGATGGCGAGGGCCAGCAGCAGGTAGGGGAAGGCCATCAGCATGTCGATGGCCCGCATCAGCACCGTGTCCACCCATCGGCCGTAGAATCCGGCGACGATCCCGATCAGGGAACCGGCCAGGGCGGCGGTCAGCGCCGCGACGGCTCCGACCGCGAGGCTGACGCGGGTACCCCAGACGATGCGCGACAGCATGTCCCGGCCGAGCTGGTCCGCGCCGAGAAGATGGCCGGGGCTGAAGGGGGGCGCCAGCCGGGCCGGCAGGTCGGTGGCGTTGGGATCGGGCAGGGGCAGGATCGGCGCCGCGACGGCGACCAGCACGATCGCTGCCAGGATCGCGAGACCCAGGACCGCCAAGTGGTTCCGCCGGAGCCGCGCCCACCAGCCGGGCCGCTGGGCGCGGCGCCCGGCGGCGGTTTCGGCCACGGCGGGGGCTTCGGCCGCGGTCATGTGCCGATCCTCGGGTCGAGCATGTGCTGCACCAGATCAGCCGCAAGGTTGATCAGGACGTAGCAGGCGGCGACCACCAGGACGCCGCCCTGCACCAGCAGGATGTCACGGGTCGAGATCGCGGTGACCAGCATCCTGCCGATGCCGGGCCACTGGAATACCGTCTCGATATAGACGGCGCCGCCCAGCACGAAGCCGGTCTGGATGCCGATCACCGGGACGATGTTGACGAGGGCGTTGCGGAGCGCGTGTTTATAGGTTACTATTCCTTCGCCAAGGCCCTTGGCGCGCGCGGTGCGGACGAAGTCCTGACGCAGAACTTCCAGCATGGTGGAGCGGGTCAGGCGCGCGATTACGCCTATCGCGACCACCGCCAGCGTGATCGCGGGGAGCGCCAGATGATGCAGCAGATCGGCGAAGTCGCCGCCGCCATAGATCGCGTACATGCCGCTGACCGGAAACCAGCCGAGTTGGACCGAGAATACCAGCACCAGGATCAGGCCGAGCCAGAAGGACGGCGTCGAGAGGCCGACCAGCACCAGTAGGGTAAGAATTTTGTCTTGCCAGCCATATTGCCGGACGGCGGAGACCACGCCCGCCGCGAGACCGAGGACGGTGCACAGGACCAGGGAGGCCCCGGCGAGCAGCAGCGTGGGGCCGAGCCGGTCGCCGATCTCGTCCAGGACCGGACGGTTGAGGCTGTAGGACCGGCCGAAATCGCCGCGCAGCAGGTTGCCCAGCCAGATCCCGTACTGTTCCACCAGGGATCGGTCGAGCCCCAGATCCCGGCGGAGACCGGCGACGTTCTCCGGCGTGGCGAAGCTGCCGAGGATGGCGAGCGCCGGATCGCCGGGGATCAGCGCCATGATCAGGAACACGATCACCGAAATCCCGAACAGCACCGGGACGATCATCGCCAGCCGGCGCAGCGCGTATGACAGCATCGGCTCTGCCCCTATCCGCCCGACTTGGAGACATGGGCGAGGTTCAGCAGGAACGAGGGCTGGAGTTCGAACCCCTTGACGCGGTCCGTCGTGACCGCGTTCTGCTTCCAGTTCGCGACGAAGGCCCAGGGGGCGTCTTCCCGGACGATCCGCTGGATCCGCTTGTAGAGTTCGGCCCGCCCGTTCCGGTCGGTCGATCGGCGCGCCTCCAGAAGCAGCCGGTCGACCTCCGGGTTCGAGTAGTAGCCGGAATTGAACCCGCCGCTCTCGGGCAGCGCCTCCGTCCGCAGGGTCAGGAAGGGCAGGGTGTCCGGGTCGTTGGTCATCCAGGCCATCTGGGCCATGTCGGCCTTGCCGGCGAGGCCCTGGTTGACCAGCCCCAGATAGGTGTTCCATTCATAGGTCCGGATAGTGACCTTCAGGCCCACCTTGGCGAGGTCGGCCTGGATCGCGGTCGCCATGGGAATGGGCGCCAGCATGCCGGAGCCGCCCTCGGCCACCAGGAAGGTCAGCTCGGCGCTCTCCGCCCCGGCTTCGCGCAGGAGCCGGCGGGCGCGCTCGGGATCGTGGGGATAGGGCTCGACGGTGTCGTCGTGGGCCCATTCGAAAGCGGCGGGCACGATGCTGTCGGCGACCGTCGCGGTCCCCTGGAGCACCTGGTCGACGAGGGCTTGCTTGTCGATCGCGTAATTGACCGCCTGGCGGGCGCGCGGGTCCTTGAAGGGGCCTTCCCGGGTGTTGAGGATCAGGAACCAGAGGTGCGGACCGGCCTGTTCGTACAGGGTGAAGCCGCCCGCCTTCCGGAGCAGGTCCACAGCGTCGGGCGGAACCTCGACCATCAGGTCCAGGCCGCCGGCGAGCAGTTCGGTCAGGCGGGTGTTGGCATCGGTCAGCGGGCGGAAGATCACGGCCTGAAGCGTCGGCGGGCCGTCCCAGTAATCGGCGTTGCGCTCCAGCACAACCTTGGCGTTGCTCTCCCACTGGGCGAACCTGTAGGCGCCGGTCCCGACGGGTTGGCGGCCAAATTCCTTGCCCTTGGCACGCACGGCGGTGGGGGAGACCAGCAGGCCGGTCGGGTAGGCCAGGTTGGACAGCAGCGGGGCGTAGGGTTCCTTCAGGTGGAAGCGGACGGTCAGCGGATCGACCGCCTCGGCCCGTTCCACCGCGCTGAAGAAGAAGGCCAGCGGGAACGGGCCGGTGTCGTGCTGCGGGTGCTTTTCGTCGAGCATGCGGTCGAAGTTGAACTTGACCGCTTCGGCGTCGAACGGCGTCCCGTCGTGGAAGTCGACCCCGTCGCGCAGGTGAAAGGTGTAGGTCTTTCCGTCCTCGGCAACCTCCCACGAGCGGGCCAGGGCCGGCTCGACCTCCAGGGTGCCGCTCCGGAAGCGTACCAGCCCGTCATACAGGTTCATCAGGATGCGGAAATCGTTGGTCGCGGTCACCGCGTGCGGGTCCAGCGACTTCGGCTCGGCGATCTGGCCGACGACCAGGACTTCGTCGGGGATCTGGGAAGCAGCCGGGTTCGGGATGGCTCCCAACATCAGCAAGAGGGCTGCCACGGCCATGCCGGTGGCTGCCGCCGCCCAAGTCTTCCGTGCCATTCCGGACCTCCCTTCATCCAGCCGTCCTTTCGGGAACGACTGGAGGTGGCGGTTGTTCCGGGCGGCGGAGCTCTCAGGAGGTCAGGCCGGCATAGATCGCCTTCAGGTCCACCGAGCAGCCGAGCGAGGGCAGACCGACCAGACCATGGCCCTCGAAGCGGAGGCTGGTCCAGGAACCCGAGAAGCGCCGGTGGACTTCGACCAGTTTGTCCGAGCAGGACGCGGCGAAATAAGCCTGGAGCGACGGCACCTTGAGATAGGCGTCCCGCCGGGCCCGCCAGCGCACCTCGCTCGGGTCTCCTTCGTCCACGTCGACGGCCAGGATCGGGGCGGCGGGCCGGCTGCGGCCGAGCGAACAGTGCCCCTGGACGACCACCACGTCCGGCCGCAGTTCCTCGCCCGCCGGGCCGTGGATGACGATGCCGCCGCTCAGCACATGGAAATCCTGCCGGATCGGGCAGGCCCGATGGATGGCGACCAGCAGGTTGGCCGACACCGCCGCGTGCGACAGCCGGCCGCCGTCGTCACCCTGGCCGTTGTCGAAATGAAGGGCGCCACCTGCTTGTACGGCGGAGCGACTGGGAATGAGGCTTCCCGGCATGGTACTTGAATCCATTGCTGTACGTGAAATCCGCAACGCGGACCGTGCCGCCCACGCATCGTGCCTATGGTGCTTTCGGGGCGGCAGGGGACAAGTAAACTGGCACGTATCAAACGAGATGACAATGATCCTTTAGACTTCTACGAACTACGAATGATTTGATAAAACCCTATAGATACCCTCGTATGCTTGGATGGATGGTTCCTGTTCTTCGCCCGTATGCAGCGACCAGAAAGACCGGGAAGGCAGCGTGACGACTCGCAGACGCGCACTGATGAAACATCCGCTGTGCGGCGCCGATCTCCGGACCTTGTCCGCAGTCCTGGCGCGCAACGGCCCCGTACCGGCCGCTCACCTGCCGCAGATCGCGGCAATCCTGGGGTCGGCGCTAGGACGGCTGCCGTTCACCGCGGTCGAGCGGGCCTGGACGGCCAGGCGGCTTCGGCGGGAACGGGACCTTCCGCCGCCCCTGTTCATCTTGGGGCACTGGCGGAGCGGCACCACCCATCTGTACAACGTCATGAGCCGGTCGCCGCAGTTCGGCTTCGTGCCGCCGCTGGCGGTCGGCCTGCCCTGGGACGTCCTGACGCTCGGCCGGCTTTTGCGGCCCTGGCTGGAAAATGCGCTGCCCGAGAGCCGCTACATCGACAATGTTGCCGTGAACCCGGACAGTCCTCAGGAGGACGAGATCGGGCTTGCCAACATGATCCCGCTGTCGTTCTACCATGGGATCTATTTTCCGAAGTTTTTCGAAGAGAAACATGGGGCCGGGATCTTCTTCGACGGGTGCGGTAAGGATGATATCAAGCGCTGGCGGGACGCTTTCGTCTATTTCCTGCGGAAGGTGGCGCTCCACCAGGGGCGGGACTGGCTGCTGATCAAGAACCCGGTCCACACGGCGCGGGTGAACTTGCTGCGGGCCATCTGGCCCGATGCGAAGTTCATCCACATCCACCGAGACCCGCACGAGGTCTTCGTCTCGACCGTCGGCTTCTATCGCAAGCTGCTGGCGCAGTTCGCATTGCAGCCATACGATCATGTCGATGTCGAGCGCGTCGTGCTGGAGACATATCCGCGCATGATGTCCGCGCTGATCGACCAGACCCGCGACCTGCCGTCCGACCGGTTCGTCGAGGTCGCCTTCGACCGGTTCGAGCGCGATCCGCTGGGTGAGGTCGGGCGGATCCATGCGACGCTCGAACTGCCCGGCTTCGACGAGGCCCGGCCGCGGTTCGAGGCTTACCTGGGCACCGTGAAGAACTATTCGAAGAACAGCTATCGGCAGGACGATGCCCTCCGGCAGCGGGTCCGGCAAGCCTGGGCGCCCTTCGTGGAGCGTTTCGGTCGCGAGGCGGCGGAGCTTGCCGGTTGAGGCTGGCGGCAGTCGCACTTGTGCTGATGCTGGCGACGGGGCCGGCGGCGGGTGCCGGACCGTGCGAGCCCGTGACCCTGGTGGACGAAGCGACCGGCAATCCGGTGGTCGGGGCGGAGGATATCGCGCTCGATCCGGCCAGCGGCCGGGTCGTGGTGTCCGCCCATGACCGGCTCGCCAGGGCCGATCCCGGGGGCGGGCTGTATGAACTGGACCTGGGGCCTCTCGGGCCGGGTGGAATGCGGGTGCGCGACCTGGCGGACGGCACGGTCCGGCGGCCCCACGGAATCGACCTGTACGAGGGTCGAATCCTGTTCGCGGTCGACCGGGGAGATGGGGAGGCCGGTTCGACGGCGGTGTGGATCATCGACCTGGCCGGCGGAGGCAGGCGCCGCGTGGAGAGTCCGCTGCTGTGTCGGGCCAACGACATCGCGGCCCTGGACGGCATCCGGTTCCTGTTCACCGCCGATCATGGGGCATGCGGACGCATTGGCGTGGCGGTCGAGAACGTCCTGGGGCTGGAGCGGGGATTCATCGGCTACTTCGACGGCAGGACCGTGCGCGCGCTCGCTTCCGGCCTCGATTTTCCCAATGGCATCACGGTCGATCCGCGACGGGGCGAAGTCGTGGTGGTCGCCACGCGCGGCCGGGAACTGCTGGTCTATGGGCAAACGGATTTGATGGACGGCAGGCCGGCCCGTCGGAAGATCCCGCTCGACGGCGCGCCGGACAACCTGTCCCTTGCCGCGGACGGCGGGATCCTGGTAGCGCTTCACCCGGCTTTGTGGCGTCTGGCGCTTCACCGCTATGGGCTGCCGGGGGGAGAGCGGGCGCCGTCGCGGATCGAGGTGGTGGACCCGGATGGCGGCGTGCGAAGAATGTTCGAAGACGACGGCGCACGCCTGTCAGCCGCGACCGTGGCGGTGACGTGGCGGGACAGGATGCTGATCGGGTCCGTGCGCGGCGAGCATCTGCTGCTGTGCCGTTGATCAGGCGAGATCGCGGAGCGCGTCGGCGAGCGTTTCGGCCAGCGGACGCGGCGTGAAGCCAAGCTCGCGGCGGGCCTTCGACGTATCCAGCTCGACCGCGGCCAGTGCCAGCCGCACACCGGTCAACGGGGCCTTGGGCGGGTGATGGGTCACGTGGTCCGCCAGCCATTCGGACGCATGGCCCGCAGCCAGGGCGAGCCGATCGGGGATCGCACGGCTCCGGCCCGAGCGCCCGGTCAGTGCCGCCACGCAGTGGATCAGGTCGGCCATGGCGACGGTCTCGCCGCCCAGGATGTAGCGTTCGCCGATGCGCCCATGCTCCGCCGCGAGGATGTGGCCCAGCGCGGCGTCCCGCGCGTCGACCAGGTTCAGCCGGCAGGGCAGGTGGAACGGCATGGCGCCGGCGGCGATCATCTGGAGCATCCGCGTCGGCGGGGTAGCATTGTGATCGCCGGGGCCGACCAGGGCGGTAGGATTGACGACGACGACCGGCAGCCCGCCGCGGGCCGCCTCCAGCGCCGCCTGTTCCGCGAGGAACTTCGAGCGGCAGTATGGGCCGGCCATGTCGTGGAAACCGGTGCGGATATCTTCATCGACCACCCGCGAACCTCCGGCGGGCCACGGGATCAGGACGGCCTCCGTCGAACAGTGGACGATTCGTTGCATATCCCGGCGCGCGGCCCGCTCCAGCACGATCTCCGTGCCGACGCGGTTCACCTGATCGAACCTTGATTTGTCGCGCAGCCAAAGGTCCGGGATACCGGCCAGATGATAAAGACGGTCCATGCCGTCCAATGCCCGGGTGACTGCCGAGGCGTCCGTGATCGATCCGGCGATGGCATCGACACCAGGGGGAAGGGAAGCGGAAGCGGCGATATCGAGCACGCGGACGCGCTCGCCCCGCGCCGTCAGCGCGATCACAAGATGTCGGCCAAGGAAGCCGCATCCGCCGGTTACCAGGGAGGCGGTCAAGACGGAAAACCTGAGAGGCTAAGAGTGCCTAACATAACCATCGTTCGACGAAGCGGAAGGTGATGAGGGCTGCGGCGAGGTGATTGAAGGCGGCAAAGATATCGATCCGGCGTTCGTAGCGCACGGAGATCCGCCGGAATCGGGCGAACCATGCCAAGGTGCGTTCGACCTTCCAGCGGTGCCGGCCGAGCCGTTCGCTGTTTTCGATGCCGCGGCGCGCGATGCGGGGAATGATGGCGCGCCGGCGCAAGGCGCGGCGGCAGCGGGAGAAATCATAACCCTTGTCGGCGTGGAGCTTGGCGGGACGGCGGCGGGGCCGTCCGGCGCACTGGCGAATGGCCGGGATGGCGTCCACCGTGGCCTCCAGCATGCGGCTGTCGTGGACGTTGGCGGCCGACAGGGTCACGGCCAACGGGATGCCATTGGCGTCGATGACGACGTGGCGCTTGGAGCCCGGCTTGCCGCGGTCGGTCGGGTTCGGCCCGGTCTCCCGGCCCCCCTTTTTGCCGGGACGCTGGCGCTGTCCAGCGCCGCCCGGCTCCAGTCGATCGCGTTGGCCTTGCCCAGCCGGTCCAGAAGAACGTGGTGCAACGTCTCCCAGACCCCCGCGGACTGCCAGTCGCGCAACCGCCGCCAGCAGGTCATGCCCGAGCCACAGCCCATCTCTTGCGGCAGCATCTCCCACGGAATGCCACTTTTCAACACGAACAGGATGCCGGTCAGCGCCGCCCGGTCATCGACCGGCGGCCGACCACCTTTCGGACGGGGCGGACGGGACGGCAACAGCGGCGCCACGACCGCCCACAGCTCATCGCTGACAAGGGGTTTCGCCATGCCCTTCAGATAGGCGGCGCCAGCCTCTCATCAAGGTTTTGTTAGACGCTCTAATATTACAGCCGGTCTTTATCGGTTTGGGTATGACGCCTCCAGTGGCAGCGGCGAGCGCGTTGCTGATGTCGTCGTCGCCAGAGTGACCAGGCGATAGCCGCGGTAGGACCGGGGCTTGGCGGGCCGGCGAGACTGGCGAGGAGGGTGCGGATCTCCGGAACGGTGAGCGGCAGCAGGTCGGCCTGAAGATCGACAGTGTCCGGTCCCCCCGATGGCCGCCGCTCGCACGACGGTCAGGAACGCCAGGGCCAGCATGGCGAGCGTGACATGTCGGTGCCAGGCCGTCCAGGTGCGGACCTCGTACTGGTCCAGCCCGACCTCGCCCTTGGCCGCTTCGAAGCAGGATTCAATGGTCCACCGGGTTCCCGCGACATTCACCAGGGTGCTGACCGGCGTGTTCTCGGGGGCGAAGGTCAGGTAATACGTGAGCTTGTCCGGTTCGGTAAGGGAACGGCGGACCAGCAGGCCACGGTTCCATCCAGGCTGAAGAGAAGGATACTCCCCGTAGGCCCAGTCGTACAGGCGTGGTCCCTTGGCGCCATCGCCGGCGCTCAGTCGCTGCCAATCCCCGGTCCCGAAGCGCGTCGCGGCGCGTTCCTTGACAGTATCGAAGCCGGACGGCGCGCGCTGTTTGCTGGTCACCGCCAGGACGTAGCCGATCGGCTGGCGCTCCAGCCACAGCCGCAGCGCGTAGTCGCCCCCATACACGCTGTCGGCCGTCACCCACGCGCACGGGACACCCGCCGCGATGGCGCGCTCCAGCATTGCCCGGCCGAGCTTCGGCTTGGTGGCGAAGGCGACGGTCTCGGGAACCCCGGCCTTCCACCGCCGCTCGTCATCCGTCGCCCACTCCTCGGGCAGGTAAAGGGCGCGGTCGATCAGTGCGTGGCCATGGCAGCTGGCATAGCCGAGGAAGACAGCCACCTGGCAATTTTCGATGCGGCCGGCGGTGCCGGAGTACTGGCGCTTCACGCCGACCGAGCAGGTTCCCTTCTTGAGGAAGCCGCTCTCATCGAGGACCAGAACCGCCTTCCCATCGCCCAGATGCTTGACAACATAATCGCGGAGATCGTCGCGCACCGCATCGGCGTCCCAGCGGGTGCGGGTCAGAAAATCCTGCATCGCCGCCGGCGAAACATCCCCGGCCGCTTCGGCCAAGTGCCAACCATTCTTCCGCTCCAGCGGCGCCAGAAGCCCGTGCAGGTAGCTCAAAGCGCGGCGCACTCCAGCTTCCCGGCAAAACCGCGACGCCAAGCCCCCGACCAGCTTTTCCAACGCGCTGGTCCATCCCTCAACCTCGACAAGTGTGGTCATGCTAGGATCCTCCCTCCGGATCCATGCTCAACAACCAACTCAGCGCCTCATGTCGGTCAAAAGAGACCGGCTGTAATACTAAGGAGGATCACTAAATAATGGCAGTCCATGAGGAGTCGGTGCCTTGGCGCTACTTTGTTTGTTACTGCACGACATTTGTCAGGCTCCTCCGATAGCGGCAGATGGCATGCATGGTAAGGCGTTACCAATCAATACATACATTATCAAATATAGAAACGTCACCATTACAGGATGGCGATATTCATTCTGCTCCTGTTCGATGAGTTGGAAAAGATGAGAGAATTTAGACCTTCCGAGTACCCCTACATAAAGGGCGGCTACCTTGTGGTTGGCCAGGAGGTTATCGCCAGTGCCTTTATGCTCAGCAAACTGTCCGCGAATACAGAGGTACTGTCAAAACTGTATATCAGGTTGCTTGCTACCTCGCCGAAACTGGACGTCGATGCCAAGATCCTCGTAAATTTTTCCCGCCCGCTCCGCAGGATGTATAAGGTTGGTGTACGGATCAGGAATCAACCTGCAGGGGCTTGTATATCGACTTTCTGTCTACTCGGCCGGCTTGAAGAGGCTGTTCATCATTACCCGGCCACGCCATCCGCGTATGCATTGAATTCGCGGGTCAGGGCGGGGATGCCACCGGAGCGTAGGGTCGCCGCGAAGTCGGAGCGCTGGACCGCCAGTTGGCTGACGCTGCCGTTCAGCAGGACGTCCACGATGCCCCAGCGGCCTCCTGTCTCGCGCAGGACGTAGGTGAGGACGACAGGGTTGCCTCCCGGACGCAGCAGGCGGGTTTCTACCAGGGTCGTGCTGCGCGGCCCGGCTCGTTCGCCGGTGATCTCGATGGTCTCGCCGGAATAACCGTCGAAGCGGCGGACATACTGGGCGGCGTTTCGGCGGGCGAAGGCGTCGAGGAGCGCGCGGCGTTCAGGCTCAGGCGCCCGGTCGTAACCGGGAGCGGCGACGCGCAGCGACGTTTCCAGGTCGAAGCTCCGCCGGACCACACTCTCGAAGTCCCGGATCCGGGAGCCGGCCGGGACGCCGGATTCGGCGGCGCGCATGAGGGTCAGGATGCCGTCGTTGAGCCGGGTGACCGGGTCGGACGGCCGGTCCGCACGCGCCGCCCCGGTGGTCACGAGGAGCAGGAGGCAAAGGGCGGTTCGGGTGATGAAGGCGATCATCGTCTCATCCGTTCCAATTGAATCATCAGCGCCGGCAACAGGACCAGGGCACAGACGACCGTGGCGAGAATGGCGATAGCGAGCAGGATGCCCATGCTCGACAGGCCATGGTGGTTCGACACCGCGAGCGTGGCGAAGGCGGTGCTGGTGGTCAGCGCCGTCAGCAGGACGGCCCGCGGCGTGCTGGTGACCAGCAGGTCGACGCCGAAGCGCCGGCCGGGGGTCCGCGCGCCCAGCAGATCCTGGCCGCGCATGACCATATGGATGCTGCTCGACACGCCCAACCCGAACAGCAGCGGGATCACGATGATGTTGGCGAAGTTGAACGGCATGCCGAGCAGCACCGACGCCGCGAGGGTATAGATCGAGGCGACGATCAGCGGTGCCAGGATGAGCGCGATGCCGGTGGCACTGCCCTGGACGGCGATCAGCAGCAGCACGATTGCGCCGAGCGATACCGCGACCGCTTGGCCGAAGGAGGCCAGGATGATACGGCTCGCCTCCGTGACGGTCACGGGGGCGCCGACGGCAGTGGGTTCCGCCGCCAGGATCGGGTCGGCGAAGGCGGCCATTGCCCTGCTGTCGGAGATGTCCCGGTCCGGCAGGACCTCGATCCGCGCCCGTCCGTCGTCGGCGATCCAGCGGCGCAGCAGCGACGGCGGCAGATCTTCCAGAGTGGCGGGACGCTCCGCCTCCAGACCTTGGGCGAGCCTGTCGAGAAGGGCGGGCAGGCTGCCGGTCAGCGCGCGGTCCAGGGCAGCCGCCACTTCCGTTTCCACCGGCAGCCGCGCAACCGCCTCGGCGAAGCGGCGGGTTTCAGGCAGGTCCCCGTGCTGCGACAGGCTTGCCCGCAGGCGTTCCAGCGCTTCGACGGGATCTCCGGGAGGTGGGATGCGCGGGGCCGAGAGGCTGGGGGCCAGGATCAGGGCAAGATCGCCGATGGTCGCCAGCTTCTCGTCCTGTTGCGATGGAATGTAGCTGGAGGCGGTTCGGACCTGACCGACGCCGGGCAGGCCCCGCAGCCGTTCCGCGGCGGCATTGGCGGAGTCGAGGTCGTCCGCCAGGATGTTGACGCCGTAGGGCGACGTATCGGGGGAGTTCGCCAGATCCCGGTAGGTCCGTACGGCTTCGGCCGTCTCGTCCTGGAGGTTCAAGGGGTTGGCGTCCAGCCGGGCATGCGGCAGCAAAGCGGCGGCGGCCAGGAACGCCAAGCCGCCAACGGCGAGGATTCCCCTGCTGTTGCGGTCGATCCAGCCGGCGAAGGCGAAGTTCTCGCGGACCTCCGCACGGGTACCTGGTCCGGGGCTCAGCAGCGTCAGCAGCGCCGGCAGTACCGTCACACTGGTGAACAGCGCGACTCCCATGCCCAGGCCCGAGATGATGCCGAATTCCGCGAGCCCCCTGTAGTCGGTCGGTACGAACGAGACGAACCCGATGGCGGCACACAGGGCGCTGAGCGTCAGCGCGGGACCGACCGCGACGGTGGCGCGTTCGGCGGCGAGCCGCGCCGGCGTGCCCCCCGATCCGTCCGATCCGCCCGCAACCAGTTCCTCCTGGTAACGCAGGCCCAGATGACCGCCGAAGTCGTCGCCCAGGCCGAAGAACATCACGGCGAAGGTCACCGAGATCAGGTTGAGTTGGCCGACCGTCAGGGCCGCGATGCCGGACGTCCAGAGCAGGCCGACGACCAGGGTGAGGAGGATGGCGCCGATCATCCGGACGGATCGGATGCCGACGATAAGCACCAGCGAGACGAGGAGGAACGAAAGCACGCTGGCGATGGTGGCCCCGGCCGCGACCGTGTCCAGCTCGGTCTGGCGTAGCGCCACGGTTCCGGTCACCCGTGCGGTGACGCCCTGGCCGGACTCCTCCCGCTGCAGGTCCGCGATGGCGGCGCGCACCGCGTCCAGGGCGGGACGGCCGCGTGCCAGGGTGGCATTGTCCACCACCGGCCGCACGAGCACGAAGCGCCGGTTCCCCAGCCTGCCCATTCCGTCGCCCGCCACCAGGCCGGTCCACGACAGATGGCCCGGCCGGCCTTCCGCAACCTGTTCCGTGGCGCTCGCCATGGCGTCGAGCAGCCGGCGCAGCTCGGCGGGCGCCCCTTCCTCGACACGTCCGAGCACGAGATCAAGCATGTCAGCCAGTCCGCCCAGCGACGGATCGGTGCTCAGTAGCCCGAGAGCGGCCTGGGCGCCGGCCAGCCGGGTGGCCAAGTCCTGAAGCGCTTCGGGTTTGAGGAACAGCAGGCCGTAGCGGTCGAAATAGGGGTCGGCCGAGGGTACCTCGACGCCATGAAGGACGTCGGTGCGCTGCCGCAGCAGTTCCGCCAGCCGAAGGGCCGCCGCATCCGCACGCTCCGGCCCGCCCGCGTCGACCACCACGACGATCTGGTCGTCGATGAAGGGAAATGCCTTGCGGTAGGTTTCGGTATGTTGCCGGAACGGGACATCCGGAGAGATCATGTCCGTCGTGCTGGTATTGATCCCCAGATGGGTCGAGGCGTACCAGCCGGCCACCCCCGCGACGAGCAGCGAGAGCAGGACGGTTGCGGCGGGCCAGCGGCAGACCAGCGTCACCCAGCGTTCCAGCACATGGCGGCAGATGGTCTGCAGTCGTCCTGCTTTCACGAACTCGCTCCAGGCAAGGGAATGGCGGCCGCCAGGGTCATGGCGCAAAGTTGCCGCTTACGGCTGCTTAAACAAGCCGATGCGGCGGAGTGCCCCGGAAAGCGGCGGGATCAGAACTTGTGGGGGCCGAGGCGGATCGTGCCGCCGCGCTTCGAGGAGGACCAGCGGTACTGTGGATCGTTGTCGATCAGGGCGGAATGGTCGCTCAGCCGGTTGCGTTCCAGCCAGCCCACCGCAGCCTCCAGTTCGGCCAGCGTCATTTCCGCACGGCTCTTGCCCAGTACCCGCTTCAGGATCGCGTTGTAGGCATGGTAGCCGGAATTGCGGCGGATCAGGTGAGCGTCCTCGTCCTCGATCACCTGGGCGGCGACCATCTGCCCGATGCGCTGGCGCAGCCGGTGCTCGGCGATCGACGGCGGCTCGATCAGCGGCAGACCGGGCTGGACCTGGAGGCCGTCCGCCGGCGTCGGGGGGGCGGGCGAGCCGAAATCGGGGCCGGGCGCCACCGTGTCGAACCGCAGCGCCGTGGCGTTGGAGTGCAGCGGCGTGATCGCCGGCACCCGCTCGCGGTCGATGCCGTCGAGCGGCAGCGCGTGCTGGGCCCGGCGCTTGGGTACCCGGGCCTTGGTGCCCTGTTCCGTCTCGATCTGGTGGCGGAAACTGCGGAACATCGGGTCGTCTGGGTGATAGACCAGGGCCGACTGGCCATCATAGTCGCCTGCATGGGGATCGACCCGCGTCGCGCGGGCGATCATCTGTTCCAGCCAGGGCCGCGAACGGATGTGTGTCAGGCAGGCGATATGCGTGATCTCCGGGCAGTCCATTCCCTCGTACGCCATCGAGACCGTGACCAGAATGGCCGGAAAAGGGCGCATGCGGAACTCCGCGATGGCTTCCTGGGAATCCGCTACGTCGCTCATGGCGGCCCGCACCATGATCTCCCGCAGATCCATCGGGAAGCGGGACCGGAGGCTTTCCACATAGCGCCAGGCGGTCGCCTGGTCGGGGGCTACGACCAGCAGCTTGCCAAGCCCCCGGGCGTCGTCCCCGGGGCCGGCGCCCATGGCCTTTCGGCGCGCGGCGCGATGGTCGCGGCAGGCCCGGTAGGCGACCCGCAACAGGGAGTCGGCGAACTCCGTCCGAAGCACCGTGAAAAGCGCGTCATGGGCAAGTTCCCCCGATTGCGACAGGGAGTCGACGGTGCGCTGCTGGGATAGCGGGTCGCGCCATTCCGCATCGCCGTCGAGGGCCCCGAAGGTAACGGGCAGGACGGCGCGTTCGGCCAGGGCCTGCCGGCGGCTGTATCCGACGATCGCCCAGCTTTCGGCGTTGAAATCGATCTCCCGCGTCCGTCGTGCCCCCTGTGGTTGCTTGTACGGCAACCACAGGATCGCCTTGCCGTCCGTCCTCTGCAAGGTGCCGGACATTAGGAGGCGTACCGCCGACAGCTCCAGCAGCGGCAGGATGCTGTGGCTCCAAGCCGTTTCGTCGGCGGCATTGATCAGGTTGTCGAGGTCCGAAAGGGCCGGCAGATGGTGGAGCTCATCAATCGCCAGCAGGTACTTGTGGCGCTGGAACTCGGCCAGGTGAAGCTCGGGCGCCGCCGCGACCGCCTGGTATGTGGTGACATAACCCTGTAAGCCGCGGCAGGGATCGGGAGCATTCTCGGCTGCCCGCACGGTCAGGCTGTGTCCTAGGGCCGTACGCCATACCGGGTCGATGAAGGCTTCTTCAGCCTGAAGCCTCAGGCTGTCGCGGGGGACGATCCAGCAGACCCGATCGGCGACGCCCGCCTCGATCAAGCGGGCTGCGGCGATGACCGGCAGCAGGCTCTTCCCGCCGCCCGGCGTGACCGCCGCGAGGATGTCGCGCACATCCGTCTGGCGCCCGGCGATAGCGCGGACGATGTTGCTGACCATCTCCTGGTGGCGGCGGAAGGGCCGGGTCATGCGCTTCGGACTGGCTCCCGGAAGGCGAGGGCAGGCTGCAACATACCATGAACATAGTATTATTCAAGGTTGCGGTACACTAGCTGTTGTAGGTAAGGGCCGGGAGTACGGGCATATCGGCATCTCGCGGCACAGAGCGGCATTCCATCTGTTGGAAGTGGTACATCACCCAAATGCGCAATCAGGTTCATGGATCCCTATATCACTCTGCTGACCGGCCTTGGTCTGGTCATCCTCGGCATCGCATGGCTGCCGATGCTGCTGCGTGGCTTGCCGCTGTCGCTGCCGATCTTCTGCGTGCTGCTCGGGCTGGGACTGTTCATCGCTCCCGGCGTCAGCTCTGATCCGGACTTCATCGCCCAGTCCACCTTCATCGAACGCATCACCGAACTGGTCGTTATCATCGCTCTGCTCGGCGCCGGGCTGAAGCTCGACAGGCCGGTCGGCTGGAGGCGGTGGCGCACGACCTGGCTGCTGCTCGCGGTCACCATGCCGCTGTCGATCGCGGGCATAGCGCTGATCGGGGTCTGGACGCTGGGGCTTTCCCTGCCGGCGGCCATCCTGCTGGGAGCGGTGCTTGCTCCGACCGATCCGGTGCTGGCATCGGATATCCAGGTCGGCCCCCCACAGTCGGGCGGCGAGGACGAGGTCCGCTTCAGCCTGACGTCCGAGGCCGGGTTGAACGACGGGCTGGCCTTTCCTTTCACCCATCTCGCGATCGCCATGGCCGCCGCTTCCGCCGCGGGCATTACCGGGCCCGGCTGGTGGACGGTGGACTGGTTGCTGAACGCCGTCCTGTGGAAGCTCACCGCCGGCGTGGCGATCGGATGGGCGGTGGGCCGTTTCCTGGGCTTCCTGGTGTTCAGGCTGCCCGCCCAGGCGCGGATCGCCGATACGCGGGAAGGGCTGGCGGCACTCGGGATCACGCTGGTGTCCTATGGTGTGGCCGAGCTGGTCCACGGTTACGGCTTCCTGGCCGTCTTCGTCGCCGCCACCACGCTCCGGCACACCGAACGGTCACATGATTACAATGAATCGCTGCACACCTTCTCCGAACAGATCGAGAAGCTGCTGATGATGGTCGTTCTGGTCCTGTTCGGCGGGGCGATCGCTGGGGGACTGCTGAGTGCCCTGACGTGGCAGGCCGTGCTTGCGGGGCTGGCGTTCCTGTTCGTGGTCCGCCCGGTGGCCGGCCTGATAGGCCTTGCCGGAACCCGCCTGCCCCTGTCGGAGCGCGCCGTCATCGGGTTCTTCGGCATCCGGGGCATCGGGTCGTTCTATTATCTGGCCTATGCGGTCAACCATACCGAACTGGCCGAACAGCATCTGCTGTGGGCGGTGACCGGGTTCGTCGTCGCCGTGTCCATCCTGGTCCACGGCATTTCCGTGACTCCGGTGATGAACCGCCTGGAAGTCCGCTGGCGCAGGCGCGACCCCCGCCAGGTCGGCACCGGCGCCAACCCCGATGGCGTGTCGGTGCGGAGCCCGATGCATGAACCCGAGGACGGCGGCGGGAGGAATGAACGGGTGGAGACGACGGAGCGGCTGCTCTAGGACTGATCGGGAGCGGGGAAGGGGGAGCGGGTCAGCGCCGCCGGTCGTAGAGCACGCGGCTGCGCAGCGTGCCGTCGATGGCGCGCATGTCGGCCAGGATCTCCTGGTCGTCCACCTCGCCGTCGACGTCGAACACGACATAACCGATGGACGGGTCGGTCTGGAGATACTGGGCCGCCATGTTCAGGCCGCGGGACGCGAAGACCTCGTTGAGCTTCCGCAGCACGCCGGGAACGTTCGCGTGGATGTGCAGGAAACGCACGCCGCTTTCGCGGACCGGCAGCTGGACCTCCGGGAAGTTGACGGCACCCATGGTCGAGCCGTTGTCCGAATACTCGATCAGCTTGCGCGCCACCTCGTTCCCGATATTGGCTTGCGCCTCCATCGTCGATCCGCCGATGTGCGGCGTCAGGATCACGTTGGGCAGGTCGCGGAGCGGGCTTGCGAACTCATCGGCGTCGCTCGCCGGCTCGACCGGGAAGACGTCGATGGCGGCGCCGCGCAGGTGGCCGGACTTCAGCGCGGCGGCCAGCGCGTCGATGTCGATGATGCTGCCGCGCGCCGCGTTGATCAGGTAGGCACCGTTCTTCATGGCGCGGAGCTGTTCCGGCCCGATCATATCGCGGGTCTGCGGGGTGTCGGGAACGTGCAGGCTGACCACGTCCGAGAGGGTCAGCAGCTCATCCAGGGTGCGGCATTGCTGAGCATTGCCCAGGGCCAGCTTCTTCTGGGTATCGAAGAAGCGGACCCGCATGCCGAGCGCCTCTGCGATGACCGAGAGCTGCGTCCCGATGTGGCCGTAGCCGACGATGCCCAGGACCTTGCCGCGGATCTCGTAGCTGTCCTTGGCCGACTTGACCCAGCCGCCCTGGTGGACGATCCGCGACTTGTCCCAGATTCCGCGCATCAGCATGATGATCTCGCCCATCACCAGTTCGGCGACGCTGCGCGTGTTGCTGTGCGGGGCGTTGAAGACCGGTATGCCGAGCCGCCGCGCGGTGTTGAGGTCCACTTGGTTGGTGCCGATGCAGAAGCATCCGATCGCCATCAGCTTGTCGGCCTGGCGCAGCACGGTCTCGGTCAGCTGCGAGCGCGACCGGATCCCGACCATGTGGACGCCGGACAGGCGTTCGATCAGGTCGGCCTCGTCCAGCGCCTTGGGGAGCCGGATCACATTGGTGTAGCCGTGCTCCGCCAGATCGACGACGGCATTCTCGTGGATCCCTTCCAGCAGCAGGATCGAGATCTTTTCCTTGGGGAACGACAGTCTGGACATTTCAGTTTCCACGCGATGGGCCGGATCGGGACGGAAGGGGTGCGCCACGAGCGCGTCATTCTGCTTATTTCCGCAGTCAAATCAAACGGTGGTTGGCTGCTGCGACTCCTCGGCATGGCAGGAGCGTGACTTGGATCCACGGGAAAGGATTTGTTGAGGGATCGGGCCGATACTTCCGGGACGGTGGGCATCCCGCGGCACCTGATGTCGAGAACGACATGATCAAGATCGAAATAACCCTGAGCACGGCCAAGCTGAACGCGGATCGTAGCTGGGACGACCAGCTGGACCCCCTGGACTACGCCCAGAAACTGGCGCTTCACCTACAGCCCCGGCTGGAGCACGTGGTGGTGAAGACGACAGCTTTCGACCGCGACCATAACATCGACATCGTCCTTCCGGACAAGGCCGCGAACCACCTGGACATGACCGATATCCTCGCGCGCCGCATAGCGGAAGCCGTGCGCGCCTTCCATGCGACGGCGCCGGACCAGGTGCTGCGTCTGCCGCAGCGCCGCTTCTTCAGCGTCGGATAGGGGCCGGCCGGCTCAGGAGCCGGCGTCGGCCAGCATCACGATCCGCTCCGCCGGGAAGCGGCAGGACACCCGGGTGCCCGATCCGACCACACTTGCCAGGTCCAATGTCCCGCCGTGGAGTTCCATCAGGCGCTTCGCCAGCGGCAGCCCGAGACCCGTCCCCTCGTACCGGCGACAGAACCGGTTGTCGACCTGGCCGAACCGTTCGAAGGCGGTGGGGATATCCTCCGACGCGATGCCGATCCCCGTATCGCAGACCGTGATCTCGAAACCGTCGCCGCTCGGCTCCGCGGTCACGCTGATGGAACCGCCGGACGGCGTGAACTTGACGGCGTTCGACAACAGGTTCAGCAGAACCTGGCGGATCCGCCGGGCGTCCGCCTTGAGCCGGACGCCGTGGGGCGGCGGCCGGCAGGACAGCGTCAGCTCCGCCTTCTCCACCTGCCCGCTGATCATATGGACGGCATCGGCCAGCAAGTGCCGGACGTCGACCGTGTCGTCCAGCAGTTCGAGCCGGTTGGCATCGAGCTTCGAGATGTCGAGCACATCGTTGATCAGGTTCAGCAGGTGGGAACCGCTGTCCCGGATGATGCCGGAATAATCCCGGTACCGCGCGTCGCCGAGCGGCCCGTAGGACTCGTTTGCCATCAGTTCGGCGAAACCGATCACCGCGTTCAGCGGCGTGCGCAGCTCGTGGCTCATGGTGGCGAGGAACAGCGACTTCGCCTGGCTGGCCGCGGCCGCGGCCTCGAGCGCCCGGGTAAGGTCGTGGGCTGTAGACCGCAGCTCCCGCTGGGTCGCCTCCAGTTCGGCGACGTAGCGGCGCAGGCGCCTGGCCTCCCGCTCTGCCCGCGACGCCAGGTGCTGGTCAAGGATCGAGCCGGCGAGGCCGAAGGTGATGATGGTCATGCTGACGGCTGCCACCGCGATTGCCAGGGACCGCGGCGCGATCACGTTGCCCGGCACCGCCGTGGAAGGATAGGGCTCGACCGTGACGCCGAGCATCGCGGTGAAATGGAGGGCGCAGATCGCGGCGGTGAGGGTCAATGTGCCCGCGCACCGCCGCGCGGCTCCAGGACGGCCGACCATGCGGAACGCCGCCATGCCGAGACCGATGCTCAGCGCCACCGAGACGGCGGCTTCAAGGGAGCCGTGGGCGAGCCGGGCCGGCGAATGAACCGCAGCCATGCCGATGAAATGCATCGCGGCGATGGCGGCGCCCGCGAGGGCTCCGCCCCGCAGGCCGCCTTCACGACCGGAAAGCGCCACGGCGAAGCTCAGCCCCATCCCGATGATCGCGACGATGATCGACAGCGTCGTCAGTTTCAGGTCGTACCCGACCTGAACGCCGGGCAGCCAGGCCAGCATGGCGACGAAATGCGTGGCCCATGCGCCGCACCCGGCCACCGAGGCCGCGGCGGCGCACCAGGCCCATTGCTGCGGTCGCCGGGGATCCTGCCGCCGGAGAACGGGGCGAGCGCCTGATTCCGGGGATCCGGAGCCGCGCGCTTGGGCAAGCAGGGTGAGGGAGGTGTAGCAGGAGAAGAGGCAGATCAGGCAGGCCAGGACGACGAGATAGGAATCATGGGCCAGTGTCAGGAAAGCTTGGCCCGGAGGATTGCTCGACAAGAGTGCTGAAGTCATGCTGGGGAGTGTTACCAAAAGAAATCCGGTGCCGCGGGGCGTGGTGTCAGGACGAAAAACGCCCCGAAACTCCATGCGGCATCAGATTGACCTGATAGACGCGATAAAGTCGTTAACGGTACGTTCCATTTCCGTCGCCTCGCCGCCCAACCGCTCGGCGGCCCGCTGCAGTTCGCGGGCGACCGTCTCCGTCTCGCGGGCGTGATCGCTGACCATCGCGATATCGCTGCCGATGCGGTCGACGCTTCCCGAGACGCTCTGGGTGGTCTGGGCGATTTCGCGCGTGGCGCTGCGCTGCTGCTCGACGGCGCCCGCAACCGATCCGGTCGCGACATCCATCTGCTGGATGATCGACGAGATGCCCCGGATCGCTTCGGTCGCGTTCAGGGTTTCGTGGCGGATGCCGTCGATCCGGGCGGAGATTTCCTCCGTCGCGCGGGCCGCTTGGGAAGCCAGGTTCTTCACCTCGTTGGCGACCACGGCGAATCCTTTCCCAGCCTCGCCGGCCCGTGCCGCCTCGATCGTGGCGTTAAGCGCCAGGAGGTTGGTCTGCTCCGAGATGTCACGGATCAGCAGCACCACATCGCCGACGCCCTGGGCGACCCTGACGAGGCTTTCCAGGTCGGCGCGGACGCGGTCCGCCTCGGTCACGCTGCGTCGGGCAAGGCCGGCGGTGGACAGCATGTTCTCGGCAATGCCGGCAATGGATGCCGCCATCTCCTCGGTCGCCGAGGCGACCGCTCCCAGGTTGCGCCCGGTCATGCCGGCCTCGTCGGCCACCGTCTCGGACCGCTTCATCGCCTGTTCGGCGACCTCAAGCAGCTGGCGGGCATCCTCTAGCTGCTGGCGCGACGCGGTGGAAACCTGCTGGGCCAAGGGTAGCAGGCGGCTTTCGCAGGTCTGGGCAAGGTCGCCCAGGACTTGGCGGCGGTCGGAGTCGGCCTGCATGCGGGCGCTCTCGGCCTTGGCTTCGGCCTCGATCCTCCGGCGGGCATTGTCCTTGAAGGAGACCAGCGACTCGGCCATTTGGCCCAGCTCGCCCTTTTCGCCCTGGTTGGGGATCTCGGTCTCCAGAAGCCCGTGGGCGATCGCATCCATCGCCCCGCTCATGCGCGAGATGCCGCCCGATACATACCGGCCGAGGAGGAAGGCGAAGGCGAGGGCCGCCGCGATGGCGAGCGCCAGCGTCGTCACGATGATCGCGACGGATTTCCGCTTGCCTTCCTCCGCGGCCGCCAGTCCGGTCTCGGACAGGGTCCGCGACTGGCTCGACGCTTCGACCGCGGCGGCGTTCATGTCACGCGCCAGGCGGACGGCGGTGGCCTGCAGGTCGATCTGGGCGACGAAGCTCTGTTCCAGGGGCGGCAGGAGGTTGCGCATCCTGGCGATCAGGTCGCTATCGCCGGTGTGCCGGGCGATCTCGTCAAGATGGCCGACGACCCGCGCGAGCGTTCCGGCCACTTCCTCACGCAGCACATCGCGCTTGCCGGAGGAGAGGTCCGACAGCGCCTGGGCCACCTGCAGCGCCGAGGTCCGAATCTGCCGGCCGCGGTCGGCGGCCGTCATGGCGTTGGCGAAGTCGGCCCGGGCCTCGATCGCCCGGGTCTCGGCCGCGGAGCGGATGCCGACATAGCGCTCCTTGATCGACTCCATGGTCGAGGCGATGCCGCGCGACTGGGCTTCGTCGATCGCGGAAAGCTGGAGCAGTTCCGCGCGGGCGACCGCCATGTGCCGGGTCAGGTCGATCACCTGGAGCGCCAGCGCCTTCATCTTGTCGAGTTCCGGATGGGTGATCACGGGGACCGAGGCGCCGGCATCGATCACCCCCGTGGCGCGGGCGCGCCAAGCCCAGGCGGTCAGGTCGCCCGCTTCGGCGCGGATCGATGGCGCTGCGTCCGCCGGCAAGGCGGCATGGATGTCGTCCATCTCCTTCAGGAGGCGGAAGATCACCTCCCGGTAGCTCTCATAGCCGGCATAGGCCGCCGAGGTCTCGCCGATCGAGATCGCATAGGCCTCGATTATCGCGAAGGCGGGGCCGGCATCCTCCGGCGGCATGGCGGAAGTCCGTTCCGCCGCCAGGCTGAGCGCTTCCAGCGCCGGTGTGATCTCGCTGCTGTCGGGATGGTTGAGGAAGGCCATCTCGGCGAGTTGGGCCTCGATCACGCCGTCTCGGATCGTCAGAACGAGATCGGCCATGGTGCTCGCCTGCCGCGCCGCCGTCTCCGCCTCCTCCAGGTCGTTGCCAGCCGCCCGGGCCAGCTTGACCTGGGCGGTGACGATCTGGTCCGACAGCATCCCGAGCTGCTGGACGGACCGCCCGATCGCCGCGTCGCCCTGGAGGAGCTTCTCCTGGACGTCGACGAAGGCGCGGAACGCCTGCGCGTACCGGTCGGCCGAGGCCTGCTCGGCCATCATGCCGCCCTGGGCGAACTGCTCGATGATCGACGCCAGCTGCCGCTTCGCCTCTTCCGATGCCGACAGGTCGCCCCGCAGCGCGCTCCATTCCAGCGCCCTGACCTCCCCCAGCACCAGGGAAAGCCGCGTCGCGGACGTGCCGTGCTCGACCGACTCGGCATAACGGTAAAGGCCGAGCAATCCCACCACACCGACCACGGCCACAAGGCCGATGACCGTGAAGTATCCAGCGGCGATGGCGGTCTTGAGCTTCATGATGTCCCTGCGTGGTTGAAGCCTTGGCTGGTGCGGTTCCGCCGGACCGGCACCGCACCATCCCGGTTCTCGCCGCGATATTGCGACTGAAGTGGTAACCAGCAGGCTAAAAAGACGGATAGAGATTCGGTATATCCGGATCCAAAGTCATTCTCAGCGGATCGGCTTCTTGCCGATGGTCTCCAGTGCCACGCGCAACGTGCCGATGCCGGCTTCATAGTCCCAGGCATTGCAGGCCTTGTTGCCGTCGCCGCGCAGCGCGCGCGCGCCGGCCTTGGCGGCATCGTCGATCTTGGCGGCGGCCACGCTGTCGTCGAACTGGCTGATGAGGACTTGGCAGGTCACGGCCTTGGCGATCTCCACCCTCTTCGGCTCCGGCTCCGGCTCCGGCGCGGGTGCCGGTTCCGCGACGGGCGACGGTTCCGCGGCCGGTGCGGCGGCGTCGGCGGACTGGGCGAAGGCGGGGACGCCGCCGGCGGCGACGCTCGCGACCGCCAGGGCCGCGAAGAAGAGCCGGGCGAGCCTTGCCGGTGAAACTTCGACTGCGGGAATGCGGGCGGATTTCTTCATGGCGAACCCTCCTGTTGCTGTTTTGTCATGAGAGAAACCGATTGTGGTATTGACTGTCAATCCGTGTGAACGTTTGAAGGATTGCCTGAGCTAACGCGTCACAGGGGCGCCGATTTGCCCGCCTGCGGCCGGGGATCGCGCTGGGCTACCATCGGAGGAAGCGGCATCGAGGAGGTCCCATGGATGGAAACCGGCATCTGAAGCATCACGGCATCCGGGAGATCGGCGAGCAACTCTCCCCGCTGATCGGCGGCGGCCAGATCGAACACGATTGCATCGCGAGGCTGCCGTCTTGACCGGCGCTTCGGGAGATGCCGCCGGCCGCAAGCAGCCGGCGTGCCATGGCCGCTACGAGTACTCCCCGATCCGGGGCCGCAAAGCCTATGACTGGCCGGGAGGGCGGCGCCTGGCGGTCTATGTCGGGATCAACCTGGAGCATTTCGCGTTCGGCCAGGGTTTGGGCGCGGAGCTGACTCCCGGCGGTCCGCAACCCGATGTGCTGAACTATGCCTGGCGGGACTACGGCAACCGGGTGGGGGCGTGGCGGATGCTCGATCTGTTCGACCGGCTGCTTTGGCCGGCCTCGATCCTGGTCAACGGCTCGCTTTACGGCCACTGCCCGGAATTGGTCGCTGCCTTCCGGAAACGCGGGGACGAGATCGTCGGCCATGGCTGGACCAACGCGGAGCGGCAGGGCATCCTGGACGAAGCCGCCGAGGCCACCCTGATCGCGGACAGCACGGCGGTCATCGCGCGGCACGAGGGCAGGGCTCCGGCGGGCTGGCTGGGACCCTGGATCTCCGAGAGCCACGTCACTCCCGACCTGCTGGCGGAGCAGGGCTACCGCTATGTGCTGGACTGGTGCATGGACGACCAGCCGGTCTGGATGAGCACCCGCGCCGGTCGGCTGCTGGCGGTCCCCTATCCCCAGGAGCTGAACGACATCCCGGCGATCGTCGGCCGCCGCATGGGAGCGCCGGAGTTCGCCGACATGATCGTGGACCAGTTCGACGAGATGCTGGAACAGTCGGAACAAGAGCCTCTGGTGATGGGTATCGCCCTGCACGCCTATCTGGTCGGCCAGCCCCACCGGCTGCGCCACCTGCGCCGGGCGCTGTCCCACATCGAGGCGCACCGCCACCGTATCTGGCTGACCACGGCCGGTGCCATCGCGGAACACTGCCGCGGCCTGCCGGAGGGAGTCGTTCCCTGACCGCTGTTCCCGCCGGGGATCAGGCGGGCAGCCAGGTCCTGCCGCGGGGCTTGGCGAAGGGCGACAGGTCGCGCTTCAGGAAGGTGCCGTGGCCGGGTTGGCCGACCACGGCACCTTCCTCCACCACGATGCCGCCGCGGACGATTACGGTCGTCGGCCAGCCGGTGATCTCCATCCCTTCATAGGGCGTGTAGTCGGCCCCGTGGTGCAGGTTCTCCTGGCAGATCGGGCGGCGCAGTTCGGGGTCCCAGATCGCGATGTCGGCGTCTGCTCCGACCGAGATCGTTCCCTTTCGCCCCGCCAGCCCGTACATCCGGGCGTGGTTGGTTGAGGTCAGGGCCACGAACTGCTGGAGGTCGATCTTCCCCTTCACCACCCCTTCGGAGAACAGGATGGGCAGCCGGGTCTCGACGCCGGGGATGCCGTTGGGGACCCAGCGGAATGCCGTCCGCTCGCCCTTTCGCTTCTTGCCGGCCGGACTGTCGTAGCGGAACGGGCAGTGGTCGGAGGAGTACGTCGCGAAGGTGCCGTTGACCAGTCCCTGCCAGCAGGCGTCCTGGCTTTCCGGATCGCGGGGAGGTGGGCTGCAGACATACTTCGCCCCCTCCATGTTGAGGCCGCGCAGGTCCTCCGCGGTCAGCACGAGGTACTGGGGGCAGGTCTCGCCGTAGATCTTCAGACCGCGCGACTGGGCCCAGCGGATCTGCTCGACCGCGTCGCCGGACGAGACGTGGACGATCATGATCGGCACGTCCACCAGCTCGGCGAAAGTGATGGCCCGGTGGGTCGCCTCGCGCTCGACCGGGGCCGGACGGGAGGTGCCGTGGAAATAGGGTTCGGTATGGCCGGCGCGCTCCAGCCGCTCGGTCATGTAGCGGATCGCGTCGTAGTTCTCGGCATGGACCATCACCAGCGCGCCCTCGCGCCGGGCGACGTCGAACACCTCCAGCATCTCGCGGTCGTTCAGTTTCAGGTCGTCATAGGTCATGAAGACCTTGAACGAGGTATAGCCGTCGTTGACCAGGGCCGGCAGGTCCTGGCCCAGCGTCTGCTCGTCGGGGTCCGAGACGATCAGGTGGAAGCTGTAGTCGATCAGGCACTTGCCGTCGGCACGGGCGTGATAGTCGGATACGGCGGCCCGCAGGCTCTGCCCCTTGTGCTGGAGGGCGAAGGGGATGACCGTCGTGTTGCCGCCGGCCGCGGCGGAGCGGGTGCCGCTGAGGAAGTCGTCCGCCATCACCGTTTCGTCGCCCGAGGGCTGGTCGATATGAACGTGGCTGTCAATCCCGCCCGGCAGCACCAGCCGGCCACCCGCGTCGATCTCCCGGCTGCCGGGCGGCAGCCGGTCGGCCAGGGCCGTGATCCGGCCATTCCGGATGCCGACGTCGCAGCGCGACGTTTCGGAAGCGGTGACCACCGTGCCGCCGCGGATCACCAGGTCGAAGCTGTCCATCGCGTTTCTCCTTCCCCTTACAGGATTCCGTCGAGAGCTTCGATCAGGCGGTCCACTTCGTCCACGGTGTTGTAGTGGACCATCGAGACCCGGACGACGCCCTTGGCCGGGGCCAGGCCGAGCCGGTCGATAAGGTGGCGGGCATAGAAGTCGCCGAACCTGATGCCGATGTTGCTGCGATCGACTCCGGTTACGATATCGTCCGATTGCCGCCCGCGGGCCACGAAGCTGATGGTCGGAACCCGCTTGGCGCCGTCGGCGGTGGCATGGCCGATGACGCTGATGTCGTTGCGGCCGCGCAGGTAGGAGAGCAGGCGCTCTGCCAGCGCCTCTTCCTGCCGGGCGATCGCGTCGAAGGCGGCCAGGATCTGGCCGCGCCGGTCCGTCCTGGCGCCGGTTCGGCCACCCAGTTCGGCCAGATAATCGGCGATGGCGGTGCAGCCGACCGACAGTTCGTAGTTCACGTTGCCCTGCTGGAGCTTGTAGGGCACGACTTCCCGGCCGATGAAGAAATGGTTCAGGCTGGGCAGCGCCAGCAGCTGGTCGTACTTGCCGTACAGCACCGCGTGGTGCGGGCCGTACACCTTGTAGAAGCTGAAGACGTAGAAATCGACGTCCCAGGCCGTCACCTCCACCGCTCGATGAGGCGCGAGCGCCACGGCGTCCACCACGACGCGGGCACCGCGTTCGTGGACGAAGCGGGTGATCTCGGCGACCGGGTTGATGGTGCCGAGGATGTTGGAGGCGTGGGTGAAGCAGACCAGCCGGGTGCGCGGGGTCATGAGCGGGTCGAGGTCCGCGAGGTCCAGTTCCAGGGTCTCGGGGTTGACCGCCCAGACCTTGATGACGGCGCCCCGGTCCTTCAGTTTCAGCCAGGGGCCGATGTTGGCTTCATGGTCGGTATCGGTGACGATGATCTCGTCGCCCGGCTCGATCCCCTCGGCCAGGGCCGCCGCCAGTGTGTACATCAGCGCCGTGGTGGACGGTCCCATCACCACCTCCTCCGGCCGCGACGCGCCGATCAGCTCGGCGATCACGGCGTGGGCGTCGCGGACCCGCGCGCCGGACCGTTGCGACACGTCGTAGCTGGCGCCGAGCTGCACGTTGCTGGTCAGCAGGTAGTCGGAAATCCGGTCGGCGACACCGCGAAGCGTCTGCGAGCCGCCGGCATTGTCGAAGAACACCCAGTCGCCGGCGAGCGCCGGGAATTGGGAGCGGACGAAATCGAGATCGAGGGCGGGCAGCATGCCTCTACACTCCTGTCAGGGGGCCGGCCCGACCGCGAGCGGCTCGGGCAGGTCGAAGAATTCACAATCGGCGGAGGCGTCGAAAGCCTGGCCCATGACCATGATGAAGTCGGCCGGCCGGTCGAGCGCCACGAGCGGGCAGTGCCAGACGCCGGGACGGTAGTTGATCGCCTGGTTCCCGGCGGCCAGGAAGGCAGCGGCCCGTCCCGGGACCGGCAGGCCCTCGCCATCGGACGGCACCGCGACCACGAGGTAGCGCGCCGCGTTCATCGGCACGAAGAGCTGGCTGCTCAGGGGGTGGCGCTCGAGCCGGGGGATCCGGTGCGGGAGGGTCGAGGCGTCGATGCGGTAGACGGCGATGGCCGGGGCCGTGTCGCCCATGCTGCGCTCCAGCCGGCCGACGCCGTCGAACCGGTCGGCGCGTCCATCGTTGACCCGGCTGACGGTGCCCAGCCCTGCCTGAACCACGTCGCCGAACGGGCGGAACCCATCGGGCTCCAGCGGCCGGGAGGGGATCAGGATGCCGGTCACCGGCTTCGCCCGATCGCGAAGCGCTTCTCCAGCGTGCCGACGATCCGCACCAGCGGGAGCAGCAGCAGGAGATAGATGATGGCGGCGCCGATCAGAGGCGTGGGGTTCGCCGCCAGGGCCTGCGCCTGGGTCGCCTGTTTCAGCAGGTCCGGCATGGCGACGACCGAGGCCAGCGCCGTGTCCTTCATTACGTTGATGCAGTTGTTGGTGATCGGCGGAATGACCAGGCGGAACGCCTGGGGCAGCACCACGTACCACATCATGCCCCAGAATTTCAGCCCGAGCGCCTGGCTCGCCTCGAACTGTCCGCGCGGAACCGCCTGGATGCCGGCGCGGAAGATTTCCGCCGCGTAGGCGCAGCTGACCAGCGACAACGCCGAGGTGGCCGCTGCGAAAGGCGACAGGCGCAGCCCGACGAAAGGCAGGGCGTAGTAGATCAACACCAGCAGGACGAGGATCGGGATCGCGCGGAACAGGTCGATATAGGCGACCGCAAGCACCGCCAGCGGCTTCGGCCCGTACATCCGGAGCAGGGCCATGAACAGGCCCGTGACCAGGCCGATCAGGATGCTGGTGACGCCCAGGCTGAGCGTGGTGCCCAGCCCGAGCAGCAGGAGGGGGAGCGAGCTTTGCAGCACGCTCCAGTTAAAGAATGTATCGACGATGTCCATGCGTCAGGCGCCGGGAGGCGGGATTCAGGACTTGGGCTTGGGCATGTCCATGACTTCGGCGGTGCTGGTGCCCGCTTCCGGCTTGGCCCCGAACCACTTTTCGTGCAGGGCCGCTACCGTGCCGTCCTTCTTCATGGCGGTGATCTGCTCGTTCACCTGGGCCGCCAGCGGGCTGCCCTTGGCGAACATGATCGAGTAGCGTTCTCCCGTCTGGATGCGCTGCGCCACCTTGAACTGCGGCTTGTCCTTGGTGAAGTAGAGCAGGGCCGGGATGTCGCTGACGTAGCCGTCGAGCCTGCCGGCCGCCAGATCGAGCATGGCGGGCTGGAGCCCCTCGAACCGTCGGATGTCTCCGAAACCGTACTGGGCCTGGTTCTGGGTCGCCCACATGTCGCCGGTGGAGCCGGTGTCGACGCCGATCGCCTTGCCCTTCAGGTCCTCGACCTTGGCGAGGCCGCTCTTGGCAAGCACTGTCAGCGACTGGTCGCTGTCATAGTAGGGCTGGGCGAAACTGACCGATTCGAGCCGCTTCTCGGTGATCGTGATGGACGAGATCGCCATGTCGATCCGGGCGGACTGAACGGCGGAGAACAGGCCGTTGAACGGGATGTTCACAATCTCGACCGACTTGCCCATGCGCTTGGCGATCTCGTCGACCAGATCGATTTCGAACCCGACATTCTTGCCGGTGGCGTCCTGGAACTCCCAGGGAACGTTGCCGATGTTGGCGCCGACCGTCAGGTCTGCTGCCCGGGCGTTGCCGGCCAGGCCGGTCGCGGCGGTGGCGATGACGGCCACAAGGGCGGTCTTCAGGAAAGTCCTGCGCATGTCGTCTCCTCTGCGTGAACGTGACGATGGCTATCCCTGGGGCCGGCGTGCCCGTCGTCGTTCGATGCAACTGGTCTGACCGGCCAGACCAGTGGATTGGACCCGCTTTTCCGGTTAAGGTCAAGCAGCCAAAAGGATGCGCGGGAGCCTGGGAATGAACAAGGTCGGCGGTAGGTTGCTGGTGCCTCAATCGGCGGTTCAGCGGATCCAGGCGATGATCCTGGAAGGGCCGCTGGCGCCGGGCGAGCGCCTGCCGGCCCAGCGCGAACTGGCCGAACAGCTGGGCATCAGCCGGGCGTCGCTACGCGAGGCCCTGTCGGTCCTGGAGACCCTGGGGCTGGTCCGCGTGGAAGTCGGGCGGGGCGTTTTCGTCGTCGAACCCGGCGGCGCCCCCGGAGGCAGGGCTCCGGAACCCAAATGGCGGTTCGCCGACCGCTACTCGCAGTACGAGGTCTACGAGACCCGACTGATGCTGGAGCCGCGCGCGGCCGGCTTGGCCGCCGTCAAATCGGCCGCCGGGCCACTGGCCGAAATCGAACGCTCGGTCGAGGGAATGCGCCGCGCGGTGAGATCCGGCGATCTGATCGCGTTGGCGGAGTGCGACAGCGTATTCCATCGGACCATCGTGGAGTGCAGCGGCAATCGCATGTTCGTGGAGCTGTTCCGCACGGTGAACGGCGTGATGGACGAGATCCAGCGCCTGCCCTTCATCCATCATGACCGGATCCGGGAGACCGTCAGCGAGCACGAGGAGATCCTGGCCGCCCTGAACGATCGCGACGGGGCCGGGGCCTCCGCGGCGATGGCCCGTCACATCACCGCTGCCGCGGGGCGCATCGGCGTGAAACTCGACTCATGAAAAAGAGGTGATGCCTGACTAATTACATACGGAACAAATCGATTTTATTACATTTGGATGGATTTTTTGAATTACCGATATGGAGTTATGATCTGAGGATCGCCTAATGAAGGATCTTCAGTATGTTCATGAATATTCGCGTGGCCGCCATGGCCGCGAGCGCTCTTCTATTCTTCGGTGTCGGCGGCGCCCAGGCGCAGCAAGCCCGCACGCTCAAGCTCGGGCATATCCTGGGTTCCGACTCCCAGCTCGGCGCCGGTGCCGCCGCCTTCGCGGACGAGGTCGCCAAGCGCACGTCCGGCCGGTACAAGATCGAGCTGTATCCCAACGCGGCGCTGGGCGGAGAGGTGGAGGCGATCAAGGCCGTCCAGCTCGGCACCATGGAGCTGACCTTCGTGACCGGCGCTCCCATGCTGAACTTCGTCCCCGAAGTCGGCGTCTTCGCCATCCCGTTCCTGTTCCGTGATACCGGCCATGCCCACCGGGTGTTCGACAGCGGGATCGGCCATGAATACCTGGAGAAGTTCCGCGGACAGGACATGGTGGCGCTCGCCTGGGGCGAGAACGGGATGCGCCACATCACCAACGCAAAGCGCCCGATCGCCGCTCCGGAGGACGTCAAGGGCCTGAAGCTCCGGGTGCCGCAGAGCGAGGTGATGGTCGCCGGCTTCAAGTCGCTGGGCGCCGATGTCGCGCAGTTGCCGTTCCCCGAACTGTACAACGCGCTTCAGAGCGGCCAGTTCGACGGGCAGGAGAATCCGATCGCCACGATCCTGTCGGCCAAGTTCGCCCAGGTGCAGAAGCATCTGACGCTGTCGGCGCACAGCTATGATCCTGCCGCTTTCCTGATGAGCATCGACACGTTCGAGGACATGTCCGACGAGGATAAGGCCGCTTTCGTCGAAGCGGCGAAGGCCGGGGGCAAGGCGTCGCGCAAGGCGGCGGCCGACGCCCAGGCCAACGGCGTGAAGACACTCCAGCAGCAGGGCCTGCAGGTGGTGACCGAGATCGACCGGGCGGCCTTCGCCAAGGCCGTGGCACCGGCAATGCCGGACCTCGAGAAGAAGTTCGGCGCGGCTCAGGTCGAGCGGATCAGGAACGTCCAGTAACTCCGGCATCCGCGCGGGCAGGGGTGGCCGCGCGGATCCGCAACAGGGGCCGGCGATGGACGCCGGGTTGGGGGAATTTGCATGTCAGCCTGGGCGAGACTTTCGAACATTCCGATAGCATTGCGGATCTCGGGCGGTTTTGCCCTTCTGCTCGTGCTGCTGGGGACCTTGTCGTTCGTCGCCGACCGGAACGCGGCGGAGACGATCGCCGGCATCGGCCGGCTGCGTTCGGTCAGCGATGCGGCCACCGTTTCGGGCGTGCTGTCGATCGACATGGAGAATGCCCGCGGGGCATTGACGCAGTATGCGCTGACGGAAACCGACGGCGACCTGACGGCAGCCGACCAGGCACTCGGGAACCTGGGAACTGCCGTTGCCGAGCTTGATGCGGCGGCGCTCGGTGCGGACAAGGCCCTGGTCGATCACATCGCCAAGGCTGCGGAAGCCCACGACGCCGCGGCGCGCGGCATCGTCGCCGCCGTGTCGGAGCGGCGCATCGGCGTCTCCGCCCTGGTCAAGGCGGCCACAGCCCTGGGCACCACCACGTCCGCGATCGTCGGGACGGCGCTGCGGGACGGCAAGCCCGAGATCATCGACCTCGCGGTACGGCTGAACGAGGCCGGGCAGGCGAGTGCCCTGGCGGCGACGCGCTACGTCTCGTCGCGCAATCCGGCAGACGCCGGGATCGCGTTCAAGGAGGCCGAACGGCTTTCCGAGACGCTGGTTGGTCTCGCGGCAGCAACCAACGATAGCCGCCGACTCCAGCGATTTGCAGCGGCCCTGCCGGCGATCCTGGACGAGTACCGCAAGGCGCTGGACGGAGTCGTCTCGGCGACCGACAATTTCGCGGCGGCCGGCTCCGGACGAATCCGCGCCGCCGAGGCGCTGGAGACCGGCATCGACCAGTTGCGCCAGGTCAGCACCGATGGCCAGAACCGGACCTTTTCCGATATGACGGGTGCTGCGGAGCAGGCACGGGCGCTGGACCTCGCCGTGGCGGCGGGTGCGCTGCTGATCGGGATCGTCATGGCCTTCCTGATCGCCCGCAGCATCACCCGGCCGATCCGGTCGCTCAGCACGATCATGGGTGAACTGGCCGGCAACAACCTCTCTGTCCAGGTCGATTTCACCCGGCGGGGCGACGAGATCGGCGGGATGGCGCGGGCGGTCGAGACCTTCAAGGCAAATGCCCTGGAAGTGAGGCGGTTGCAGGTGGAGCAGGATGAGCTCAAGCGCCGCAGCGAGGCGGAGCGCAAAGCCGACCTGATGAGGCTTGCCGATGGGCTCGAGGCGAACGTCAAGGGCGTGGTCGATGCCGTGTCGTCCGCCGCGACGGAGATGGAGCGCAGCGCCGGAGTCATGTCGAGGACCGCGGAGTCGGCTTCGCACCAGGCGGTCATCGTCGCCGCGGCTTCGGAGCAGGCGACCACCAACGTCAACACGGTCGCGGGCGCCGCGGAGGAGCTGTCCGCTTCGATCCAGGAGATCAGCCGGCAGATGTCCAGTTCGCTGAGGATCACCGCCCAGGCGGTTCATGACGCCGAGCGGACCGATGCCCTGATGCGGGGCCTGACCGACGCCGCCCGCGAGATCGGGCAGGTGATCGAACTGATCAACTCGATCGCCGGGCAGACCAACCTTCTGGCGCTGAACGCCACGATCGAGGCGGCGCGGGCCGGGGAAGCCGGCAAGGGCTTCACGGTCGTCGCCTCCGAGGTCAAGGCGCTGGCGTCCCAGACCGAGCGCGCGACCGGAGAGATCCAGGCCAAGGTGATCGAGATCCAGCAGGCGACCGGCAACGCCGCGGGCGCCATCCAGGGGATCGCTCGGACGATCGGCCAGATCAACGAGATCTCCTCCAGCGTGGCTGCCGCGGTGGAGCAGCAGAACGCCGCGACGGGCGACATCTCCCGCAACGTCCAGCAGGCGGCCGCCGGGACGCAGCAGGTTTCCGCCAACATCGCCGGCGTCTCGCAGGCGTCGAACGAGACCGGCGCGGCGGCGGGGCAGGTGCTCAATGCCGCGGGAAGCCTCGCCCACGAGGCGGAGCGGCTGCGCGGCGAAGTGGCCCGCTTCCTCGCGGATGTCCGCTGCGCCTGACGGCGCAGGGCTTGGATGGCGTTGAACGGGGCGGAGGCGCCGGCACGACCTGCCGGCGTCTTTCGCGTTGCCGGCACCGGACATGCCGATAGGCCGCTGACAGAACGGGCGGCGGAGGCTATATCGATGGCGCAGCGCCATAGAGAGTGACCCCATCATGACCAGCTCCGCCGACCAACCCGGGACGACCAAGCCAGCAGAGACGATCGAGGTGCGGCGCAAGCGGCTGACCTTCCGGAGCTGGCATCGCGGCACGCGCGAGGCGGATATCCTGCTGGGCCGTTTCGCCGACCGGCATCTGCCGGCTTTCGACGCCGGGCAACTGGACCGCTACGAGCACCTCTTGGAATTGAGCGATCCCGATCTTTATAACTGGATGTCCGCGCGCGAGCCGGTTCCGCCGGAGCATGACAACGACGTGATGCGGCTGCTGATCGCGTTCAATTTCAAGACCACCGTCGCTTGACCCTCCTGGTTCGATAAAAGTCCCTTGATCAAGATCAAACTAGACCCCGGCCAACCGTCCCGCCTGCTGATCGCCGGTGCGCCGGAAGGACAGGATGCCCGAGTCCTTGCCGACATCGCGAAACGCCGGGGACCCGCCGGGCTGCTGCACGTGGCGCTGGACGACCAGCGGATGGCCCGCCTGGCCGAGGCGGTCGGCTTCTTCGCGCCCGAGGTCGAGCTTGTCCAGATCCCGGCCTGGGATTGCCTGCCCTACGACCGCGTGTCGCCCAATGTCGATATCGTCAGCCGCCGGGTCGAGGGGCTGACCCGCCTGATCGAGCCCGGCAAGGGACGGCCGAGGCTGGTCCTGACCACGGTCAATGCGCTGCTTCAAAAGGTGCCGCCGCGCGCGACCTTCGCGCATGGCACCTTCCGCGCCGGTGTCGGCGACCGCATCGACCTGGACAAGCTGCAGGCCTATCTGGCCCACAACGGCTATACCCGCGCGCAGACCGTGCGCGAGCCCGGCGAGTTCGCGATCCGCGGCGGCATCGTGGACCTCTTCCCGCCCGGCACGGAAGAGCCGCTGCGGCTCGACCTGTTCGGCGACGAGCTCGAGGGCGTGCGGGCTTTCGACCCGATGAGCCAGCGGACGACGGAGAAGCGCGACGGCATCGTCCTGAAGCCCATGTCGGAGGTCTTCCTGGACGAGCAGTCGATCGCCCGCTTCCGCTCGGGCTATCGCGAGCTGTTCGGCGCTGTGCTGGACGAGGACCCGCTCTACGAGGCGGTCAGCGCCGGACGCAAGCATGGCGGCATGGAGCACTGGCTGCCGCTGTTTCATTCCGGGATGGAAACGATCCTGGACTACGTGCCGGAAGCGGTCGTGACGCTCGATCCGCAGGCGGAAGAGTCCCGCGATTCCCGGTTCGCCCAGATCGCAGATTTCTACCATGCCCGGAAGACGCTTCAGGCGGTGGAGAAGAAGGCGAACAATCCCGTCTATAAGCCGCTGCCGCCCGCGATGCTGTACCTGGACGAGGACGGCTGGAACGCGCTGCTGGGTGCGCGGTCGGTGGGCCAGCTGGTGCCGTTCGCACTCGCGGAGGGGCAGGCGGGGGTGGATGCCGGAGGGCGGCGCGGCAGGGACTTCGCCGATGCCCGGGCCAAGCCCGACGTCAACGTGTTCGACGCGCTGAGGTCCCATGTGGAGGAGCTTCAGAAGCACGACCGGCGTTGCGTCGTCGCCGGCTACAGCCAGGGCGCCCGCGACCGGCTGCTGACCGTGCTGCGCGACCACGGGATCGAGCGGGTCGAGATCTGCGAAAGCTGGGAGGGTGCCCGGCGGCTCGACCGGCGCACCACCGCGCTGATCGTGCTGGGGATCGAGACCGGCTTTTCCGCCCCCGACGTGGCGGTCATCACCGAGCAGGACATCCTGGGTGACCGGCTGGCCCGGCCGACCAAGAAGCGCCGGCGGTCGGCCAACTTCATCGCCGAGCTGTCCAGCCTGAGCGAGGGCGACCTGGTCGTCCACGTGGACCACGGCATCGGGCGCTACGACGGTCTGGAGACGCTCAAGGTGACCGGCGCTCCGCACGACTGCCTGCGGCTGATCTACGAGGGCGGCGACAAGCTGTACCTGCCGGTCGAGAACATCGAGCTGCTGTCGCGCTACGGGTCCGAAGACAGCGCCCAGCTCGACAAGCTGGGGGGAGTGGGCTGGCAGGGGCGCAAGGCGCGGGTCAAGAAGCGCCTGAAGGACATGGCCGAGGCCTTGCTGAAGATCGCCGCCGAGCGCGAGCTTCGCCGGGGAACACCCGTTTCGGCGCCGGACGGGATCTATGCCGAGTTCGCCGCACGGTTCCCCTATCCGGAGACGGAAGACCAACTCCGCGCCATCGAGGAGGTCTTGGAGGACCTCCAGTCCGGCCGCCCGATGGACAGGCTGGTGTGCGGCGATGTCGGCTTCGGCAAGACCGAGGTGGCGCTGCGCGCAGCCTTCATCGCCGCCCTGTCCGGCATGCAGGTCGCGGTCGTGGTGCCGACGACGCTGCTGGCCCGGCAGCACGCGCGCACCTTCGAGAAGCGGTTCGCCGGCCTGCCGGTCCGGATCGGCCAGCTCTCGCGGCTGGTGCCGGCGAAGGAACAGAAGCTGGTCAAGGAAGGTCTCGCCGCCGGAACGATCGATATCGTTATCGGGACCCATGCGCTGCTGTCCAAGACGGTGCAGTTCAAGGATCTCGGCATGGTGATCGTGGACGAGGAGCAGCATTTCGGCGTCAAGCAGAAGGAGCGGCTGAAGCAGCTCCGCGCCGACGTCCATGTGCTGACCCTGACCGCGACCCCGATCCCGCGAACCCTGCAGATGGCCCTGGCCGGCGTGCGCGAGCTGAGCCTGATCGCCACGCCGCCGGTGGATCGGCTGGCGGTGCGGACCTTCGTGCTGCCCTACGACCCGGTGGTGATCCGGGAGGCGATCCTGCGCGAGCATTACCGCGGCGGCCAGACCTATTACGTCTGCCCCCGGCTGGAGGACCTGCCGCGGGTCTACGAGCGGCTCCAGGAACTGGTGCCGGAAGTCAAGGTGGTCATCGCCCACGGCCAGATGGCGGCGACCCAGTTGGAGGAGGTCATGACCGCCTTCGACGACGGGCAGTTCAACGTGCTGCTGGCGACCAACATCGTCGAATCGGGCCTGGACGTGCCCAATGCCAACACGATGATCATCCACCGTTCCGACCTGTTCGGCCTGGCCCAGCTCTACCAGCTGCGCGGCCGGATCGGCCGGGCGAAGGTTCGGGGATACGCCTACCTGACCTATGCGCCCCGGACCGTCCTGTCCGCCACCGCGATCCAGCGGCTGCATGTGATCGAGACGTTGGACAGCCTGGGTGCCGGGTTCCAGCTCGCCAGCCACGACATGGACATCCGCGGCGCCGGCAACCTGCTGGGTGAGGAGCAGTCGGGTCATATAAAGGAGGTCGGCGTCGAGCTGTACCAGCACATGCTGGAGGAGGCGGTCGCGACCGCCCGGAGCGGCGCCGGCGCCGTGGCGGATTCCGAGGATACCTGGACTCCGACGATCAACCTGGGCATGCCGGTTCTGATCCCGGAAGCCTATATCGCCGACCTGAACGTACGTTTGGGGCTGTACCGCCGGATTTCGGAACTGGTGGACCGGGGCGAGATCGACAGCTTCGCTGCGGAACTGATCGACCGGTTCGGACCGCTGCCGCCCGAGGTGGAGAACCTGCTGAACGTCATGACGATCAAGCAGCTCTGCCGTACCGCCGGGGTCGAACGGGTCGACGCCGGGCCCAAGGGTGCCGTCCTGTCTTTCCACAACAACAGCTTCGCCCGGCCCGACCAGCTCGTGATCTTCATCGGTAAGCAGGCCGCGACCATGAAGCTGCGACCCGACCACAAGCTGGTCTTTACCCGCACGTGGGACGACACGGCGACCCGGGTCAAGGGCGTACAGCGGCTGATGCAGGACCTCGCCAAGCTGGCCGCGTGACGGCCGCCCGCCCTATGCCTGCGGGGTGACCTGCTGGGCGACCGTCTCGACCTCCTCCGCCGCGAGGTCGAGCAGAGGCATGAAGGCGGTCGGCTCCTGGGCGCCGGCAAGGGCATAGCGCCGGTTGAAGATGAAGCAGGGGACGGCCTGGATGCCCAGTTGCCGGGCGACAGACTCAGTTGCCCGGATCGCCGCCACGTCTAGGTTGCTCCCCAGGTAGTCGCGTGTGAGGTCCGGGTCGAGACCGGCCTGCGCCGCCTTGGCGAGCAGGACGTCACGGTCGCCTATGTCCAGGCTCTCGATGAAGTAGGCTTGGAACAGGAGGTCGGTCATGACGTCGGCGAGGCCGGAGCGGCCGGCCAGCCGGACCAGCCGGTGTGCCGCCAGCGTATTGGGCGTGCGCCGGATGCGGTCGAGCCGGATCGGGATGCCGTCCTTCGCCGCGGTCTCCTCGATCACGCCATAGACCTGCCGCGCCCGCTCGATGCCGCCGAACTTCGCGGCGAGATAGGCAACGCGGTCGATCCCGGCCGGCGCCATGTCCGGGTTCAGCTCATAGGGCTGCCAGCGGCGCTCCAGCGGGAGCTTGGCGCGCTCCGCGAGCGCGAGCTCCAGCCTGTGCTTGCCGATGTAGCACCACGGACAGATCAGGTCGGAATATATCTCCACTATCATGGTTCTGATTATAGTCTCTTAAGCGTTCCAATTGCGAGGGTGCTTGACCTTTCGGAGTTCAGGTCCAACCATCCGGCTGAGGATCGAGGGAGTCTCCGCCAGTAGAACAAACGAAATGCCCGCACGTGCTCCCGGCGCCGTCGGCATTTGAAAAGAAATCGGCAAAGAAGACCATGAACACCACAGACCTTTCCGGCCATATTGCCTTCGTCACCGGCGCATCCGGCGGACTCGGGCGCCACTTCGCCATCACCCTGGCCCGCGCCGGCGCCAAGGTCGCCCTGGCGGCACGACGTCCGGACGCCTTGAAAGCGGTCGCCCAGGAGATCGAGAGCTTCGACGGGCGGGCCATCGCCGTACCCATGGACGTCACCGATGCGGCATCGGTGCATGCCGCGGTGGAAGCGGCCGAAACCGAATTGGGGCCGATCACCGTGCTGGTGAACAATTCCGGCGTGACCGAAACCGTCGCGGCACTCGACCAGGACGAGGAGTCCTGGGACCGCGTGGTCGACACCAACCTGAAGGGCGCCTGGCTGGTCGCGACCGAGGTGGCGCGGCACATGGTAAGGCTCGGCCATGGCGGCAGCATCATCAACATCGCGTCGATCCTGGGGTTGCGCCAGGGCGGTCAGGTCACCGCCTATGCGACGTCCAAGGCGGCGCTGGTCCAATTGACGAAGCAGCTGGCCCTGGAACTGGCGCGCTACCAGATCCGTGTCAACGCGCTGGCGCCCGGCTATATCGAGACCGACATCAACCGCGACTTCTTCAACACCGATGCCGGCAAGGCGCTGATCCGGCGGATCCCGCAACGGCGGCTCGGTCAGGCGGCGGACCTCGACGGGCCGCTGCTGCTGCTGGCTTCCGACGACAGCCGCTATATGACCGGCAGCGTGCTTGCGGTCGACGGCGGTCATCTGGTCGGGTCGCTCTAAGGGTTTCAATAACTGTTCTGGTGAACCTCCATGGATTTCACGCTCTCTCCCGAGGTCGAGGATTATCGGCTCCGCGTGCGCGACTTCGTCGCCCAGCGCATCCTGCCGGTCGAGGCCGATCCGGCGAACTATGACGAGCACGAGAACATCGCCGACGCTCCCCTCGCCAGCCTGCGCGCCCAAGCGAAGGAGGCCGGATTGTGGGCGCCGCAGATGCCCAAGTCGCGGGGCGGCCTGGGCCTCGGCGTCGTCGGCATGGCGGCCCTGTACGAGGAGATGGGCCGGTCGATCTTCGGCCCGGTCGCATTCAACGCCGCCGCTCCCGACGACGGCAACATGATCGTGCTGGAGAAGGTCGCGACGGAAGCCCAGAAGGAGCGCTGGCTCCAGCCGATCGTCGACGGCACGGTACGTTCCGCCTTCGCGATGACCGAGCCCATGCCGGGGGCCGGCTCCGATCCCTCGGCGATGAGGACCCGGGCCGAGTGGCGCGGCGACCGCTGGGTCGTCAGCGGCCACAAGTGGTACATCACGGGGGCGGGCGTCGCCCGGCACTTCATCCTGATCGCCCGGACTTCCGACGATTCCCGGAAAGGGCTGAGCGCCTTCCTGTTCGATGCCGACCAGCCCGGCTGGGAGATCGTCCGCCGCATCCCGATCATGGGACCGGAGGAGCATGGCGGCCATTGCGAGCTGCGCTTCGACAAGCTGGAGATCGCGCCTGAGAACGTGCTGATGAATATCGGCGACGGGTTGAAGCTGACCCAGATCCGGCTCGGCACCGCCCGCCTGACCCACTGCATGCGCTGGCTTGGCATGGCCAAGCGCGCGACCGAGATCGCGGCGGCCTATGTCCGGGAGCGCGACAGCTTCGGCTCCAAGCTGCACCAGCACGAAGGCGTCCAGTGGCTGATGGGGGAGGCGGCCATGGCGATCGAGGTGGGGCGCCTCCTGACCATGCGGGCCGCGTGGAAGCTCGACCAGGGCGATTTCGCCCGGAAGGAGGTTTCCATGGCCAAGATCCAGGTCAGCGAGACCCTGCACAAGGCAGTCGACACGGCGATCCAGCTGTGCGGCGCCAAGGGCTATTCCAAGGACACCCCGCTGGAGTGGATGTACCGTTATGCCCGGCAGGCCCGGCTGGTGGACGGGGCGTCGGAGGTTCACAAGATGGTGCTCAGCCGGTTCTACATGGACGAGGGCATGGATTTCTGGGGATGGCGGTGACGCTTTATTAACCGCGTCGCGAAAGACTATGGCTCGGAGTTCCATTCCGGTGGCGAGCCATGTCCGACAGCTACACCAATGCCAAGATCCGGGAGGCTCTGGTCGCCTCGCAGGGCAGCCGTGCCCGCGCCCAGGATATCCTGCTGGGCTGGGCCCAGGCCGATGACCGGCTGCTGCGCGGGCTGGTCACGCCGTACCTCAAGGGCATCGTGACCGGAACGGTCGAACGGGTCACCCGGCCTGGTTCGTCCGTGACGGTGCCCGCGCCTGAGCCGGCGGTCCAGAAGCCCGTGGCCCAGAAGCCCGCCGCCCAGAAGCCTGTGGCCCAGAAGCCCGTGGGCCGGCCGGCGGCGCCGCGGCAATTGTCGCCGGAAGCGCTGGACAAGGCCTTGTCCATGATGGGGCAAGGGGCGCCGGCTCGCCCGGCCGCCTCGGCACCTCCCCGGGCGGCGGGCGGGCTCAAGCTGGGGACGACCAACCCGGTCCCGCCGACCAAGGCCGGTGCGAAACACCAGCAGACCATGCGGGCGCTCGCCGCCCTCTACGCGCGCAAGCACCAGAACTGATGCGGGGGTAGAGCCTATTCCGGCTTCTTTGCCGGCTGCTGCTCGGCTTGGCGGGGCCAGGCCGGACTGATGCCGACCAGGGTTTCCTTGTTGCCGTAGGGCTCGGGCCTCGTGTGGCACTCGACCTGGGCGAGGGTCCGGTAGCAATAGAGTTCCGGTTCGACGCGGGTGACCACCTCGGGGTACGGGCGGCAGTAATGGCGTGTCCGCTCGTAGTTCACCAGGCTGCAGTCCTCGTCCATGACATAGGAGGCGGCATGGTCGGTGATCGTCTTCCCGGTATTGACCAGCAGCACGGCCGAAGCGCCTGTCGTGGCGACGCCGACCGGGCCTTCCAGAATGGAGCAGCCGGCGAGAAGGCCGGCCGTGGCGAGAGCCGCCACGACGCGGGGTACGGCCGCGGCGATGCGGTACCCTCTCATCGCAGCAGGACGCATTGATGCACCCGGCACTGGACGAGGACGAAGGCGTCCTTGGACTTACCGCCGGTGCAGGACACCTTGAAGACCGTCTCCCCGGCTCCGCCGACTATCTGGCGCAGCGGCTCGATCTTGCCCGGCTTGCAGTTGGCCGCGAGCGCCACGGAGCGCGCCTCGGCCTGGCTCGCCGCCGCGGGGGGTGCCGGCGCAAATACGGCCGCGGCTCCTGCAAGGGCCGCCAAACCCAGGGCCGGCACCCGGCCTATCCGTCTTCCCGTCGCGTATCCCATGCCATGTGATAGAACAGGCCGGGTTAAGCATTCGAAAAGAAGGGTCGGAACGTGCTCCACATCTATGTCGATGCCGATGCCTGTCCGGTGAAGGACGAGATTTATCGGGTCGCGGAACGGTACCGGCTCAAGGTCACGCTGGTGGCGAACAGCCCTTTCCGGGTGCCGTTCGACGAGCGGATCAGGCTGGTGGTGGTCGGCGGCGCCTTCGACGCCGCGGACGACTGGATCGTCGAGCATGCCGGCGAGGGCGATATCGTCGTCACCGCCGACATCCCGCTGGCATCCCGCTGCCTGAAGAACGGCGCGCGGGTGATCGGATCGACCGGCAAGCCTTTCACCGACGCCACCATCGGCAGGCTTTGGCCGGACGCGAGCTGAGCCAGCATCTCCGCGAGAGCGGGCTGATCTCCGGCGGGCCGGCGCCGTTGGGAAAACAGGACCGCTCGCGCTTTCTCCAGCAGCTCGACCAGGACATCCAGGCGATCCGGAGAAGTGTTGGGATCAAGTGAAACCATGGGGTCGATTTTCCGTGAATTTCCCCTTGCGGACCCGGAATCCGGCTGCTAGAAACCATCCCACTGATCCCGGTTAGCTCAGTTGGTAGAGCAGTGGACTGTTAATCCGCCTGTCGCTGGTTCGAGTCCAGCACCGGGAGCCAAGTCAAGGAAGGTAGCCCTTCGGCAACGCCGCAGCATACGCTGCGGCGTTGTTTCGTTTCAGGGGTTGGTTTGAAGGACTCCTTCAGGGGGCGTTGTACCAGATCTTGCCGAAAGTCGAGATATCGTAGCCGAGCAGATCCCGGGCCTTGGCAGTCGCCTCGGCCGTATGGGCGAAAGCGATCAGCGCCTGCATTTCGGGTTCGAAATAGTCCCGCCGGCGCATCACGAGATCGTAGCGCTCGCGGTGCAGCGGCACGAAATCCAGCCGGAGCTGCCGCGCTACGGCGCGGACGGCAATGCCGGTATCGGCACGGCCGTCCAGGATCGCGAGGCCAACCTCCAGTTCGCTCCGCGCGGGATGCTCGGCGACCGCAAGATCGTTCCAGCTGACTCCGGCGCGTTCCAGCAGATGGTCCATCAGGACACGGGCGCCCGATGCGGGCGGACGTGCCGCGACGCGGGGCTTCCCCGTGGCGAGATCCTCGATCCTCGACAGGCCGAGCGGGTTGCCCGAAGCGACCACCAGGCCCTGCTCCCGCCATGCCCACTCGATCGCCACCACATCGAGGTCGCCAAGCACCCGCCGGATCGCGGACATGTTGTAATCGCCATCATCGGGGGAGAGGATATGGATGCCGCAAGCGGCCGCTTGGCCGGCCGCCAGCCGCTCCAGCCCGTCCAAGCTGCCGCCGGTCAGCAGCGCCAGGCCGCACCCGGACGTGGAGACGCACCATTCAAGAAAAGGATCATGGCTTCCGGCGATCACGCGGGGTGCGGACCGGGCGACGGGAGAATGGCGTTCGGCGGCGGACGGCTCGCCCAGCTTCAGCCATTGGTCGATCTTCGCCTTGGGGAAAAGCCACTTGCCGCCGACGCGGGTGCAGGGGATGGCGGACTGCCGGACCAGATCATAGATCTTGCGTTCCTTGATTCGGAGATAAGCAGCCACCTCCTGGGTGTTCATCAGGTCGGACATCCCCGGATCTCTTCCTGCATCGAGCATCGGTCGCGGACGCGCCTGCGTCGACGGCCACTATAACCGCCGTGCCGGGCGATACCAGGAATGTCGGGTCGCGATCAGCTTGCCGGCCCGTCGGAGTTGGGGAAGAAAAGCTGCTCGCCGTTGATCCTGTATCCCGCGATGGCGTCCTGCCCCTCGGCCGAAGTGAGCCACGTGACGAACTCGGCGCCATCCCGGGCCTTCACATGCGGGTGCTTGTCCGGATTGACCAGCATGACGCCGTACTGGTTGAACAGGCGCTTGTCGCCTTCGACCAGGATGGTCAGGTTGCCGCGGTTCTTGAAATTGAGCCAGGTTCCGCGGTCGGTGAGGGTATAGGCATCCATCGCGGCGCTCGTGTTCAGCGTCGGCCCCATGCCTGATCCGGTCGACCGGTACCAGCCGGTCGACGCCGCGTCGGTATCCACTCCGGCGGCCTGCCAAAGCCGCTGCTCCGCCTTATGGGTTCCGCTGTCGTCTCCGCGCGACCCGAACGGGGCCTCCGCGCCGGCGATCTTCTTCAGGGCCGACGCGACGTCCTTCATGCCCTTGACCCTTGCGGGGTCGGAAGCGGGGCCGACGACGACGAAATCGTTGTACATCACGTCGGTACGCTTCCTGGCGAAACCGTCGGCGACGAACTTCTCCTCCGCCTCGGTGTCATGCACGAACAGGACATCGGCGTCGCCCCGGCGGCCGGTCTCCAGCGCCTGGCCGGTGCCTTGGGCCACAACGCGGACGTCGATGCCGGTCTTGGCCTTGAAGAGCGGCAGGATATGGCCGAACAGACCGGACTGCTCGGTCGAAGTGGTCGACGCGACCGTGACGAACCGGTCCTGCGCGAGGGCGGGCAGGCCTGCGGTCACCCACAGGCCTGCGGCCGCCAGGGTGCCGAACAGGCGCCGCCGCGTCAGGGTGATCAGCATAGGAGGTCTCCTCTCAGGAAGGCTGCGGCTTCTTGGGTCCGCGGTTGGTCGAAGAAAGATGCCGCCGGGGTCTGTTCGATCAGCCGGCCGCGATCGAGGAAGATGATCTCCCATGCCAGGCGCCGCGCCTGTCCGAGGTCGTGGGTGGTCATGACGATCTTGATGCCGTCACGCACGAACTCTTCGACCATGGATTCGACGGCGCGGGTCGCCGTGGGATCCAGGTTGGCCGTCGGCTCGTCGAGGAAGAGCACCTCGGGCTTCAAGGACCAGGCGCGCGCCAATGCCAGCCGCTGCTGCTCGCCGCCCGACAGGACCCGGGCGGGCCGATCCGCCAGCGCTCCCAGCCCGAAGCGGTCGAGCGCCGCGCGGGCCGCTTCGCGGCGGACCTTATATCCGAGGCCGGAAAGGGCAAGCGCATGGACGAGGTTGCCGAACGCGGACCGTCGCAGCATCACGGGCCTCTGGAACACCAGGGCGTCGCGCCTGCGTCCCGCGGCGGCACCGGGACCGAGCCACTCCACCGTGCCGGCGGTCGGTCGAATCAGTCCATGGCAGAGGCGCAGTGTCAGGCTTTTGCCGGCGCCGTTGGGGCCGAGGATGGCCGTCGGGCCGTACCCGTCCAGGGTCAGGTCCAGGCCCGGGATCAGAACCGTTCCGCCGACGGCATACCGGACGCCCGTCAGGCGAAGCGGCAGGCTGGTGGGTTCGTCGCGCATCCGGCTTCCTGAAACTGAAGGGTCGCAGGAGACGGTGATCGGCTGCACGTCTTCCCGCATCATATGCAAGAACATGCATAAACCTGCAAGATTTCCATACGAAGTGCAACGATGCAGGACTCAGGCAGAAATCGGCGCGGTCTCCCGGAGCTTCTTGGGGGCGTATCTTTAGTGCTCAAATTTTGGGCAGGACGATGTGGCCGGGGGTCTTGGCTGTGCCGTTCGCGACCAGCGCGGTGATCATGCCGGTGGGCGGATTTTGGGGCATGTACGCTGGACGCCGACAAAAAAGAGCGGGGCGGCGGATGAACCGCCGCCCCGCCTTTCGGTCGGAACCTGAACTTCGAACCGGTCCGATCAGACCGAGTAGTACATCTTGTACTCGATCGGGTGCGGCGAGGTCTCGAAGGCCATCTGCTCTTCGCGCTTCAGCTCGATGTAGGCCGCGATCATGTCCGGGGCGAAGACGTCGCCCTTGGTCAGGAACTCGTGGTCGGCTTCCAGGCTGTCGAGCGCCTGACGGAGCGAGCCGCACACGGTCGGGACCGCGGCCAGCTCTTCCGGGGGCAGGTCGTAGAGGTTCTTGTCCATCGCGTCGCCCGGATGGATCTTGTTCTGGATGCCGTCCAGGCCGGCCATCAGCATGGCGGCGAAGGCCAGGTACGGGTTGGCCGACGGGTCGGGGAACCGGACCTCGACGCGCTTGCCCTTGGGGCTCGCGACATAGGGGATCCGGCAGGACGCCGAACGGTTGCGGGCCGAGTAGGCCAGCAGAACCGGAGCCTCGTAGCCCGGGACCAGACGCTTGTAGCTGTTGGTCGACGGGTTGGTGAAGGCGTTCAGCGCGCGGGCGTGCTTGATGATGCCGCCGATATAGTACAGGGCCATGTCCGACAGGTCGGCGTAGCCGGAGCCGGCGAAGATCGGCTGGCCGTCCTTCCAGATTGACTGGTGGCAATGCATGCCCGAGCCGTTGTCGCCGTAGACCGGCTTCGGCATGAACGTGGCGGTCTTGCCGTAGGCGGCCGCGACGTTGTGCACGACATACTTGAACTGCTGCATGTTGTCGGCGGTCTTGACGAGCGTATCGAACTTGATGCCGAGCTCGTGCTGGGAAGCGGCCACCTCATGGTGGTGCTTCTCGATCTCGACGCCCATCTCGCCCAGCACGGTCAGCATCTCGGCGCGCAGGTCCTGCCCCGAGTCGACCGGCGGAACCGGGAAGTAGCCGCCCTTGACGGTCGGGCGGTGGCCCAGGTTGCCGTCCGGCAGTTCCTTGCCGGTGATGTAAGGGCCTTCCTCGCTGTCGATCTTGTAGAAGCACTGGTTCATCGAGACTTCGTAGCGGACGTCGTCGAACACGAAGAACTCGGCTTCCGGACCGAAATAGGCGGTGTCGCCGATGCCGGCCGATTCCATGTGCGCCTGGGCCGCCTTGGCGATCGAGCGCGGGTCGCGGTTGTAGGGCTGGCCGCTGGAGGGTTCGTACACGTCGCAGAAGATGTTCAGCATCGGCTGCGCCGCGAACGGGTCCATCACCGCGGTCGTCGCGTCCGGCATCAGGGTCATGTCGGACTCGTTGATCGCCTTCCAGCCCGCAATCGATGAACCGTCGAACATGATGCCGTCAGTGAAGGCTTCTTCGTTCATCGTGGAGACGTGCTGCGCGGTGTGCTGCAGCTTGCCGCGCGGGTCGGTGAAGCGAAGGTCGACGTACTTGACGTCGTGTTCCTTGATCAGGTCGAAGACCTTGCTGATGTCAGACATGCCTCGGGATCCGTTTCTATGGTTGACGCTGGTTCGCTCCCGCCGAGGAAGGCACGGAGAAACCGATTTTGGTGACGCGCGCGGGCGTTGTTATGTCACGACCTTTCCGGACGCACAATCCACAGCTTGCCCGCCAGCGGAATTGCGGCAATGTGGCTGTCCGGCCGGCTTCGCCCGCGATCTTATGGAGCCGGACGCGCGGCCTGATCCGGCCGGCGCCAAGGTCTTATCCGGGACCGGCCGCCGCGGCTTTCCGCGCGGTGGCTTTCCGCACTGCGCGCGAATCGCCGGGAGCCGTCCGAATGGAGTGAAGCGGTCAGGGGCCGTCGAGGCGCGTCAGACGGCGTCGCTTCCCTTCTCGCCGGTTCGAATCCGGACGACTTCCTCGACCGGAGTCACGAAGATCTTGCCGTCGCCGATGCGGCCGGTATGGGCAGCCGTCTGGATGGCCTCGATGGCGCGGTCGACCAGACTGTCGTCCATCACCACCTCGATCTTCACCTTCGGCAGGAAGTCCACGACGTATTCCGCGCCACGGTACAATTCCGTATGACCCTTCTGCCGCCCGAAGCCCTTGGCCTCGGTGACGGTAATGCCCTTGATGCCGACCTCATGAAGGGCTTCCTTCACTTCGTCGAGCTTGAACGGCTTAATGATGGCTTCGATTTTTTTCATGATGCTGATCAACGACTCCCCGTGGATGGCGGCGCGCCACCGAGCGGTGCTCATCATCCCGTAAAGCACGGGGCATGCCAACGCCCTATTGCCTTGCCGGAACACGCGGACCGACCTTTTTCCAGCCGCCCTTGCCGCTGCAGCCGGCATGGATCTGATGAACCGGTGTGCAGTATGCCTAATCAGTATGCAAACCGACATATCACGCCACCGCGTCGCGCTTCCGCCGTTGGAGGTCGATTTCGTCCCTTGACGAGGCTTCGGTGATTTGGCATAGACACGGCCCCAACGGTGGCGGCGGTAGCTCAGTTGGTAGAGCCCTCGGTTGTGGTCCGAGTGGTCGTGGGTTCGAGTCCCATCCGTCGCCCCATCCCGTTCCGGGAAAGCCTTCCCAGTATTACGCGATGTCGACGCATCCTGCGCACTCTTAGGGTCCGCGGGCTGATATGCTGTGCTCTGTGCCGCTTCGCCGGCATGCAGCCGGCCGGCGCGGCCGTGTTCGAACCGGGAGTTCTCCGATGGCAGCACAGAACGCTTTGCTGACGGTCGCCGAGATGTATCGCGCGGACGCGTTGACGATCGAGAGCGGCCTTTCCGGCGAGATGCTGATGGAGGCGGCGGGGGCCGCCGTCGCGCGGGTCGTTGCCGCACGCCGGCCTCCCGGCACCGTGGCCGTGCTCTGCGGGCCCGGCAACAACGGCGGCGACGGCTTCGTCGTCGCCCGGCTGCTGGCGGGGCAGGGCTGGTCGGTGCGTGTGGGCCTTCTCGGCGGCCGCGAGGCTCTGCGGGGGGATGCCGCCGTCATGGCCGGGCGCTGGGACGGCGTGGTGGCACCGCTTGCGCCGTCACTGCTGGACGGGGCTGACCTCGTCGTCGACGCCCTGTTCGGAGCCGGCCTTTCCAAGCCCCTGGAGGGGACCGCGCGCGCCGTGGTCGAGGACCTGGCCGCCCGTACGATTCCGACTGTGGCGGTGGACGTTCCCAGCGGCGTCCACGGCGACACGGGCGCCGTGCTCGGCGCCGCGGTTCCGGCCTCCGTCACGGTGACCTTCTTCCGCAAGAAGCCGGGGCACCTGCTGCTGCCCGGCCGCGTCCTGTGCGGCGACCTCGTCGTGGCCGACATCGGGATTCCGGACCGGGTGCTGGACGGGATCGCGCCGAGACTGGCCGAGAACGGGCCGGCGCTCTGGCTTTCCGGCTTCCCCTGGCCGAGGCTCGACGGCCACAAGTTCGACCGGGGCCACGCCGTGGTGTTCGGGGGCGCTCTAATGACCGGCGCGGCGAGGCTGGCCGCCCGGGCAGCCAGGCGGGTCGGTGCCGGGCTGGTCAGCATCGCCTGCGATCCGCGAGCCTTCTCGATCTATGCCGCCGCCGATCCCGGCACCATCGTGTCCCCGCTCGACGGCTCGGAGAGCTTCGACGACCTGATGGCCGATCCGCGGCGCAACGCCGTGCTGGTCGGGCCGGGGGCGGGGACCGGAGCGACAACTTGCGGCCATGTGCTGAGCGCGCTCCGGGCCGGCAAGGCCATGGTGATCGATGCCGACGGACTGACCGCCTTCGCCGACCATTCGGCCGATCTGTACCGCGCCCTGAGCGACCGCTGCCTTCTGACGCCCCACGCCGGGGAGTTCACGCGCCTGTTCGGGATCGACGGTGACAAATTGTCGCAAGCTCGCCGGGCGGCGGCTCGCGCGGGCGCGGTGGTGCTTCTGAAGGGTGCCGATACCGTCGTTTCCGCTCCCGACGACCGGGCGGTGATCAACGCCAACGCGCCGCCGGAACTGGCGACGGCCGGGGCAGGGGACGTGCTGGCAGGGCTGGCGGTCGGCCTGATGGCGCAGGGAATGCCGGCATTCGCGGCCGGCGCCGCGGCGGCCTGGCTCCACGGGGAGGCCGCCCGCGCCGTCGGTCCCGGGCTGATCGCCGAGGACTTGGCGGAGGCGCTTCCCGCGGTGCTGCGACGCCTGCGCGAGGGGGCGTGAAGCTTGCGTGAAGGTTGACCTGCACGATGGCTTTGCCCTTGATCGGCCTGCTGCGATTCCACCAAAATCGCGGGCATGACCCAGCTTCCGACGCCCCTCGAAGAGCAGCCGTCCCCCTCGCTGTTCGACCGCACCATCGAGAACCTGCGCTCCGCCTGGCGCGACATCGCCGCCTTCTCGCGGGAGGCGGTCGGCGCGATGCCGCGTCCCCACCTGCCGCGGGAGGACGCGGATCGCCTGCGAGTCCAGATGCAGGCCTGCCTGGCGGGACGGGGCGGCGAAGTTTCGGCCCGCGCCCGGGCAGCGGAACTGGGGCGCACCTATCTCAGCCTCGACTCCACGGGACGGCGCAACTTCCTGACCATCCTGTCCCGCGACTTCGACGTGGACCGGGCCACCGTCGACCAGGCGGTGGACGCGTTCCACAAGGCATCGGACCCCGTGCTCCGCGGCAAGGCGGAACGGAAGCTCCGCGAGGCCTTGGAGCCGGGGCGGATGCGGTTGCTGACCCAGTTCAACGGCCTGCCGGAAGGGGTGAAGTTCCTCGTGGACATGCGCGCCCAGCTCCTGGAGTGGGCGCCGGACGATCCCCTGATGGCCGCCCTGGAAGCCGACCTCAAGACGCTGCTCAAGAACTGGTTCGACGTCGGCTTCCTGGAACTGCGGCGAATCACCTGGGACAGTCCGGCGGCACTGCTGGAGAAGCTGATCGCCTACGAGGCGGTGCACGCCATCAGGGGATGGCAGGACCTGAAGGACCGTCTCGACTCCGACCGCCGCTGCTTCGCCTTCTTCCACCCCCGCATGCCCGACGAGCCGCTGATCTTCGTCGAGGTCGCGCTGGTCAGCGGCATGTCGGACAACGTCCAGACGCTTCTAGACGAGGCGGCGCCGGTCCAGGACCCGCAGACGGCGGATACCGCCATCTTCTATTCGATCTCGAACGCCCAGAAGGGGCTGGCGGGGATCAGCTTCGGCAATTTCCTCATCAAGCGCGTCGTCGACAGCCTGACCGCCGAGTTCCCCAAGCTGAAATACTTCGCGACCCTGTCGCCGATCCCCGGCTTCCGGCGCTGGCTCGACGCCGAGATGGCGGCGGCGGCGGCAAGCGAAGATGGCGACATCCTGACCACGGCGGAAAGGGTGCGGATCGCCGACCTGTTCGCGGATCCGGAGATCGTTCCGCCGGACGCGGCTGCCGGGCTCGCTGCGGTGCTGGACCGCCCCGGTTGGTACCGCGACGACGCGATCGTGAAAGTGGTCAGGCCGATCCTGATGCGGCTGTGCGCCACGTACTTGGTCGAGGCGAAGGCGGGCAGGCGGGCACGGGACCCGGTCGCCCACTTCCACCTGTCGAACGGCGCGCGGATGGAACGGCTTAACTGGCTGGGCGACACGTCGGACAACGGACTTCGCCAATCCGCCGGCATGATGATCAATTACCGCTACAAGCTGGCCGATATCGAATCGAACCATGAAGCGTACACTGGTGACGGGAATATCAACGTTTCCTCATATGTGCGTGCGCATCTCAGGAGTACTGGATGATGTTGCTATAATTGTCTAAAATATGATGTATGTTGCTTTAACTCTTCATAAAGAGGGGGTCTCTAGTCTTTACGGTGTCGACATTAACCAGGATAGAGCGGGACGGAACCCATGTTCTTGAGACGGCGGAAGGCTCCGGTAGACATTATCGAAGGGTCGGTGTTCCGGCGGACCACCCCCGGCAAGACGGTCGAGACCGCGCGCGTGCTGGCGGTTTCCAAGGACAGCGTCGGAATACCCCATGTCCGTTTCAGCGTTCATTACGAGCGCGTCGATACGGCGGACGAGCTGCGCACCCTGGCCGTCAGTTCCTTCTCCGAACTGTTCAACGAGCGCGTGCTGGCGTGACGGTCTCCGGGGCGTCCGGGGCGGCGGCGCGGCGCTCGCCGCCTTCCTGTGCGAGGCCCTTTCGTTCCTGCGGAAATCTTAGCCTGTTTGTCCCGAAATCGGTGTGCTATAGAGGCAAACCCGGCGGGCGGGTGTCCCATTTCGCCTGCGCGGGGCTGCCTGTGCGGGCGTGGCGGAATTGGTAGACGCGCCGGATTTAGGTTCCGGTGACGCAAGTCGTGGGGGTTCGAGTCCCTTCGCCCGCACCATCAGGCCAGCCGTACCCGAGGTTCTCAAGCCGCGACCGGCGAGCACCGGTCGCCAACGAAACAGGCTTCCAGTCCAATGCAGATTACCGAGACGAGCGCCGACGGCCTCAAGCGTGAATACAAGGTCGTCATTCCCGCCCAGGAGATCGAGACGAAGGTCAACAGCCGGCTCCAGGAGCTGGGCAAGACGCTTCGGATACCGGGTTTCCGCCCGGGCAAGGTCCCGATGCCCATCGTGAAGCAGCGCTATGCTCAGTCGGTCATGGGCGAAGTCCTGGAAGCGGCGGTCAGTGACAGCTCGCAGCAGGCGATCGACGAGCGCGGCCTGCGTCCGGCGCTCCAGCCGAAGATCCAGGTGACCTCGTTCGCGGAAGGCGGGAACCTGGAATACGACATGGCGGTGGAACTGCTGCCGGACATCGAGCCGGTGGACTTCTCCACGATCGAGCTGGAGCGGGTCGTCGCCGAGGTGGACGACCGCCAAGTCGACGAGACGCTGGAGCGGCTGGCCAAGAGCAGCCGTGATTCGCAGCCCGTGACCGAGGACCGTCCGGCCCGCAACGGCGACATCCTGGTGATCGACTTCGCCGGCATCGTCGACGGCGAGGCGAAGCCCGGCATGGACGCCAAGGATCACCGGCTGGAACTCGGCTCCAACAGCTTCGTCGGGACCTTCGAGGAGCAGCTCGTCGGTTCGAAGCCGGGCGATCACCGCACCGTGACCGTGACCTTCCCCGAGAACTACGCCGCGGCCGAGCTCCAGGGCAAGGAAGCCGTGTTCGAGGTGGACGTCAAGGAGATCCGGGAGCCGGCACCGGCCACGATCGACGACGAGTTCGCCAAGAAGTTCGGCGCCGACGATCTGGCCGCCTTGAAGCAGATGATCAAGGACCGCATCGGCCAGGACTACTCCGGCATCTCGCGCTCCAAGGTGAAGCGCACCTTGCTCGACAAGCTGGCGGATACACACAGCTTCGAGGTCCCGGCCGGCATGGTCGACATCGAGTTCGAGACGATCTGGAACCGACTCCAGGAGGAGCTTAAGCGCGGCGGCGCCGACGCCGAAGAGGCCGGCAAGAGCGAGGAAGAGCTGAAGACGGAGTACCGGGGCATCGCCGAACGGCGCGTCCGGCTCGGCCTGCTCCTTTCCGAAGTCGGTCGCCGCAACAATATCCAGGTGACCCAGGACGAGCTGAACCGGGCCCTCATCACCGAGGCCCAGCGCTATCCGGGGCAAGAGCGCGAGGTGTTCGAGTTCTTCCGCAGCAATCCGCGGGCGATCGACAACCTTCGCGCGCCGCTGTTCGAGGACAAGGTCATCGACTTCATCCTCGAACTCGCTAAGGTGAACGAGAAGACCGTCTCGGTCGAGGAACTGGTGCGCGATCCGGACGAGTCCGAGGATACCGCCGCGGCCTGATCGGGCTCTCGGCGGACCGCGCTCGGCGACTCGGGTCCGGGCGACCGGCCCGCGGGACGGAATCGGTGGGACGGACGGCCCGGCGGCCTCAGCCGGCGGGCCGTCATCAGGGATCAAAGCCCTGGCTGCGTGTCCGAGCCCTCGGGCCGCGCGAGGCAGGGAAACGGGAGAGTCGAAAAGAATGAACGATTTCGAGCCGCGGATGAACGCTCTGGTCCCGATGGTCATCGAACAGACCAATCGCGGCGAGCGCGCGTTCGACATCTATTCGCGCCTTTTGAAGGAGCGTATCATCTTCCTGATCGGCCCGGTCAACGACGGCGTTGCCAGCCTGATCTGCGCGCAGCTCCTGTTCCTGGAGTCGGAGAACCCGACCAAGGATATCTCCTTCTACATCAACTCGCCGGGCGGGTACGTGACCTCCGGTCTGGCGATCTACGACACCATGCAGTACATCCGGCCGCCGGTCTCGACCGTCTGCATCGGCCAGGCCGCCAGCATGGGCTCGCTGCTGCTGACCGCAGGTGCGCCGGGCAAGCGGTTCTCGCTGCCGAACAGCAGGATCATGGTCCACCAGCCCTCCGGCGGTGCCCAGGGCCAGGCGGCCGACATCGAGATCCAGGCCCAGGAGATCCTGAAGCTGCGGTCGCGCCTCAACGACATCTATGCCAAGCACAGCGGCCAGTCTCTGGACGTGATCGAGGCGGCGATGGAGCGCGACAAGTTCATGTCGCCTGAGGAGGCCAAGAGCTTCGGCCTGATCGACGAGGTGGTGGCAAGCCGTCCGGCGGGCGTGGGCGATACGCAGGCGACTTGATCGCACCAACTAGATATTGATCGCCCCGTATTGCGTGTTGTTGAATAGGATTGTTCCAGTGCGGCAAGGTCAACGCTTGGTCTTGCCGCCGGGTTTTCCCGGGACACCCTGTTTCTGAAAGGCGTTTGGAACGGTTGTACGCCCAAGCTGTACCAACGGGTCGCCGGACCGAACGCCACTCGGTGCTGTGACGGAGCCCATATGACCAAGTCCACCGGCGGCGATTCGAAGAATACCCTCTACTGCTCCTTCTGCGGGAAGAGCCAGCATGAGGTGCGCAAGCTGATTGCCGGCCCGACGGTGTTCATCTGCGATGAATGCGTCGAACTATGCATGGACATCATCCGCGAAGAGAACAAGACGACGCTGGTGAAGTCCCGTGACGGGGTGCCGACTCCGCGCGACATACATGCCGTGCTGGACGACTATGTGATCGGCCAGGATCACGCCAAAAGGGTTCTTTCGGTCGCTGTCCACAACCATTACAAGCGACTCGCCCACGGTACAAAGCACAACGACGTCGAACTGGCGAAATCCAACATCCTCCTGATCGGCCCGACCGGGTGCGGCAAAACGTTGCTGGCGCAGACGCTGGCACGAATCATCGACGTGCCGTTCACCATGGCGGACGCCACGACCCTGACCGAGGCGGGATATGTCGGCGAGGACGTCGAGAACATCATCCTGAAACTGCTTCAGGCGGCCGATTACAATGTCGAGCGTGCCCAGCGCGGCATCGTCTATATCGACGAGGTCGACAAGATCAGCCGCAAGTCCGACAATCCGTCGATCACCCGCGACGTCTCCGGCGAGGGCGTGCAGCAGGCCTTGCTGAAGATCATGGAAGGGACGGTCGCCTCCGTCCCGCCCCAGGGCGGACGGAAGCATCCCCAGCAGGAATTCCTGCAGGTCGACACCACCAACATCCTGTTCATCTGCGGCGGCGCCTTCGCCGGGCTCGAGAAGATCATCGCCCAGCGAGGCCGCGGCACCTCGATCGGCTTCGGAGCCGACGTGCGGGGACCGGACGAGCGCCAGACCGGCGCCATCCTGCGCGATGTGGAGCCGGAAGACCTGCTGAAGTTCGGCCTGATCCCCGAGTTCGTCGGCCGGCTGCCGGTGGTCGCCACCCTGTCCGACCTGGACGAGGCGGCGTTGATGGAGATCCTGACCAAGCCGAAGAACGCCCTGGTGAAGCAGTATCAGAGACTGTTCGAGATGGAGGATGTCCGATTGGAGTTCGCCGAGGAGGCGCTGAAGGGGATCGCCAACAAGGCCATCGCGCGCAAGACCGGCGCCCGCGGACTGCGGTCGATCATGGAAGGCATCCTGCTGGATCCGATGTTCGAGTTGCCCGGGCTCCAGGGCGTGGAGGAGATCATGATCAACAAGGAAGTTGTCGAGGGGCGGTCCAAGCCCCTCTACATCTATTCCGACCGGCGCGGTGATCTGGCGCCCGGAGCGTGAGTTCCTATGCCGCTCCTCCGAGGCGTCAAGACCTTGAAGGGGCGGCCGGCCTGGACCACGTTAGGACCAAGCCGCCACCTGTCCTTACGCCCACAAGGGGTGAGACTCCTTTCAGGCCCATATCGGGCTGACGGCCTTCACACGAGAGGCGCACCATATGTTTGAAATCCCCCGTGGAGCTTTGTACCCGGTCCTGCCGCTGAGGGACATCGTCGTCTTTCCGCACATGATCGTGCCGCTGTTCGTAGGGCGCGAGAAGTCCGTGCGGGCGCTGGAAGACGTGATGAAGGACGACAAGCAGATCCTGCTGGTCACCCAGAAGAACGCGGCCCAGGACGATCCTTCCCCGGCGGACATCTACTCCGTCGGTACCGTCGGTACTGTGCTCCAACTGCTGAAGCTGCCGGACGGCACCGTCAAGGTGCTGGTCGAGGGCGGTCAGCGGGCGTCGATCACCAAATTTTCCGAGAACGACGATTTCTTCCAGGCCCATGCCGAACTGATCGACGAGAAGGCCGGAGAAGCCCAGGAGCTCGAGGCCCTGTCCCGCGCCGTCGTCTCGCAGTTCGAGCAGTACATCAAGCTCAACAAAAAGATCCCGCCCGAGGTCCTGGTCTCGATCAACCAGATCGACGAGGCCGGCAAGCTGGCCGATACGGTCGCCTCGCATCTGGCGCTGAAGATCCCCGAGAAGCAGCAGTTGCTGGAGACCGCCACTGTCGGCGAGCGGCTGGAGCGGGTCTATGCCTTCATGGAGGGGGAGATCGGCGTCCTTCAGGTCGAGAAGCGCATCCGGAACCGCGTCAAGCGGCAGATGGAGAAGACCCAGCGCGAGTATTACCTGAACGAGCAGCTCAAGGCCATCCAGAAGGAGCTGGGCGAGTCGGAGGACGGCCGCGACGAGGTCGCGGAACTGGAAGACCGGATTAACAAGACCCGCCTGTCCAAGGACGCGCGCGAGAAGGCGCTGGCCGAGCTGAAAAAGCTGCGGTCCATGAGCCCGATGTCGGCCGAAGCGACCGTCGTGCGCAACTACCTGGACTGGATCGTCAGCATCCCGTGGAAGAAGCGGACGAAGATCAAGCGCGACATCAAGCTGGCCGAGAGCGTGCTGAACGCCGACCATTTCGGCTTGGAGAAGGTCAAGGAGCGCATCCTCGAATACCTTGCCGTCCAGCAGCGCATGACCAAGGTGAAGGGTCCGATTCTGTGCCTGGTCGGTCCGCCCGGCGTCGGCAAGACTTCGCTCGGCAAGTCGATCGCCAAGGCGACCGGCCGCAACTTCGTCCGCATGTCGCTGGGCGGCGTTCGTGACGAGGCCGAGGTCCGCGGCCACCGGCGAACCTATATCGGCTCGATGCCCGGCAAGGTCATCCAGGGCATGAAGAAGGCCAAGTCCTCCAACCCGCTGTTCCTGCTGGACGAGGTCGACAAGCTGGGCTCCGACTGGCGCGGCGACCCGTCTTCGGCCCTTCTCGAAGTGCTCGACCCGGAGCAGAACGGCACTTTCGCCGACCACTACCTGGAGGTCGATTACGACCTGTCCGACGTGATGTTCGTCTGCACGGCCAATACGCTGCGCATGCCGCAGCCGCTGCTGGACCGCATGGAGATCATCCGCGTCGCCGGCTACACCGAGGACGAGAAGGTCGAGATCGCCAAGCGTCACCTGCTGGACAAGCAGCTCAAGTCGCATGGCCTGAAGAAGGGCGAGTTCACGGTCTCCGACGACGCGCTGCGCGACCTGATCCGCTACTACACGCGGGAGGCCGGCGTCCGCAGCCTGGAGCGCGAAATCGCAAACCTGGCCCGGAAGGCGATCAAGGAGATCCTGATGAAGGGTCTCGACAAGATCCAGGTCAACCGACGCAACCTCGACAAGTATGCCGGCGTGCGCAAGTTCCGCTACGGCGAGGCTGAGCTGGAGGATCTGGTTGGCGTCACCACGGGCTTGGCCTGGACCGAAGTCGGTGGTGAGCTGCTGTCGATCGAAGCGGTCATGCTGCCCGGCAAGGGCAAGGTGACGACCACCGGCAAGCTGGGCGACGTGATGAAGGAGTCGGTCCAGGCGGCCGAGAGCTACGTCAAGTCGCGAGCCGCCGTGTTCGGCATCAGGCCCGACCTGTTCGGCAAGAAGGATATCCACGTCCACGTGCCGGAGGGTGCGACTCCGAAGGACGGGCCGTCCGCCGGCGTCGCCATGGTGACCTCGATCGTGTCGGTGCTGACCGGCATTCCCGTCCGTAAGGATGTCGCCATGACCGGCGAGATCACCCTGCGGGGCCGGGTGCTGCCGATCGGCGGCCTGAAGGAGAAGCTTCTGGCGGCACTGCGCGGCGGCCTCAAGACCGTCCTGATTCCCAAGGACAACGAGAAGGACCTCGCGGAAATCCCCGACAACGTGAAGAAGGGCCTGCGGATCATCCCGGTTTCCATGGGCGACGAGGTGCTCCAGCATGCCTTGACCCAGCCGCTCGTGCCGATCGAGTGGAGCGAACCGTCGGAGGAGGCCCAGGTAACCCCTCCGGGGGGTGATACCGATCGCGAGGAAGTAATTCGGCATTGAGATCGGCCCCGGAAACCGCCTAAATTCCCTGCGCCGCGGCTCTCCCGAGGGCCGCGGCAGACCCAGCAGACATTTTTCCGCGCGAGGGTTGAGCCGGGGGGTTCAATGCTTTGTTTAGGCGGTTTTCAACGGGGGGCTCACCAGTGAACAAAAACGATCTCGTCGCGCTCGTGGCGGACGCCGCCAGCCTGTCCAAGGCCGACGCCACCAAGGCCGTCGACGCCGTTTTCGATGGCATCATCACCACTCTCAAGAAGGGCGAGGAAGTGCGACTCGTCGGCTTCGGGACCTTCGCGGTTTCCGAACGGGCGGCATCCGAAGGGCGCAACCCGCGTACCGGCGAGAAGATCGACATTCCCGCTTCCAAACAGCCGAAGTTCAAGCCCGGCAAGACCCTGAAGGACGCCCTCAACTGAGGCGTTCCCGGCGGGACGCCTGACAGCGAACATCTCCGCCAGGACCAGTCCAGAACGGCACAAGCCCGCGACCGCATCACCGGTCGCGGGCTTGTGTGTTTGGGCGCCAGTTGCTAGAAGAACGGCATCCGGCAGGGCAACCGCCGGTCGGAAGGGCGATTAGCTCAGCGGTAGAGCGTCTCGTTTACACCGAGAGGGTCGGCGGTTCGAACCCGTCATCGCCCACCATTCCTTCTCTTTTCATATTTGGGCCGGTTGTGCGGCAAGACAGGTCCGTTAGCGGGGTGCGGTCAAATGGCGCACCCGTTGCACATCGCGCCTGTGAGTCGGAAAAACCTCTCGTTCGAACCAGACCTTTCTGGACGTGAATGACGGAATGATGGCGTTCAGTCATTGACAGGGCCGGGGTGGTGTCGTAATTAGCGCCCACCACGACGCGGGTGTAGCTCAGTTGGTTAGAGCGCCGGCCTGTCACGCCGGAGGCCGCGGGTTCAAGTCCCGTCACTCGCGCCATTTTCCCTAAAGAATCTAAGCAGTATCAATCGTTCAGCGAGAGCTGCGACGCGTTTTGCGCGTGCGGAATTTCGCCTAATTGTCTTTCCTTGGTCTCCCTTTCAGCCTATATTCGCCCCTGCCCGACGGGTCGGGTAATCAATTGAAAAGCTGCCATGCTGGCTCCGAGTCGGCCGTTATGCGCCGGGCTCGCCACGCTGAAAGGCAGTCCACTGCGAGGAGCGTTATGGCCAATCCTTTGGTCGTCGAATATCTGCCAATTCTGATCTTCCTCGGGATTGCGGTGGTCATCGCAGGTGCCGCCGTCGGTGCCTCCTTCCTGGTCGCCTCCCAGAAGCCGGACAGCGAGAAGGTCTCCGCCTACGAATGCGGATTTGAACCTTTTGATGACGCCCGCAGCAAGTTCGATGTGCGGTTCTATCTGGTCGCCATTCTGTTCATCATCTTCGACCTGGAAGTTGCGTTTTTGTTCCCATGGGCCATATCTCTTGGTGACATCGGGCTTTTCGGATTCTGGTCGATGATCGTGTTCCTTGGCGTACTGACCATCGGCTTCATCTATGAATGGAAGAAAGGAGCGCTGGAATGGGAGTGACTTCCAACCAGCCGTCCGCCGGCCAGACCATCTTGGGTCAACCCGGTCTTGGGCAGCCGTCCCAGGGCCTGATCCTGCCGGGCCGCGGAGCGCCCGTGGCGCCGGGGGCCGACCAGGACGCGTATCTCAAGACCGTCACGGACGAATTGCAGGACAAGGGCTTCATCGTCGCCAAGTTCGACGCGTTGCTCGACTGGGCGCGCACCGGTTCGTTGTGGCCCATGACCTTCGGTCTGGCCTGTTGCGCCGTGGAGATGATCCACGCCTACATGAGCCGCTACGATCTCGACCGATTCGGCGTCATCCCGCGACCCAGCCCGCGCCAGAGCGACGTGATGATCGTCGCCGGCACCCTGTGCAACAAGATGGCGCCGGCGCTGCGCAAGGTCTATGACCAGATGGCGGAGCCCCGGTGGGTGATCTCGATGGGGTCGTGCGCCAACGGCGGCGGGTACTACCATTACTCGTACTCGGTGGTGCGCGGCTGCGACCGGATCGTTCCGGTCGATATCTACGTTCCCGGTTGTCCGCCGACTGCGGAAGCCCTGGTCTATGGGATTCTGCAACTCCAGAAGAAGATCAAGCGCGGCAACCGCATCGCGCGTTAATAAAGGCAGTCCCGGATCATGAGCGACCAAGCGCTTCAGGAACTGAGCGATCACCTCCAGGCGCGCCTGGCGGACAGCGTACTGTCCGCCGGCATCGAGCTGGGCGAACTGATCATCAAGGTGCAACGCCAGTCGATCGTGCGCGTCATGACGTTCCTGCGCGACGACACCAGCTGCCAGTTCAAGCAGCTGATCGACCTTTGCGGGGCGGATTATCCCTCGCGCGAAGAACGTTTCGAGGTGGTCTACAATCTGCTCAGCCTGAAGCACAATTTTCGCATCCGGGTGAAATTGACGACCGACGAGGACACGCCGGTTCCGTCCATCTCGGAGGTGTTCAGCGCGGCCCCCTGGTTCGAACGCGAAGCGTGGGACCTTTATGGCATTTTCTTTTCGGATCATCCCGACCTGCGGCGGATCCTCACGGACTATGGGTTCGAGGGGCATCCGCTGCGCAAGGATTTTCCGCTGACCGGCTATGTGGAGCTGCGCTATGACGACGAGCAGAAGCGGGTCATCTACGAACCGGTCAAACTGACCCAGGATTTCCGATCCTTCGATTTCCTCAGCCCGTGGGAGGGCATGACCAACGTCATGCTGCCGGGCGACGAGAAGGCCGAGGCGCCCACGGGGGCTACTCAGCCGGGGAGCAACAAGTAATGGCTACCGCGACCAACACCGCCGAGTCGAAGATCAAGCCGTTCACCATGAATTTCGGGCCGCAGCACCCTGCGGCCCACGGGGTGCTGCGCCTCGTGCTGGAAATGGATGGAGAAGTCGTCGAGCGTGCCGATCCTCATATCGGGCTGCTTCACCGCGGTACGGAAAAGCTGATCGAGTACAAGACCTATCTTCAGGCAACGCCCTATTTCGACCGCCTGGACTACGTCTCGCCCATGTGTCAGGAGCATGCGTTCGCCCTGGGCGTCGAGAAGCTGCTTCGCATAACGCCTCCGCCGCGCGCCCAGTACATCCGGGTGATGTTCAGCGAGATCACCCGCATTCTGAACCACTTGCTCAACATCACCACCTATGCGCTCGACGTCGGTGCCATCACGCCGTCCCTCTGGGGCTTCGAAGAGCGCGAAAAGCTGATGGAGTTCTACGAGCGGGTGAGCGGCGCCCGGCTCCACGCCAACTACTTCCGCCCGGGAGGGGTCGCCTTCGACATGCCTGCCGGTTTGGCCGAAGACATCTGGGAATATACCGAGCGTTTCCCGAAGTTCATGGACGATCTGGAAGGCCTGCTGTCGGAGAACCGGATCTTTAAGCAGCGAACTGTCGACATCGGCATCGTCAGCGAGCAGGAAGCGCTGGACTGGGGCTTCACCGGCCCGATGCTGCGCGCTTCGAACGTCGCCTGGGACCTGCGCAAGGCGCAGCCCTACGACGTCTATGACCAAGTGGACTTCGACATCCCGGTTGGCCTGACCGGCGACTGCTATGCCCGCTATCTCGTCCGGATGGAGGAGATGCGCGAGTCGAACAAGATCATGCGTCAGTGCCTCGAAAAGCTGCCGGACGGTCCGGTGAAGGTGCAGGACCACAAGATCTCTCCGCCGCGCCGCGGCGAAATGAAGCGGTCGATGGAAGCCCTCATCCATCACTTCAAGCTCTATACCGAGGGCTACCACGTGCCCGCCGGCGAGACTTACACCGCAGTCGAGGCGCCCAAGGGAGAGTTCGGGGTTTATCTGGTGTCCGACGGAACAAACAAGCCATACCGCTGCAAGATCCGCGCGCCCGGCTTCGCCCACCTCCAGGGCCTCGACTTCATGTCGAAGGGCCACATGCTGGCGGATACGGTGGCGATCATCGGATCCATGGATGTCGTGTTCGGAGAAATCGATCGATGAGCGCAAACGGAACGGCGCCCGCAGGGCCGCAGGATTTCGCCTTCACCGCGGAGAACCTCGAACGCGCCAAGCACATCATCGCGAAGTATCCGCCCGGCAAGCAGGCCAGCGCGGTGATGCCTCTGCTCGACCTGGCACAGCGCCAGAACGACAATTGGCTGCCGCGCGCAGCCATGGACTACGTCGCCGAGATGCTGAGCATGCCGCGCATCCGGGTGTACGAGGTGGCCACCTTCTACACGATGTACAATTTGAAGCCTGTCGGTAAGCACTTCGTGCAGATTTGCACCACCACGCCGTGCTGGCTGCGAGGGTCGGACGATGTCGTGAAAGCGTGCGAGCGCAAACTGGGCATCGAGTTGGGAGAGACGACACCGGACGGTCAGTTCACCGTCATCGAGGTGGAGTGCCTGGGTGCCTGCGTGAATGCACCGATGGTCCAGGTCAACGACGATTATTATGAGGATCTGGACGCCGCCAGCACGGAAGCGCTGCTCGACGCCCTGAAGCGCGGCGAACGGCCCGTACCCGGGCCGGTTTCCGGTCGTCAGACTTCCAGCCCGGCCGGCGGACCGACGACGCTGAAGGGCAGGGTGCCTCAGGCGACATCGGCGACGGCCGCAGATTCCACCCACGGCGATGACTGAGGGGTCGTGATGCTTCGGGACGAAGACCGCATTTTCACCAATCTCTACGGCTTCGAAGATTTCGGGCTGGAAGCCGCGCGCGGGCGGGGTGATTGGGACAACACCAGGGACCTGATCCTGAAGGGCAGGGAATGGATCATCAACGAGACCAAGGAGTCCGGGCTGCGCGGTCGCGGCGGCGCCGGCTTCTCCACGGGTCTCAAATGGTCGTTCATGCCCAAGCAGACCGGCGACCGGCCGCACTATCTGGTGATCAACGCCGACGAGGGCGAGCCAGGTACGTGCAAGGACCGCGACATCATGCGTCACGATCCGCACAAGCTGATCGAAGGATGCCTGATCGCCAGCTTCGCCATCGGCGCGAACGCCTGCTATATCTATATTCGGGGTGAGTTCTACAACGAGGGGTCGAACCTTCAGCGCGCGATCGACGAGGCTTATGCCGCCGGCCTGATCGGCAAGAATGCCAGCGGTTCCGGATGGGACTTCGACCTGTACCTCCACCGAGGCGCGGGTGCCTATATCTGCGGTGAAGAGACCGCGCTGATCGAGAGCCTGGAAGGCAAGAAGGGCCAGCCCCGCAACAAGCCGCCGTTTCCGGCCCAGGCGGGTCTGTATTCCTGCCCGACGACGGTCAACAACGTCGAGAGCATCGCGGTGGTTCCGACCATCCTGCGTCGCGGCGCCGCCTGGTTCGCCGGCCTTGGCCGTCCGAAGAACACCGGAACCAAGGTATTCTGCATTTCCGGCCACGTGAACAAGCCGTGCAATGTGGAAGAGGAGATGGGAATCCCGCTGAAGGAACTGATCGAGAAGCACGCCGGCGGCGTGCGCGGCGGCTGGGACAACCTCCTCGCCATCATTCCCGGCGGTTCTTCGGTGCCGGTGCTGCCCCGGTCGATCTGCGATACCGTCCTGATGGATTTCGACAGCCTGCGGGAGGTCCGCTCGGGCCTGGGTACGGCCGGGATCATCGTCATGGACAAGTCCACCGACATCGTCAAGGCAATCGCCCGCCTGTCCAAGTTCTACATGCACGAGAGCTGTGGCCAGTGCACGCCGTGCCGCGAGGGCACCGGCTGGCTCTGGCGCGTGATGGAGCGCATGGCCCAGGGCAGGGCGCGCATCGACGAGATCGACATGCTGTTCGATGTCACCAAGGAGATCGAAGGGCACACCATCTGCGCCCTGGGTGACGCGGCAGCCTGGCCTGTCCAGGGCCTGATCCGGCACTTCCGCCCCGAAATGGAACGGCGAATCCTCCAGTATACCGGCGCCCAGCGCGCCGCGGCGGAATGAACCGGCAGCCGAACGTAGCGACGAGACATCACTATGCCCAAACTAACGATTGACGGGATCGAGGTCGAGGTCGAGCCGGGTACTTCCGTGCTGCAGGCCTGCGAGCAGATCGGCATCGAAATCCCGCGCTTCTGCTACCATGAACGGCTGTCGGTGCCGGCCAATTGCCGCATGTGCCTGGTCGAGATGGAGAAGGCGCCCAAGCCGGTCGCGTCCTGCGCCATGCCGTGCGGCGAGGGCATGGTCATCAAGACCAATACCGAGCTGGTCCACAAGGCGCGCAAGGGCGTCATGGAATTCCTGCTGATCAACCATCCGCTGGATTGCCCGATCTGCGACCAGGGCGGCGAGTGCGACCTGCAGGATCAGGCAATGGGCTACGGCTTCGACCGTTCGCGGTTCCAGGAGAACAAGCGAGCGGTCAAGGACAAGTATCTCGGGCCGCTGATCAAGACGATCATGACCCGGTGCATCCATTGTACCCGCTGCATCCGCTTCGCGGACGAGATCGCCGGCGTGCCCGAGCTGGGCGCCACCGGTCGCGGCGAGCACATGGAAGTCGGCACTTATATCGAGCAAGCCATCTCTTCGGAGCTGTCCGGCAACCTGATCGATGTCTGCCCCGTCGGCGCGCTGACCTCCAAGCCCTACGCCTTCACCACCCGTCCCTGGGAACTGCGCAAGACCGAGACCATCGACGTCATGGACGCGGTCGGCAGCAACACCCGTGTCGATACCCGCGGTCCCGAGGTGATGCGGTTGACCCCGCGCCTGAACGAGGACGTCAATGAGGAGTGGCTGGCCGACAAGAGCCGCTTCCATTACGACGGCCTCAAGCGTCAGCGCCTGGACCGGCCCTATGTCCGTCGTGACGGAAAGCTGCAGCCGGCGACCTGGGCCGAGGCCTTCGCCGCCGTTGCGGAGCGCGTCAAAGGTGTTCCAGGGGAGCGGATCGCTGCCTTGGCCGGTGACCTGTGCGACGCCGAGTCGATGATTGCCCTGAAGGATCTGGTCGAAGCGCTCGGTTCCGCGAACATGGATTGCCGCCAGGACGGCGCCGCGTTCGACACCTCGGCACGTGCGGGCTACCTGTTCAACACGACCATCGCCGGAATCGAGAAGGCCGACGCGATCCTGTTGATCGGGACGTATCCCCGCTGGGAAGGGCCGATGGTCAACGCGCGGATCCGCAAGCGCTACCTGATGGGCGGCCTGAAGGTCGGCGTGGTCGGCGAGCAGCGCGACCTGACATATCCTTACGCCTACCTTGGCGCCGGTCCTCAGACCCTGCAGGAGATCGCCGAGGGGCGGCACGAGTTCTGCGAGGTCCTGAAGAACGCCAAGCGTCCCATGCTGATCCTGGGCACTGGCGCGCTGCGGCGCGCCGACGGTCCGGCGATCCAGGCACTGGCTCGCCAGGTCGCCGAAGCCAACAACATGATCCAGGACGGCTGGAACGGCTTCAACGTGTTGCACACCGCGGCAGCACGGGTCGGTGGCCTGGAAATGGGTTTCCTGCCGGGACAGGGCGGCAAGGGCACCGCCGACATCCTGGAGGCGGCGACCGCCGGTCAGATCGACGTGGTCTACCTGCTGGGTGCCGACGAGATCGACACCGCGAGGCTGGGTAACGCCTTCGTGATCTACCAGGGGCATCACGGCGACCGGGGCGCCCACCGCGCCGACGTTATCCTGCCGGGTGCCGCCTACACGGAGAAGAACGGCCTTTACGTCAATACCGAGGGCCGGGTCCAGATGGCCCGCATGGCGGTTTTCCCGCTCGGCGAGGCCCGGGAGGACTGGAAGATCCTGCGCGCGTTGGGCGATCAACTCGGGGTCAGGCTGCCGTATGACAGCCTCGCCCAGGTCCGGAAGCGGCTTGCCGAGACCAGCCCGACGTTCCGCACCATCGAAGGGATGGCAGTGGCCGAATGGGGACCGTTCGGCCAGCCCGGTCCGGTCGATGCGGCACCGTTCCGCTGCCCGATCGAAAACTACTACATGACCGACCCCATCAGCCGCGCTTCCGCCACCATGGCCAAGTGCACCGAGACGTTCGTGCTGGCTGGGAACGAGAGGACCGGCACCCATGGCTGAACTTTGGACCGGCTATGCCTGGCCGACGATCATCATCGTCCTCCAGATCGTCGCCATCATTATCCCGCTACTGCTCGGCGTCGCCTACCTGACCTATGCCGAGCGCAAGGTCCTGGCCGCCATGCAGCTGCGCCAGGGACCGAACATGGTCGGTCCGTTCGGCCTGTTCCAGCCGCTCGCCGACGGGCTGAAGCTGTTCGGCAAGGAAACGGTCATACCGGCGGGCGCCAACCGGGTGGTGTTCGTCTTCGCGCCGATGCTGACCTTCCTGCTTAGCCTGATCGCCTGGGCCGTGATCCCGTTCGATGCGGGCATGGTCTTGGCGAACATCAATGTCGGCGTGCTGTACCTGTTCGCGATCTCGTCGCTGGGGGTCTACGGCATCATCATGGCCGGCTGGGCATCCAACTCGAAATACGCATTCCTCGGCGGACTCCGCTCGGCGGCGCAGATGGTGTCCTACGAGGTGTCGATCGGCTTCGTGATCATCACGGTGCTGCTCTGCGTCGGATCGCTGAACCTGACCGATGTGGTCATGGCGCAGAAGACGGTGTGGTTCGCGATCCCGTTGCTGCCGATGTTCGTCGTGTTCTTCATATCGGCGCTGGCCGAGACGAACCGGGCGCCGTTCGACCTGCCGGAAGGCGAGTCGGAACTGGTAGGCGGGTACAACGTCGAGTATTCGGCGATGACCTTCGCCCTGTTCTTCCTGGGCGAATACGCGAACATGATCCTCATGAGCGCGATGACGTCGATCCTGTTCCTCGGCGGCTGGCTGCCTCCTCTGGACATCCCTCCGCTCAACTGGATCCCCGGACCGATCTGGTTCGCGCTGAAGATCGCTTTCGTGCTGTTCGTCTTCCTCTGGGTCCGTGCCACCGTGCCGCGCTACCGTTACGACCAGCTGATGCGGCTGGGCTGGAAGGTGTTTCTGCCCTTCTCGCTGTTCTGGGTGATCCTGACCGCGGGCGTTCTCGTCGCCTTCGACTGGCTGCCCTAACCCTTGCATGATCTCGTGCGCGCCGCCGGATCTTCCGATCCCGGGCGAGCACGACAGGAGAACTGAAGACATGGCATTCCTGGATCGCACTGCGCGGGGCTTTTTCCTGACGGAACTGCTGTCCGGACTGGGCCTGACTTTCAGCTATATGTTCCGGCCGCGGGTGACCTTGAACTACCCTTTCGAGAAGGGTCCCATCAGCCCGCGGTTCCGGGGCGAGCACGCGCTGCGCCGCTATCCCAATGGGGAAGAGCGCTGCATCGCCTGCAAGCTGTGCGAAGCCGTCTGCCCGGCCCTGGCCATCACGATCGAGGCCGAACCCCGTGACGACGGCAGCCGCCGGACGACCCGCTACGACATCGACATGACGAAGTGCATCTATTGCGGCCTGTGCCAAGAAGCCTGCCCGGTGGACGCGATCGTCGAGGGACCGAATTTCGAGTTCTCCACGGAAACCCGTGAGGAGCTCTTCTACAATAAGGAAAAGCTGCTCGAGAACGGCGACCGCTGGGAGGCCCAGCTCGCCGCGAACGTTGCGGTCGACGCTCCCTATCGCTAAAACCCTTAATCCGTGTGGGGTCTGAGCCGCGTCCGCGGCAGGTCCCCGAACGGTCCGTAAGACACTGCAAGAACCCGACAAAGGGACTCCGGAAGTGAGCACAGACACCTTCCCTCATCTTAAGAGGCGGGGAACGCCATGATCGTGCAGAGCCTGGCATTCTACCTTTTCGCCGCGATCCTGGTGGCATCGGCCGTCATGGTGATCGCGGCCCGCAACCCGGTGCACTCGGTGCTCTTCCTGATCCTCGCCTTCTTCAACGCCGCGGGGCTCTTCGTGCTGATCGGCGCGGAGTTCGTGGCGATGATCCTGGTGATCGTCTATGTCGGCGCCGTGGCAGTGCTCTTCCTGTTCGTGGTCATGATGCTGGACATCAATTTCCGCGAACTGCGGTCGGGTGCGCTCCAGTACCTGCCGATCGGCATCACCGTAGGTCTGGTTCTGCTGGTCGAACTTGCCCTGGTGCTGGGCACCTGGGTGATCGCGCCGGACCTGGCCGCCGTTTCGGCGGCGCCGATGCCGGCTCCCGACCAGGTCACCAACACCCACGCGCTGGGTCTGCTGATCTACACCCACTATGCCTATCTGTTCCAGGCGGCCGGCCTGATCCTGCTGATCGCGATGATCGGCGCCATCGTGCTGACCCTGCGGCAGCGCGAGGGCGTGCGCCGTCAGAACATCAGCACCCAGGTGAGCCGCCGTCGCGAAGAAGTGGTCGCGATCCGGAAAGTCCCGACCCGGGGAGGTGTCTGAATGGAAATCGGTCTCGCCCACTACCTCACCGTCGCGTCAATCGTGTTCACGCTCGGCGTTTTCGGGATATTCCTGAACCGCAAGAACGTGATCATCATCCTGATGTCGATCGAGCTGATCCTGTTGGCCGTCAACATCAATCTGGTGTCGTTCTCGGTCTTCCTCAATGACCTGGTCGGCCAGGTCTTCGCGATGTTCATCCTGACCGTCGCCGCGGCCGAGGCCGCGATCGGTCTAGCTATCCTGGTCGTCTACTTCCGCAACCGCGGCACCATCGCCGTGGACGACATCAACATGATGAAGGGCTGAGACGGCGATCATGGAAGTTGCAGCGATTTTCCTGCCGCTCCTGGCGGCCTTCATCGCGGGATTCTTCGGGCGCTTCATCGGCGACCGGGGATCCCAGATCGTTACCGTGGGCGCGGTCTGCGTCTCGGCACTCATCTCCATCTGGCTGTTCGTCGATGTCGCCCTGAACGGCAACGCCCGCACCATCGAGCTGATGACCTGGATCGACAGCGGCACCTTCGAGGTTTCGTGGGCGCTCAAGTTCGATACGCTGACCGCCGTCATGCTGATCGTGGTCAATGTCGTGTCGTCGATGGTCCATGTCTACTCGATCGGGTACATGAGCCACGACCACCACAAGCCGCGGTTCATGGCCTATCTCAGCCTGTTCACCTTCTTTATGCTGATGCTGGTGACGGCCGACAATTTCGTGCAGATGTATTTCGGCTGGGAAGGCGTCGGCCTGGCGTCCTACCTGCTGATCAATTTCTGGTACGAGAAGCCGAGCGCCAACGCGGCGTCCATGAAGGCGTTCATCGTCAACCGGGTCGGCGACTTCGGTTTCGCACTCGGCATCATGGCGATCTTCTTCCTGTTCGGCTCCGTCCATTTCGACACCGTGTTCGCCGCGGCGCCGCAGATGGCCGGCCATTCCATCAACTTCCTGGGTTTCGACCTGGACGCTCTGACCGTCGCCTGCCTGCTGCTCTTCATGGGCGCCATGGGCAAGTCGGCGCAGCTCGGCCTGCACACCTGGCTGCCGGACGCCATGGAAGGCCCGACCCCGGTGTCGGCGCTGATCCACGCCGCGACCATGGTCACCGCCGGCGTCTTCATGGTCGCCCGCCTGTCGCCGATCTTCGAGTACGCCCCGATCGCGCTCAACGTGATCGCCATAGTCGGCGCCTCGACCGCCTTCGTCGCAGCGACGATCGGTCTGACCCAGTTCGACATCAAGCGGGTCATCGCCTATTCGACCATGAGCCAGCTCGGCTACATGTTCTTCGCGCTCGGCGTTTCCGCCTACAGCGCCGCCATGTTCCACCTGATGACCCACGCCTTCTTCAAGGCCCTCCTGTTCCTCGGCGCCGGCTCGGTGATTCACGCCATGTCGGACGAGCAGGACATGCGGAAGATGGGCGGCATCTGGCGGCTGATCCCGGTGACCTATGCGATGATGTGGATCGGCAGCCTGGCGCTCGCCGGCATCCCGTTCTTCGCCGGCTACTACTCCAAGGACATGATCCTGGAGGCGGCTTATGCTGCCCACTCCGGGGTCGGCACCTATGCCTTCTGGCTCGGCATCGCCGCGGCACTCATGACGGCGTTCTATTCCTGGCGCCTGATCATCATGACGTTCCACGGGCGGCCGCAGGCCAACGATCGGGTCATGGCCCATGTCCACGAAAGCCCGCTCATCATGACGATCCCCCTGGGCGTCCTGGCGATCGGCGCGCTGTTCTCCGGCGTCGTGGCCTACGACTGGTTCGTCGGCGAGGGCAGGGCGGAGTTCTGGGGCAACGCCATCTTCGTCCTGCAAGAGCATGACACCGTCGAGGCGGCGCACCACGTCCCCGGGTGGGTGCCTCTGGCTCCGTTCGTAGCCGGCGTGATCGGCATCGCGTTGGCGTACCTCTTCTACATGTTCATGCCACACCTGCCGTCGCTGGTCTCATCCAAGCTCGGCGCGGTCTACCGGTTCGTTTACCGCAAGTGGATGTTCGACGAACTGTACGACAGGGTATTCGTCCAGCCGGCCAAGTTCCTGGGTTATGGCCTGTGGAAGTCCGGTGACGGCGCCATCATCGACGGCGTCGGCCCCGACGGCGTCGCCGCCGCCACCCGCGACGTCGCACTCCGCGCCGCCCGCCTGCAGTCCGGTTATGTCTATCACTACGCTTTCGCGATGGTGATCGGCGTGGTGCTGCTGGTCGGCTGGTTCTACTTTTTCGGTTGATACGGCGAGGCAAGACTGATCATGGCTGGCTGGCCCATCCTGTCGCTGACGACATTCCTGCCGCTCGTCGGTGCCGCGTTCATCCTCCTGATCCGCGGCGAACCCGATGTTGTGGCACGCAACGCCCGTAACGTGGCGCTGTGGACCTCGCTGATCACCTTCGTGCTGTCGGTGTTCATCTGGTTGAACTTCGACAGTTCCTCCGCCGCGTTCCAGATGGTGGAGCGCGTCGAGTGGATCCCGGCGTTCAACGTCTACTACCACATGGGCGTGGACGGCATCTCGGTGCTGTTCGTCCTGCTTTCCACCTTCCTGACGCCGCTCTGCATCCTGTCGAGTTGGGAGTCGGTGAAGACCCGCGTCAAGGAATACATGATCGCCTTCCTGGTCCTTGAGACCCTGATGGTCGGTATGTTCTGCGCGCTGGACTTCATCCTCTTCTACATGTTCTTCGAGGGCGTGCTGATCCCGATGTTCCTTATCATCGGTGTCTGGGGCGGTGCGCGGCGCGTGTACGCGGCGTTCAAGTTCTTCCTCTACACGCTGCTCGGCTCGGTGCTGATGCTGCTGGCGATCCTGGCCATGTATTACGTGGCAGGCACCACGGACCTGCCGACGCTGATGCAGACCGACTTCCCCCGCACCATGCAGCTGTGGCTGTGGCTGGCGCTGTTCGCCTCATTCGCGGTCAAGGTGCCGATGTGGCCGGTCCACACTTGGCTGCCCGACGCCCACGTGGAGGCGCCGACCGCCGGCTCCGTCATCCTGGCCGGCGTGCTGCTGAAGATGGGCGGATACGGCTTTCTCCGCTTCTCGATCCCGATCCTGCCCGAGGCGACCGAGTACTTCACGCCGCTGATCTACACCCTGAGCGTCGTGGCGATCATCTATACCTCCCTGGTGGCGCTGGCGCAGGAGGACATGAAGAAGCTGATCGCCTACTCATCGATCGCCCACATGGGCTTCGTCACGATCGGCATGTTCACCATGACCCAGCAGGGCGTGGAAGGGTCGCTGTTCCAGATGCTCAGCCACGGCATCGTGTCCGGCGCTCTCTTCCTCTGCGTCGGCGTGGTCTATGACCGGCTGCACACCCGTGAGATTGCGCGTTACGGCGGCCTCGTCCACAACATGCCGAAATACGCGGTGGTATTCATGCTGATGATGCTGGCTTCCGTCGGACTGCCCGGCACCAGCGGATTCGTCGGCGAGTTCCTGATCCTGGTCGGCGCGTTCCAGGACAATACCTGGGTCGCATTCCTGGCGACCATCGGCATTATCCTGGGTGCCGCCTACATGCTGTGGCTTTACCGCCGCATCATCTTCGGCAAGATCACCCGGGACGACGTCAAGGGCATGCTGGACCTCAGCCCGCGCGAGATGGCGATCTTCGCTCCGCTGGTCGTGCTGGTCCTGTGGATGGGAATCTATCCGTCGAGCTTCCTGAACGTCATGTCGGTGTCGGTCGAGGCGCTGATCACGAACTACCAAACCGCTCTGACCGACGGCGCCGGTACTGCCGTTGCGGTACGATAAGGCGGGGGAACAAGCAAAATGACCGAATTTCCCGATCTGATGCCGGCCCTGCCGGAGATCTTCATGGCCTTGTCGGCCATGGCCCTGCTCATGCTGGGCGTCTTCCGGGGCGACGGCAGCACGCGGCTGATCTCCTACCTGACGGTCGGTGTCCTGCTCGTCGCCGCAGTCCTGGTACTGTCCGGCCCGGGTACTCGCGAGATCACCTTCAGCGATCTCTTCATCATGGACAGCTTCGGCGGTTTCATGAAGGTGCTGGTGCTGATCGGATCCGCCCTGTCCGTTCTCGTCTCGATCAACTATATCGAACGGGAGCAGATGAAGCGGATCGAGTTCCCGGTGCTCATGCTGCTCGCCACCGTCGGTATGTTGATGATGGTGTCGGCCAACGACCTCATCTCCCTCTATATCGGCCTGGAGCTGCAGAGCTTGGCGCTCTACGTGATCGCGGCCTTCCGGCGCGATTTCGCGAAGTCGAGCGAGGCGGGGCTGAAGTATTTCGTGCTCGGCGCCCTGTCGTCGGGGATGCTTCTGTACGGCGCCTCCCTGATTTACGGCTTTGCCGGCACGACCAACTTCACCACCCTGGCCCAGCTATTCGCCAGCCATGCCCAGCAGACCGGGCATGCCTCGGTCGGGCTGATCGTTGGGCTGACCTTCGTGGCGGCGGGTCTCGCCTTCAAGATCTCGGCGGTACCGTTCCACATGTGGACGCCTGACGTCTACGAAGGCGCGCCGACCCCGGTGACGGCCTTCTTCGCCGTGGCGCCCAAGGTGGCGGCCATCGCGCTGTTCGTACGCCTGCTGATCGAGCCGTTCGGCGCAATGGTCGACCAGTGGCGTCAGATCATCTACTTCACCGCGCTGGCCTCCATGGTGCTGGGATCGTTCGCCGCGATCGGCCAGACCAACATCAAGCGCCTGATGGCATACAGCTCGATCGGCCATATCGGGTTCGCCCTGGTCGGCCTCGCTGCCGGTACCGAACTGGGCGTGCGGGGCGTGATGTTCTACATGGCGATCTACATCTTCATGAACATCGGCACGTTCGGCGTCATCCTGTGCATGCGTCAGAACGGCCGGATGGTCGAGGAGATCAGCGATCTGGCGGGGCTGTCCAAGACCCACCCGATGCTGGCGCTCGCCATGCTGATATTCATGTTCTCGATGGCCGGCATTCCGCCGGCTGCGGGCTTCTTCGCCAAGCTGTTCGTCTTCCAGGCAGCGATCCAGGCGCACCTCTATTCGCTGGCTGTGCTCGGCGTGCTGGCGAGCGTGGTGGGCGCGTTCTATTACCTGCGCATCATCAAGGTCATGTACTTCGATGAGCCGGTGGAGCCGCTCGACCGGAACATCAGCAGCGAGATGACCCTGGTCATCGCGGGACCAGCCTGTTCACCTTGCTGTTCTTCTTCTTCCCGGCACCCCTGCTGGACGGCGCGGCGGCCGCAGCGGCGTCGCTGTTCGCGGGATGAGCAAGCCGGTACCTGTGAACCGGGTGCTGCCCGGCCTTCCGCCGGCCTACAGGCTGGTGGCTTACGACAGCCTGGGCAGCACCAACGACGCGGCGAAGCGACTTGCCCGTGACGAGGGTGCCGCCCACGGCACACTCGTTTGGGCTTTGCGGCAGACCGAGGGGCGCGGACGCCGGGGCAGGCCCTGGATCTCGCCGGAGGGTAACCTCTATGCCAGTCTCGTCCTTCGTCCTGGTTGCACGCCGGCTTCGGCGGCGCAGTTGTCGTTCGTGACGGCCGGGGCACTTGCGGATGCGCTCCAGCCGCTGCTTCCCGAAGGCATATGCCAGTGCAAGTGGCCGAACGACGTTCTGCTGGACGACCGGAAAGCGGCGGGCATTCTGCTGGAGTCGGAAACCGACGATGCCGGTAACATCGAGTGGCTCGTCGTCGGCGTCGGCATCAATGTCCAGCACTATCCGCCCGACTCCGAATTTCCTGCCACGTCCCTGCGCAACGAAGGCAGCAGGGCTGACGACCCCGCTCCGGTCCTGGTCCGTTTCGTCCAGGCATTCTCCACCTGGTACGACGTATGGAAGGCGCAGGGCTTCTCCCCCGTTCGCCAAGGCTGGCTTCAACTGGCCCGTGGCATCGGCGGTCCGATCGTCGTCCGACTGTCCGACTGCACGCTCAACGGCGTCTTCGCGGATCTGGATGAGGACGGTGCCCTGCTGCTGGACCTGGATACCGGCGAGCGCCGCCGGATCACCGCCGGGGACGTCTTCTTCCCGGGACTTGTCTCACCGGGTTCGGGCGAGGCAACCTGACATGCTGCTTGCGATCGATGCCGGCAACACGAATGTGGTTTTTGCCATCTTCGACGGCGATCGCAAGCAGGGGCAGTGGCGGATCGCGACCGATGGCCGGCGCACCGCCGACGAGTATGCGGTCTGGCTGACCAGCCTGATGGCCATGAAAGGATTGAAGCGCGAGGAAGTGGACGCCGCTATCCTCGGCAGCGTGGTCCCCGCCGCGACATTCAATCTCCAGCGCCTGTGCCGCGACCATTTCGGCGTAGAGCCCATGCGGATCGGGGAGCCGGGGGTACGGCTCGGCATCGAGATCAGGATCGACAACCCGCGCGAGGCCGGCGCCGACCGGTTGCTGAACGCCATCGCGGCGGTCGCCACATATCCGTCACCCCTGGTCGTGGTGGATATCGGGACCGGGACCACGTTCGACATCGTGGACGCGGAGGGCGGCTTCTGCGGCGGCGTCATCGCGCCGGGGCCGAGCCTGGCACTCGACGCCTTGCACCGGGTCGCAGCCCAGCTTCCGAAGGTGGATATCGTCCGACCGGCGACGGTCATCGGCAAAGGCACTGTCGGGGCGATGCAATCCGGCATGTTCTGGGGTTACCTCAGCATGATCGAGGGATTGCTGACCCGGATCCAGGCCGAGCTGTCGCCGACCGGCGATCCGCCGGTGACCGTGATCGTCACCGGGGGGCTGGGCGCGCAGTTCGCCGAAGCTACCTCGATGATTCACCACATCGACAACGAATTGACCCTCCGCGGTCTCCTGCTGGTCCACCAACGCAACATGGCTACATGACATCATCCCCTGATCCCCAACCCGTCGCTTCCAGTTCCTTCGACTCCGATAGGCCCGGTTCAGACGCGATCTACTTCCTGCCTCTGGGTGGGTCCGGCGAGATCGGCATGAACCTCAACCTGTACGGTCATGCCGGGAAATGGCTGATGGTGGATCTGGGGATCTCGTTCGGCGACGAGACGATGCCGGGCGTCGACGTGATCATGCCCGACCCGACCTTCATCAGGGACCGCCGGGAGGACCTTGTGGGCATCGTCCTGACCCACGCCCACGAAGACCACCTGGGGGCGGTCCAGTACCTATGGCCGGAGCTTCGCTGTCCGGTCTACGCGACGCCCTTCACCGCGTCGGTCCTGCGGGCCAAGCTGCTGGAGCGCAACTTGGCCGGCAAGGTGGAAATCGTCGAGGTGCCTCTGTCGGGAAGATTCTCGGCAGGGCCGTTCGACGTGGAACTGATCACCGTCACCCACTCCGTGCCGGAGCCCAACGCCCTGGTGTTGCGCACGCCCCTCGGCACCGTGCTGCACACCGGCGACTGGAAGCTTGACCCCGATCCTGTCGTCGGCACGCCCACGGACGAGGCGGCCCTGATGCGGTTGGGCGGCGAGGGCGTGCTGGCGATGGTGTGCGACAGCACCAACGCCATGGTGCCGGGGACCTCCGGATCGGAAGCCGCCGTCCGCGACAGTCTGGTCAACCTGTTCGGCCGGCTTCGGAACAGGATCGCGATCAGTTGCTTCGCGACAAATGTGGCAAGGCTGGAGAGCATAGCGGCGGCGGCCGCCGCGACCGAACGGGACGTGGCCCTGGTCGGGCGATCCCTCTGGCGGATCAACGAGGCCGCGCGGGCCAACGGTTACCTGAAAGACGTGCCGCCGTTCCTCAGCGAGCGCGATGCCGGCTTCCTGCCGCGCGAGAAGACGGTGCTGGTCTGCACTGGCAGCCAGGGGGAGCCGCGTTCCGCGCTGTCCAGGATCGCCGCGGACGACCATCCCGAGATCGTCCTGGAGACCGGCGACACCGTCATTTTCTCGTCGCGCGAGATCCCGGGCAACGAGCGGGCGATCGGCCGGGTGCAGAACATGCTGATCGGGCAGGGTGTGGAGGTGATCACCGCCGATACCGAATTCGTCCATGTATCCGGACACCCGGCCCAGGACGAACTGGTCCGCATGTACCAGTGGGTGCGCCCTAAGGTGGCGGTCCCGATCCACGGCGAGATCCGCCACCAGACGGAGCACGCCCGGCTGGCACGCGCCTGCCAGGTGCCCGACACGATCATTCCGGAGAACGGCTCGATCATCCGGCTGGCTCCCGGCCCCGCGGAGGTGGTGGGGCAGGTCCAGCATGGGCGGCTGGCACTGGACGGCAAGCGGATCGTGCCGCTGGACGCCGGGGTCATGCGGGGCCGGCACCGCATGATGTACAACGGCGCCGCCGTCGCCACCCTGGTCATGGATTCCGAAGGTGAACTGGTCACCCATCCCCAGGTCGCCGTCATGGGCCTGCTCGAAGGACCCGAGGCCGGCGAGATCCTGACCGAAGTCGGTTTCGCGGTGCGGAAGGCCTTGGAGGAGTTGTCCCATCAGGCTCGGCTCGACGACGAGGCGGTGCGCCAAGCGACCCGCATCGCCGTCCGGCGGAGCCTCAACGCGAGCCAGGGCAAAAAGCCGCTCACCGAAGTCCATCTGGTTCGGCTATAGGAATGGGGATGGCGCGCCGGCCGGCGCCGCCTTCAACGGACCAAGTCAGAAAGACAAAGGGGGAACCATGATCGGCAAACTGAACCACGTGGCTATCGTCGTGCCCGACCTGGAGAAGGCCGCGGCCCTCTACCGCGACACCCTCGGAGCCACCGTCTCCACCCCCGTCGACCAGCCGGCCCATGGGGTGACGGTGGTGTTCGTCGAACTGTCCAACACCAAGATCGAACTGCTGTACCCGCTGGGGGACTCCAGCCCGATCGCCAAGTTCCTGGCCGGAAACCCATCGGGCGGCATCCATCACGTTTGCTACGAGGTGCCGGACATCCTGGCCGCCCGAGACAAGCTCAAGGCCGACGGCGCCCGCGTCCTGGGCGACGGTGAGCCGAAGATCGGTGCCCACGACAAGCCCGTGCTGTTCCTCCATCCCAAGGACTTCCTGGGCACGTTGGTCGAGTTGGAGCAGGCCTGATCGATGGGGTGGGTAACCGGCATCGCCGTCTATTTCGTCGTCTGGTGGACAGTCCTCTTCGCAGTGCTTCCCTGGGGCTCCCACGCGCCGGAGGAGCCGGAACCCGGCATGGCTTCCGGCGCGCCGGCCAAGCCCCGCATCGGCTTGAAGTTCCTGGTCACCACCGTGGTCGCGGCGGTCGTCTGGCTGATCATCTATCTCATCGTCACGTCCGGGCTGATCTCGTTCCGGACATGACTTCAGCGGGAGTTCCGTCGCACCATGGGTTTGTCCTATTGCGAAGCGGCACCCGGGCATCCGTGGCACGGACCCTACCACGATACCGAGTACGGGTTTCCCTCCGACGACGAGCGTGTCCTGTTCGAACGGCTCGTCCTGGAGATCAACCAGGCCGGGCTGTCCTGGCTGACCATCCTGAAGAAGCGCGAAGCCTTCGCCGCCGCGTTCGAGAACTACGACGTCGACCGGATCGCCGCCTACGGCGAGGAAGACCGGGCGCGCCTGCTGGGCGACGCCGGCATCATCCGCAACCGGCTCAAGATCGATGCCGTGATCGAGAACGCGCGCCGGGTGCGGGCGTTGCGCGGCACCCATGGCGGATTCGTCGGCTGGCTGGATCACCACCATCCCCTGGACAACGCCGGCTGGGTAAAGCTGTTCAAGAGCCAGTTCCGCTTCACCGGCGGGGAAATCGTGAACGAGTTCCTGATGAGCCTCGGGTACCTGCCCGGTGCCCATCATTCAGGCTGCCCGGTGCATCAGCACATAGAATCGCTCGATCCGCCGTGGATTCGGGCGGAGAGGGCGGGGTTCATCGGATTCCGAGATTAAAAAACAGGCAAATCACTGGATGAAACTCGCTCATTTGCACGAACCATAAGCAAAAGAGCAAGAAAATGAGCAAAAGAAAAGGCAAGCTCCATTTTGTGGCTTGCCTTGCTCAGTGCCTCATACAATAATTTTTATCGCTGAGAGGGTTTATCCCTCTTACCGACGCCTGGTGGCGATTCCTCCCTAACTTCAGGCCGCGCTGCGGTGACAGCGCGGCCCTTTTCTTTTTGTGGGCGAAACCTTACGCCATGCTTGCGTCGCCGTCACTCATTTTCTGCCCAAATGATGACTCTTTGCTCTGGTAGTGAACAGATTGCGGTTCGGTCCGATCAAATAGGCGGAACCCGCCTACCATGCTGGGTGGATCGGGCAAAATGGTTGGTGCCGATACCGCCGAATTGGTACAAAGGCATCCGGTCACACGCGGCTTCTAAAGGCAGGGCGTCTCGCGTCATGGGCAACAGTACACCTGCCTGGAAATGCGTAAGGTCTTTCAGCAAAATCCCGGCTTCCAAGCCAGCCTGCGGGTCTTCATCCTGCGCCGGGGTGCCTGCGGTCGGCTTCCCGCCTGTCCCGTCACTTGAACCAACTCTCTCGGAGGGAACAAGAAACATGCTCAACAGACGCCAGTTCGGTCTTTCGGTGGCCGGGACCGCCGCAGCCATCAGTGCCGGTCCGATGGTTGGTCGCGCGTTCGCCGCGGACAAGCTGAAGGTCGGCTTCGTCTATGTCGGCCCGATTTCGGATCACGGCTACAGCTACCAGCACGACCTTGGACGCCGCCACATCGCCGAGCATTTCGGTGATCGCATCGAGACCACCTATGTGGAGAACGTTGCCGAGGGTCCCGACACCGAGCGCGTGATCAACCAGTTGGCGGCCGGCGGCGCCGGATTGATCTTCACGACGTCGTTCGGCTTCATGAACCCCACGCTGAAGGTCGCGCAGCGCTTTCCCAAGGTGAAGTTCGAGCACGCGACGGGATACAAGCGCGCCACCAACGTGGCGACATATTCCGGCCGTTTCTACGAGGGCCGCACCGTCTGCGGCCTGCTCGCGGGCAAGATGACCAAGTCGAACATCATCGGCTATATCGGGTCCTTCCCGATTCCCGAGGTGGTCAGCGGCATCAACGCCTTCACCCTGGCGCTGCGCAGCGTCAATCCCCAGGCTCAAGTGCGGGTGGTCTGGGTCAACAGCTGGTACGATCCGGGCAAGGAGGCGGCCGCCGCCAAGGCGCTGATCGACCAGGGCGCCGACATCCTGGCCCAGCACACCGACAGCCCGGCGCCGATCCAGGAAGCCGAGGCCCGCGGCATCTACGCCTTCGGCCAGTCGTCCGACATGAGCCGGTTCGGCCCCAAGGCGCACCTGACCTCGATCGTCGACGACTGGAATCCCTATTACCAGCAGCGGGTCCAGGCCGTTCTCGACGGCACCTGGAAGTCGGAGGATTACTGGGGCGGCCTTGCCACCGGGACTGTCCTCCTGCCGCCGTTCAACGACGCCGTCCCGGCCGAGGTCAAGGCCCTGGGAAACAAAGCGATCGAGGATATCAAGTCGGGCGCCCTGCATCCCTTCACCGGCCCGATCAAGGACCAGTCCGGCAAGGTCGTGATCGCCGAGGGCAAGACCGCCACCGACCCGGAGATCCTGTCGATGGCCTATTACGTCGAGGGGGTCCAGGGGACCCTGCCCAAGTAAGCGGCGCGTGCCGGGGGCGTGCGACGCGCCCCCGGCATGGACTTGCCATCATGGACTTGTCCAGCGCTATTCCCTACAGTCCGCTCCGATCGGACTGGCCATGGGCCGGTCGTCCCCGAGCTCCGTGAGAATTCGAATGCGGTTGTCCGCCTATTTCCTGCCCACCCTGAAGGAAAACCCCAACGAGGCGCAGATCGTCTCGCACCGGCTGATGCTGCGAGCCGGCATGATCCGGCAGACCAGCGCCGGCATCTATGCCTGGCTGCCGTTGGGATTCCGTGTGCTGAAGAAGATCGAGCAGATCGTGCGCGAGGAGCAGGATGCCGCAGGCGCGCAGGAACTGCTGATGCCGACGATCCAGCCGGCCGAGCTGTGGAAGGAAAGCGGCCGGTACGACGACTACGGCAAGGAGATGCTTCGCATCCGTGACCGGCACGAGCGAGAGATGCTGTTCGGCCCGACCAACGAGGAGATGATCACCGACATCTTCCGGTCGGCGGTCAAGAGCTACCGCGACCTGCCGCGCAACCTCTACCATATCCAGTGGAAATTCCGGGACGAGATCCGGCCCCGATTCGGCGTGATGCGCGGGCGCGAGTTCCTGATGAAGGATGCCTATTCCTTCGACCTGGACCAGGCCGGCGCCCGCCGCTCGTACCAGAAGATGTTCCTGGCCTATCTGCGGACCTTCGCCCGGCTCGGCATGAAGGCGATCCCGATGCAGGCCGATACCGGTCCCATCGGCGGCGATCTCAGCCACGAGTTCATCATCCTGGCGGAAACCGGCGAGAGCGGGGTGTTCTGCGACAAGGAGTGGCTGGACCTGGACGTCCTGTCCAGCGCGCCCGGATTCGACGACGACCTCGGGCCGTTCTTCGAGAAGTACACCAGCATCTATGCGGCCACCGACGAGAAGCACGATCCCGCCACCTCGCCGCTGCCGCCGGAGGAACTGGTGAACGCCCGCGGGATCGAGGTCGGCCACATCTTCTATTTCGGCACCAAGTACTCGGCTCCGCTGGGCGCCGTGGTCGCCGGGCCGAACGGCGAGCAGGTTACCCTGGAAATGGGGTCGTACGGCATCGGGGTGTCGCGGCTGGTCGGCGCGATCATCGAGGCGAGCCATGACGAATCCGGCATCATCTGGCCGGACAGCGTGGCACCCTTCAAGGTCGGCCTGATAAACCTGAAGACCGGCGACGCCGAGTGCGACCGGGTCTGCGACGAGCTGTATCGCGACCTGAGTGCCGCGGGGGTCGAGGTGATCTACGACGACCGCAACGAGCGGGCCGGCGGCAAATTCGCCGACATGGACCTGATCGGCATTCCGTGGCAGCTGACCGTCGGTCCCCGGGGGCTGAAGAGCGGCGTCGTCGAGCTGAAGCGTCGCGCCACCGGCGAGCGCGAGGAACTGTCGCGCGAGGCCGCCCTCGCCAAGCTGACCGCTTGAGACCGGCACGCATCGCTCATCAGTCCAAAAAGGCCTTACAGGCATGATCTTCGGCGCTTTCGAACGCATGGTCGCGATGCGGTATCTCCGCGCGCGGCGGCAGGAAGGCTTCATCTCGGTGATCGCCGGCTTCTCGCTGCTGGGCATCGGGCTCGGCGTCGCGACGCTGATCATCGTGATGGCGGTGATGAACGGCTTCCGGTCGGAACTGCTGGGCCGGGTGCTCGGCCTCAACGGCCACATGAACGTCTACGCGATCCAGGGTCCGCTGCCCGATTACCAGCCGCTTGCCGATCGGCTTCGTCAGGTGCCCGGAGTCACCTCCGTGACGCCGACGGTCGAGGCGCAGGCGCTGGTCACCGTGCGGGGCGTGTCGTCCGGGGCCATCGTCCGCGGCATAGCGCCCGAGGATTTCCGGGTCCGGCCAACGGTCTCCAACCATATCGTGCGGGGATCGCTGGACCGTTTCGAAAACGAGAACGTGGCGATCGGCATCCGGATGGCGCAGCGGCTCGGGCTTGCGGTCGGCGACCAGCTGACGCTGATCAGCCCGCAAGGCAATACCAGCGCCTTCGGGACGGTGCCGCGCATGAGGGCCTACACGATCGGCGCCATCTTCGATGTCGGGATGTTCGAGTACGACAACAACTTCATCTTCATGCCTCTGCCGGCGGCCCAGGTCTTTTTCCGGGTGCCCGACGCGGTGACGACGCTGGAGCTGATGGTCGAGCAGCCCAGATTGATCTGGGAGTACCGCGGCCCGGTACAGGAGGTGCTGGGCGGCCGGGCCCGGCTGGTCGACTGGCAGCAGTCCAACGCCAGCTTCTTCAACGCCCTTCAGGTCGAACGGAATGTGATGTTCCTGATTCTGACGCTGATCATCCTGGTCGCCGCGTTCAACATCATCTCCAGCATGATCATGCTGGTGAAGGACAAGGGCAGGGACATCGCGATCCTGCGCACCATGGGCGCAACCCGGGGCATGATCCTGCGCATCTTCTTCCTGGCCGGCGCCAGCATCGGCGTGATCGGCACGGTATTCGGCCTCGTCCTGGGGGTCGCCTTCGCCGACAACATCGAATCGATCCGGCAGGTGCTCCAGAACCTCCTGGGCACCGAGCTGTTCTCGGCGGAGATCTATTTCCTGACCCAACTGCCGGCGGAGATCGACTGGTCCGAGGTAACCCGGGTCGTCCTGATGGCGCTGGGGCTGTCGTTCGGCGCCACCATCTACCCGGCGTGGCGGGCAGCCAAGCTCGATCCGGTCGAGGCGCTCCGTTATGAATGAGACGAGGAACCTACCGGCCGAGCCCATGATCCGGATCGACGGGGTCGTCCGGACCTTCAAGCAGGCGGGGCAGCCGCTCAACGTACTGCGCGGTGCGTCCCTCCAGGTCGCCGGCGGCGAGTTGGTGGCCCTGGTCGGTCCATCGGGAGCCGGCAAGTCGACTCTGCTCCATATAGCCGGGCTGCTGGAGCAGGCCGACGGCGGCGAGATCCGCATCGCGGGCAAGCTGGCCAATACGCTGTCCGACGCCGACCGGACGGCGTTGCGCCGCCAGTCCATCGGGTTCGTCTACCAATTCCACCACTTGCTGCCGGAGTTCAGCGCCCTGGAGAACATCGTGCTGCCGCAGATGATCTCAGGCATCTCGAAATCCGTGGCGCGGAAGCGGGCCATGGAGCTGTTGGATCTGGTCGGGCTCGCCGCGCGGGCCGGCCACCGGCCGGCACGTCTTTCGGGCGGCGAGCAGCAGCGAGTCGCGATCGCCCGAGCCCTGGCCAATCGTCCGAAGCTGCTGATCGCGGACGAGCCGACCGGCAATCTGGACCACAAGACGGCGGAGGACGTGTTCGCCGTGCTGGCCAATCTGGTCCGCGGCGGTGATTTCGGAGCGCTGGTGGCGACCCATAACCTGGATCTGGCGGCCCGCATGGACCGGGTGCTCGAACTGAAGGACGGTGTGCTGGTCCAGCATTGAGCGATGGCCTAGCTTGTGTCCGGGGCGGACGGCGATGCCCCGGACCAAGAGAGGAGGGTTGCGCCATGGATCGCAAGATCATCGAGCTTTACGATGAATACACCCACGCCCCGCTGGACCGGCGGATTTTCATCAGCCGGCTGACCGCCCTGGCCGGCAGCGCCGCCGCCGCCGCGGCGCTGCTTCCCCTGCTGGAAAGCAACTATGCCCTGGCGCAGGTCGTGCCCCCGACCGACGCGCGGCTGGAAACCTCCCGCATCACGTGGCCGGGTTCGTCCGGCGACCTCAAGGGCTATCTGGCGAAGCCGAAGGGTGCCGGCAAGCTGCCGGCGGTGATCGTCATCCACGAGAACCGCGGCCTGAACCCGCATATCGAGGACGTGGTCCGCCGGGTGGCCCTGGAAGGCTTCCTGGCGCTGGGTCCGGACATGCTGAGTCCGCTGGGGGGAACGCCGGCGGACGAGGATCAGGCCCGCACGCTCATCGGCCGGCTCGACGGCAAGCAGACCCTGGATGATCTGGTCCGAACCGTCGCCTTTCTCCAAGGCCATGCCGAGTCGACCGGCAAGGTCGGCGCCATGGGCTTCTGCTGGGGCGGCGGCATGGCGGGCACGCTGGCGACGGCGTCGCCGGATCTCGATGCTTCGGTGGTCTTTTACGGCCGGACCCCGCCGCTTGACGCGGTGCCGAACATCCGCGCCAAGCTGCTGCTCAACTATGCCGGCCTGGACGATCGCATCAACGAGAGCGTGCCGGCCTTCGAGGCGGCTCTGAAGAAGGCCGATGTCGACTACACCTTGCACATGTACCAGGGCGCCAACCACGCCTTTAACAACGACACGGCTCCGGCGCGTTACGATGCGGCGGCCGCGCAGCTGGCCTGGACCAGGACGATCGATTTCCTGAAGGCCAGCTTGGACGCCTGACGGAGCGGTGGAGGCTCCTGTTCAACGGCCCTCGGTGTTCCGATACCCAACGAATAACCGGTAGGTCGCCTGTTGCCCGACGGTCACTTCCGCTCCGGTTTCCCTCCGCCGGGCCGGCCGGCACCCGGCGTCAAGCGAAACTTGCGCATGACGCCGGGGCTCCGGCTTGTCATGCTGGGCGCAGAACGCTCTCCCGCTCCCGCTCCCGAGTACAGCACCCGATGCCGATTGCCGATTTCGTCCACCTGCGCGTCCACTCCGCCTATTCGCTCTCCGAAGGGGCGATCAAGATCAAGGAGTTGGTCAAGATCTGCCAAAAGCAGGAGATGCCGGCCGTCGCCGTCACCGACACCGGCAATCTGTTCGGCGCGCTGGAATTCTCGCTGGCCGCCATGGATGCCGGAGTGCAGCCCATCCTGGGCTGCCAGCTTGGCATCCGGCGCATGGGACCTGCCGCCAACGGCGGCGGCAAGCCGGTGGGGAAGGGGCTGAATCTGCCCGACCAGCTCGTGCTCCTGGTCCAATCGGAGGCCGGCTACCAGAACCTGACGAAGCTGATCAGCAAGGCTTTCATGGAGGGCGATCCGACGTCCGCTCCCCAGCTCGCCCTGCAGGATCTGGAAGGCTTCACCGACGGCCTGATCGCCTTGACCGGAGGACCTTCCGGGTCGATCGGGCGTCTGTTCGCCGAGGGCCACAAGCCGGCCGCCCGCGATGTCGCGGAGCAGCTGCGCCGCCTGTTCCCCAACCGGCTCTATGTCGAGCTGATGCGCCACCGGCTGGACGTGGAGGACCGCATCGAGCCGGATCTGGTCGACCTCGCCTATGATCTCGACCTGCCCCTGGTCGCGACCAACGACTGCTTCTTCTCGACCGAGGACATGTACGAGGCTCACGACGCGCTGCTCTGCATCGCCGAAGGCTCCTACGTGGTCGAGGCTGAGAGGCGGCGCCTGACGCCGGAGCACCGCTTCAAGTCGGCTGCGGAGATGCGCGAGCTGTTCGCCGACCTGCCGGAGGCGGTGGACAACACCCTGGTCATCGCGCGCCGCTGCAGCTACCTGCTGAAACCGATCAAGCCGATCCTGCCCGCCTTCCAGGCGGCGGCCGAGGGTGGCAGGACCGAGCCGGAGGAGTTGCGCCACCAGGCCCACGAGGGCCTGATCCTGCGGCTGGAGAAGCAGGTCTTCACGCCGGAGATGACGGCGGAGCAGCGTGCGGAGACCGAGATGACCTATCGCGAAAGGCTCGATTTCGAGCTGAACGTGATCGAGAACATGAAGTTTCCCGGTTACTTCCTGATCGTCTCCGACTTCATCAAGTGGGCGAAGCGGCATGACATCCCGGTCGGCCCGGGCCGCGGCTCGGGTGCCGGTTCGGTCGTGGCGTGGTCGTTGACCATCACCGACCTGGACCCCTTGCGCTTCGGCCTGCTGTTCGAGCGGTTCCTGAATCCCGAGCGCGTGTCGATGCCCGACTTCGACATCGACTTCTGCCAGGACCGCCGCGACGAGGTGATCCGCTACGTGCAGGGCTACTACGGCCACGACCGGGTCGCCCAGATCATCACCTTCGGTAAGCTCCAGGCGCGCGCCGTGCTGCGCGACGTCGGGCGCGTGCTCCAGATGCCCTACGGGCAGGTGGACAAGATCTGCAAGCTGGTGCCCAACAACCCGGCCAACCCGGTGACCCTGGGGCAGGCGATCGAGGGTGAGCCGATGCTTCAGCAGGCCCGGGACTCGGACGAGACCGTCAAGCGCCTGATCGAGATAGCGCTCCGCCTGGAAGGACTGTTCCGTCACGCCTCGACCCACGCGGCCGGCGTGGTGATCGGCGACCGTCCGCTGGACCAGTTGGTGCCGCTCTACCGCGACCCGCGCTCGGATATGCCGGTTACCCAGTTCAACATGAAGTATGTCGAGCAGGCCGGGCTGGTGAAGTTCGACTTCCTCGGCCTGAAGACCCTGACCGTGCTCCAGCGCGCGGTGGAGCTGATCACGGAGCGCGGCGACGTCATCGACCTGTCCAACCTGCCGCTCGACGACGTCAAGACCTACGAGATGATGTCGCGGGGCGAGACGACCGGCGTGTTCCAGCTTGAAAGCTCGGGCATGCGCGATGTGCTGCGGCGCCTCAAGCCGAACCGGTTCGACGACATCATCGCCTTGGTCTCGCTCTACCGTCCCGGCCCGATGGACAATATCCCGACCTACATCGCGGTGAAGAACGGAGAGAAAGCGCCGGACTACATGCACCCTTGGCTGGAGCCGATCCTGAAGGACACCTTCGGGATCATGATCTACCAGGAGCAGGTCATGCAGATCGCCCAGGTGCTGTCCGGTTACTCGCTCGGCGGCGCCGACCTGCTGCGCCGCGCCATGGGCAAGAAGATCCAGGCCGAGATGGACGCCCAGCGCAAGCTGTTCATCGACGGCGCCGTGGGCAAGGGCGTCGACGGCGAGCAGGCCGGCCTGATCTTCGACCAGGTGAACAAGTTCGCCGGCTACGGCTTCAACAAGTCGCACGCCGCCGCCTATGCGCTGGTCGCCTACCAGACCGCCTACCTGAAGGCCAACTACCCAGTGGAGTTCCTGGCCGCGTCCATGACTCTCGACTTGGGCAACACCGACAAGCTGAACACCTTCCGGCAGGAACTGGTCCGTCTCAAGATCCGGCTGCTGACCCCCGACATCAACAAGTCCAACCCGGTTTTCCGGGTGGAGCTGCTGCCAGACGGCGAGCGGGCGATCCGATACGCCCTCGCCGCCGTCAAGGGAGTCGGCATGCCCGCCATGGAAGCCTTGGTGGCCCGGCGGAACGAGGGCGGCCGCTACACCGACCTGTTCGACCTGGCGCGCCGGCTGGATACCAAGGTGATCAACAAGCGCCAGATGGAGAATCTGACCTGCGCCGGCGCGTTCGACAGCCTCAACGGCAACCGGCGGCAGGTCCATGGCGGCATCGAAACGCTGATCCGCTACGCCCAGGCCGCGGCGGCCGAGCGCGAGAGCGGCCAATCCAGCCTGTTCGGGGGCGGGGGCGGGGTGACTCTCAAGGTTCCCGACCTGCCCAAGGTGGCCGATTGGGACCAGCTCGACCGGCTGGCCCACGAGTTCAACGCCATCGGCTTCTACCTGTCGGCCCACCCGCTGGACGGCTTCGCCAAGCCCCTGTCGCGCCTGCGAGTGGTCAACTCGGCCGACTTGCTCAAGAAGGCGAGCGGCGGCGGCTCGACCCGCTTTCCCATGGCGGGCGTCGTGATCAACCGGCAGGAGCGGGTCGCCAAGAGCGGCAACCGCTTCGCCTTCGTCAGCCTGTCGGACTCCACGGGCGTCTACGAGGTGACCCTCTTCTCGGAGCTGCTGGCGACCTCACGGGAGCTGCTGGAGCCGGGCAAGAGCGTCGTCCTGATGGTCGACGTCCAGGTCATGGGCGAGGACATGCGGCTGACCTGCCATGACGTGAAGCCGCTGGAGGACGAGGTCGCCCGTGCCGCCGAGGGGCTGCAGATCATCCTCAGCCAGCCCGAGGCGGCCCCGCACCTGCGCAACATCCTGGACCAGATCGGACGGGGCCGGGGCAAGATATCGATCCTGGTGGACGTCGGCGGCATGCGCGAGGCCGAAATCGCCCTCCCCGGAGCCTATGCGGTGTCGGCGAAGGGCAGGGCCGCGATCAAGGCGATCCCCGGCGTGGCTGACGTGCTCGATCTTTAGGCGTTGCCCCCGGGCGCGCGCCGCGCGATGCATGCGGATATGGTTGCCAAACGCAGGGCGCCGGGCTATCTATCGCCCGTCGCAAAACCTCACGCGGGCTTGCGGTCCATCGGCTCATAGGCCGGCGGCCCGCTCCGGTGTTCACATCTGGTGAACCACGCCCGCGGCGGAGCAACCGGAAAAGGACTGTTTTCCATGCCGATGCCTTCATTCACCATGCGCCAGCTCCTGGAAGCCGGCGTCCATTTCGGCCACCACACCCGCCGCTGGAACCCGAAGATGCAGCCGTACATTTTCGGCGTGCGCAACGGCGTCCACATCATTGATCTCGAGCAGACCGTTCCCATGCTGCACCGCGCAATGACTGCGGTCCGCGACGTGGTGGCGGGCGGCGGACGCGTGCTGTTCGTCGGCACCAAGCGCCAGGCTCAGGAGAAGGTCGCCGACTCGGCTTCGCGCTGCGGCCAGTACTATGTCAACCACCGCTGGCTCGGCGGCATGCTGACGAACTGGAAGACCATCTCCCAGTCGATCAAGCGTCTCCGCGAGATGGAGGAGCGCCTTCAGGACACCAATATCGGCTTGACCAAGAAGGAAACCCTCCAGCTCACCCGCGAACGTGACAAGCTGGAACGGGCGCTCGGCGGCATCAAGGAAATGGGCGGCCTGCCGGACATCCTGTTCATCATCGACACCAATAAAGAGTCGATCGCGGTCCAGGAAGCCAACAAGCTCGGTATTCCGGTCGTCGCGGTGATCGACAGCAACTCCGATCCCGACGGCGTCGCCTTCCCGATCCCGGGCAACGACGATGCGCTGCGCGCGATCGATACCTATTGCGAGCTGGTTTCCGGTGCGGTTCTCGACGGCCTCCAGGCCGAGATGATCGCCTCGGGCATCGATGTCGGCGAGCAGGCCGAAGGCGTCGAGGAAGAACTGCCGGCGGACGAGGATGTCGTCGTCGCCGAGGCCACCGAAGGCACCGAGGGCGAAGCCGCGGTCTCGGAAGGCGCCCAGGCCTGATCCGTCAGATCGGGCAACCGGGCGCTTGGATGCGTCCGGTTGCCCTTATTTTTATCTACTGACTACGATCATTCAGGAAGAGGTCCAAGATGGCCGAAATCACAGCCTCGCTCGTCAAGGAATTGCGCGAAAAGACCGGCGCCGGCATGATGGACTGCAAGAAGGCGCTGACCGAGACGTCGGGCGACCTTGAAGGCGCCGTCGACTGGCTGCGCAAGAAGGGCCTCGCCGCCGCCGCCAAGAAGGCCGGCCGGGTGGCCGCCGAGGGTCTGGTCGCGGTCGCCACCGCCGACACCGTCGGCGCCGCGGTCGAAGTCAATTCCGAGACCGACTTCGTCGCCCGCAACGACCGGTTCCAGGCCTTCGCGAACCAGGTCGCGCAGTTGGCGCTCGAGGGTGACGGCACGATCGAGTCGCTGCAGCAGCAGGCTTTCCCCGGCACCGACCGCAACGTCGCGGACGAGGTCACCAACATGGTGGCGACGATCGGCGAGAACATGAACCTGCGCCGCGTTTCGCGGATCGCTGTCGGCCAGGGCGCCGTCGCCAGTTACGTCCACAACGCGCTGGCTCCGAACCTGGGCAAGATCGGCGTGCTGGTCGGCCTGGAGTCCACCGGTGACCGTGCCCGCCTGCTGGAACTCGGCAAGCAGATCGCCATGCACATCGCCGCCGCCCGTCCGGAAGCGGTCAACATCGAGGATGTCGACGCCAGTTCCCTGGAGCGTGAGCGGAGCGTTCTGGCCGATCAGGCGCGCGCCAGCGGCAAGCCGGAAGACATCATCGCCAAGATGGTCGAGGGTCGGCTGCGCAAATACTACGAGGAAGTGGTCCTTCTGGAGCAGGTCTACGTCATCGACGGCGAAAACAAGGTCCGCAAGGTCGTCGATACGGTCGCCAAGGAGATCGGCGCCCCGATCAAGGTCGTGGGCTTCACCCGGTTCGTTCTGGGCGAGGGCATCGAGAAGGAGCAGTCCGATTTTGCCGCCGAGGTTGCCGCCCAGGCGAACGTCGGCCGCTGAGACTGTCTGTCGCTGAAGCTATTGGCGGTCGCCCCCGAGGCGGCCGCCGGCTCGCACGATCGCTGGCTTAGGGATTACTTTTGATGACTGCGATGGAGGGGGCGATGCCCACCAACGCCCGGTATGGTCGCGTCCTGCTGAAGATCTCCGGCGAGGCGCTGATGGGCAATCGGGAATACGGGCTGGACCCCGAAATCGTCGATCGGGTCGCCGATGAGGTGAAATCCGTCGTCGGCATGGGCGTCGAGGTCTGCCTGGTGATCGGCGGCGGCAACATCTTCCGCGGCGTCTCGGGCGCAGCGACGGGGATGGAGCGGGCGACGGCCGATTACATGGGCATGCTCGCGACGGTGATCAACGCGCTGGCGATGCAGAGCGCGCTGGAGCGCAGGGGCGTTCAGACCCGGGTGCAGTCCGCCATCCCCATGGCCAGCGTCTGCGAACCTTATATCCGGCGCCGCGCCGTGCGCCACATGGAGAAGGGGCGGGTCGTGATCTTCGGTGCCGGAACGGGTAACCCGTTCTTCACGACCGATACCGCAGCGGCGCTCCGCGCGTCCGAAATGGGCTGCGACGCGCTCCTGAAGGGCACCAAAGTGGATGGCGTCTACTCCGCCGATCCCAACAAGGACCCGTCGGCTCAGCGCTTCGAGACGTTGACCCACCTTGAGGTTCTGGCGAAGGATCTCCAGGTGATGGACGCCTCGGCCATTTCGCTGGCGCGCGAGAATAAAATACCCATCCTAGTGTTCTCGATCCACACGGCCGGTGCCTTTGCCGAAGTCATGGCGGGGCGCGGCAAGTTCACGATCATCACGGAAGAGGGCTGAACTACCGTGGCCGACCCTGATATTGACTCGCTCAGCCGCCGCATGGACGGCGCCCTGGAGTCGCTGCGCAAGGAATTCGGCGGGCTGCGCACTGGCCGCGCCTCCGCCAGTCTGCTTGAACCGATCACCGTCGAGGCCTATGGCCAGCAGATGCCTCTCAACCAGGTCGGTACCATCAGCGTGCCCGAAGCGCGGCTGATCACGGTGCAGGTCTGGGACCGCGGCATGGTCAAGGCCGTCGAGAAGGCGATCCGCGACGGCGGCCTCGGGCTGAACCCTCAGACCGATGGCCAGAACGTGCGCGTGCCGATACCCGACTTGAACCAGGAGCGCCGGGCCGAACTGTCCAAGGTCGCTTCGCGCTACGCCGAGCAGGCCCGTGTCGCCGTTCGCAATGTGCGCCGGGACGGAATGGACATGCTGAAGCGCATGGAAAAAGGCGGCGACATCAGCCAGGATGAACACAAAACCTGGGCCGACGAGGTCCAGTCCATGACCGACGCCCACATCAAGAAGATCGACGAAGCGCTCGCGGCCAAGGAAAAAGAGATCATGCAGGTCTGACCTCGATGCAGGGGACTTTGACCACGACGGGCACCTTGCCGCAGCACGTAGCGATCATCATGGACGGTAACGGCCGCTGGGCGAAAGCCCGCGGCCTGCCGCGGACCGCAGGGCATCGCAAAGGCATCGAAGCCGTAAGGCGAACCGTGGAGGCTGCCCGCGAATTGGGCATCCCCTACCTCACCATGTTCGGATTCTCGTCGGAGAACTGGCGGCGGCCGGAGGGCGAGGTGTTCGACCTCATGCAACTCCTCCGGTTCTACCTGCGCAGCGAAATCGCCGAACTCCACAAGAACGGCGTCCGGCTGCGGGTGATCGGCGACCGTTCCCGTCTGTCCGGCGACATCGTCACCATGATCCAGAACGCGGAGGAACTGACCCGCGGGAACGGCGAGCTGAACCTGACTATCGCGCTCAGCTACGGCGCCCGGCAGGAGATCGCGAATGCCGCCCGGCAGATGGTCAGGGATGCCCTGGAGGGGAGGCTCAACCCCGAGGACGTGACCGAGGAGTCCTTCTCGGGCCGTCTCCTGACCCGGGACATTCCCGATCCCGACCTGTTGCTGCGTACCAGCGGCGAGCAGCGGATCAGCAATTTCCTGCTGTGGCAATTGGCCTATACCGAACTGGTCTTCGTCGATACGCTGTGGCCCGATTTCACGAAGCGCGATCTGGAAGATGCAATCCGAGAATTCAACCAGCGCGACAGGCGCTACGGCGCAGTCGGGACTCGGTAGAACGGGAAACCTGCGTACCAGGATCATCTCGGCTCTGGTTCTCGGACCCGTCGTTCTTCTGGCGGTCTATCTCGGCGGCTGGGTCTTCGAAGTCCTGATCCTGACCTTCGCAGTCCTGGCGGTTGCGGAGTGGACCCGGCTCGTCGAGCCGGACCGCTCCAGGTGGGTCGCTTCGCTGCCGGTGGCGGCGGTGGCGGCGGTCCTGATCGCGGACTTCATCATGGGGGCGGCGCTGTCGCTCCTCCTGGCGGCTATCCTTACGGTGGCGCTTCTGGGTTATGCCTGGATGTCCCATTCGGACCACCGCTGGCTCTTCTCCTTCGGCATTCCCTACATCGTCTTCGGCAGCGTCTCCCTGATCTGGGTCCGGGGCCATCCGGAGGACGGGCTGGGGCTGCTGATCTATCTTCTGTTCTGCATCTGGGCGACTGACATCGGCGCCTATGCCGCCGGCAAGAGCATCGGCGGACCGAAGCTGGCCCCCCGTATCAGCCCCAAGAAGACCTGGGCCGGGCTGATCGGCGGCATGCTGAGCGCCGCGGCGTTCGGCGCCGGCGTCGCCGTCGCGTTCGACGCCGAGCGGCCCTGGCTGGCGGCCGTGCTGGGCATGGTGCTCGCCGTGGTCGGCCAGATCGGCGATCTGTTCGAGTCGGGCATCAAGCGCCGTTTCGACGTCAAGGACAGCGGGCGTCTCATTCCCGGCCATGGCGGTCTGCTCGACCGCGTGGACGGACTTATTGTCGCAGCGCCGGTCTTCGCGCTGTTCCACGCGACTTTGGGGAAAGCTCTCGCATGGTGGTAGCAGGCGCGCGCACGTCGGAGCGGACCGGATCTCCCCGGCGCGTCACGATCCTCGGATCGACCGGCTCGGTCGGCCGCAATACGGTCGATCTGATCTCCCGCGATCCGGGAGCCTACACGGTCGAGGCGCTGACCGCCGGCCGCAATGTCGCCCATCTGGTCGAGCAGGCCAGGGCGCTGCGCCCGGCGCTGGTGGTGATCGCCGATCCCGCGGGTTATCAGGCCCTGCGCGACGCGCTGGCCGGCAGCGGGATCGAGGTTGCCGCCGGGCCCGAGGCGGTGGTCGAAGCGGCCCAACGCCCGGCCGACTGGGTCATGGCCGCGATCGTCGGTGCCGCCGGGCTGGAATCGACGCTGGCCGCCGCCCGGCGCGGCGCCATCGTCGCCTTCGCCAACAAGGAGTGCCTGGTCTGCGCCGGGCCGCTGATGATGGACCTGGTGCGGGACTGCGGCGCCACGCTGCTGCCGGTCGACAGCGAGCACAACGCGATCTTCCAGGTGTTCGATCCCGATCGGCGCGACTCGATCCGGCGCCTGCTGCTGACCGCGTCGGGCGGACCATTCCGCCAGTCCTCCAGGTCCCAGATGGCCGAAGCCGGGCCGGAGCAGGCGTGCGCCCACCCGACTTGGCGGATGGGCGCCAAGATCTCGGTCGACAGTGCCACGATGATGAACAAGGGGCTGGAGATCATCGAGGCGCATTTCCTGTTCGCCATGCCCGAGGAACGCATCGACGTGGTCGTTCATCCCCAGTCGGTGATCCACAGCATGGTGGAATATGTCGATGGCTCGGTGCTTGCCCAACTCGGAACGCCCGACATGCGGACGCCTATCGCATTCGCCTTGGGCTGGCCGGAGCGTATCCCCACGCCGGCCGCCCCGCTGGACCTGATCAGCGCCGGAACGCTGACGTTCGAGGCGCCGGATCCTCAGCGCTTCCCGGCGCTGCGCCTCGCCCGCCATGCCTTGCAAAGCGGCGGAGGCGCTCCTACAATTTTGAACGCGGCGAACGAAGTGGCAGTCCAGGGATTCCTGGAAAGGCGCATCGGATTCCTGGACATCGAGCGCGTGGTCGAGCAGACGCTGGAGCGGCTGCCACATTCCCGCCTTGATCATCTGGACGATGTGCGCCACATCGACGCGGAAGCTCGCCGTGAAGCGAGCGAAAACTTGGCCCGTTGCAGCGAATGAACCCCTGAGCCGCGGGCGGCGGGAGAACCAATGGAATTCCTCACCGGTCTGTGGACCTACGTCATCCCCTTCCTGGTCGTGCTGACCGTGCTCGTGTTCGTTCACGAGCTTGGCCATTACTGGGTCGCCCGCCGCAATGGCGTGCGCATCGAGACCTTCTCGATCGGGTTCGGTCCGGAACTGTTCGGCCGTACGGATCGCGCAGGCACCCGGTGGAAGTTCAGCGCGATTCCGCTCGGCGGCTACGTCAAGATGTTCGGGGACGCCGACGCGGCCAGCACGCCAAGCGGCGCGGTCCGGACCATGACCCCGCAGGAGCGCGAGTTATCCTTCTTCCACAAGCGGCTGGGGCAGCGCGCCGCCATCGTGGCGGCCGGTCCGATCGCCAATTTCCTGTTCGCCATCATCGGCCTGACGCTGCTGTTCTCGCTCTACGGACAGCCCTACACGCCGCCGGACATCGGGACTGTGCAGGAGCAGAGTGCCGCCGCCCGGGCGGGCATCCTGCCGGGCGACGTCATCGTGGAGATCGACGGCCAGCCGATCGAGCGTTTCGAGGAAGTCCAGCAGATCGTCCGGTTCAATCAGGGAACTCCCCTGGCGCTGGTGGTCGAGCGCGACGGTAGTCGCGTACCGATGTCCGTCACGCCCGAGGTGACCCAGATCACCGACCGGATGGGCAATACCCACTCCATCGGCCTGCTCGGGATCGGCCGGGCCGGCATGGAATACCGCAGGCATGACCCGCTGACAGCCCTCTGGCAGGCCGGGCGGGAGACCGTCAACCTGACCGTGGGCACTCTGGGCGCCGTCGGCCAGATGATCTCCGGCTCGCGCGGGACCGAGGAGCTGGGCGGCCCGCTGCGCATCGCGCAGATGTCCGGCGAGGTGGCTCAGAGCGGCGTCGTGGCGCTGGTCTGGTTCATGGCGATCCTCTCGGTCAATCTCGGCCTCATTAACCTTTTTCCCATTCCGATGTTGGACGGCGGCCACTTGTTGTTCTATGCCGTTGAGGCGATCCGTGGTAAGCCGCTCGGCGACAGGGCTCAGGAATATGGCTTTCGGATTGGTTTGGCCCTGGTGCTCACCTTGATGGTCTTCGCGACCTGGAACGACTTGGTGCACCTGCGTGTGGTCGACTTCTTCCGTGACTTGGTTTCCTGACGGGATAGGAAGTTATTGGGGGTTTCAGTTGGGGCTGAACAGGTTTTTGGCAGCCTGCGTGCTGGCTGCGTGCACGACGACGGCTACGTCGACCATCGCACTGGCCCAGGGGCTGCCGACCACGGTGGCGCAGGCCAATTTCTCCGGCGGTACCATTTCGGACATCCGGGTCGAAGGCACCCAGCGAATCGAGCCGACGACGGTACGGTCTTATCTGGTGGTCCGTCCCGGCGATCCGTTCAATCCGTCACGGATCGACGACTCGCTGAAGGCCTTGTTCGCCACCGGCCTGTTCGCCGACGTCACCCTTCGGCGCGAGGGCAATACCCTGGTGGTGAACGTGGTCGAGAACCCGATCATCAACCGGATCGCCTTCGAGGGTAACCAGCGGATCGAAGACGCCGACCTGGAGCGCGAGGTCCAGCTCCGGCCCCGCGTCGTCTATACCCGGACGCGGGTGCAAAACGACGTCCAGCGCCTGCTCGAGATCTACCGGCGGAGCGGACGGTTCGCCGCGACCGTGGAGCCGAAGGTCATCCAACTGGACCAGAACCGCGTCGATCTGGTGTTCGAGATCGACGAGGGTGCCCGCACGGGGGTTCGGCGGATCAACTTCATCGGCAACGAGATGTTCAGCGACAGCCGGCTGCGGGAGGAGATCCAGACCCGCGAGTCGCGCTGGTACCGGTTCCTGACCACCGACGATACCTACGATCCCGACCGCCTGACCTTCGACCGCGACCGGTTGCGCCGATTCTATCTGTCGCGCGGCTATGCCGATTTCCGGGTGGTCTCGGCCGTAGCTGAACTGACTCCCGACCGCGACGGCTTCTTCATCACCTTCACGGTCGAGGAGGGAGAGCGCTACAAGTTCGGCAAGATCGGGTTGGAGACCGAACTGCGAGACCTTGACGCCGAGAGCCTGCGCGACCGGCTGACCACGGTCGACGGCGATTGGTACAACGCCGAGGAGGTCGAAACCTCGATCGCCAACCTGACCAACGCAGTCGGCGACCTCCAGTATGCCTTCGTGGACATCCAGCCCCGGATCGTCCGCAACCGCGAGACCCGGACGATCGATGTCATCTACGAGATCGGGGAAGGCCCGCGCGTCTTCGTCGACCGGATCGACATCACCGGAAACGTCCGCACGCTCGACCGGGTGATCCGGCGCGAAATGCTGCTGGTCGAAGGGGATCCGTTCAATACCTCGAAACTGAGGCGATCGGAGCGCCGCATCCGCGACCTGGGGTTCTTCGAGCGGGTGAGCATATCGACCGCGGAAGGCGTCCAGCCCGACCGGTCCGTCATCCAGGTCGACGTCCAGGAGCAATCGACCGGCGAGATCGAGATCGGCGCCGGCTTCTCCACCATCGACGGCCCGCTCGCCAATTTCGGCATCCGGGAACGCAACCTGCTCGGCCGCGGTCAGGATCTGCGTTTCGCCGCGACAGTGTCAGGGCGGACCCAGGAATTCGACCTGAGTTTCACCGAACCTTACTTCCTGGAGCGCGATCTCGCCGCGGGTATCGACCTGTTCCGCATCACCCGCGACAACCAGGATGAAAGCTCCTACGACGAGGCCAACACCGGCATCGGCTTCCGGCTCGGCTATCCGCTGACCGAGCGCCTGCGCCAGCGATTGAACTACACCCTGCAACAGACCGAAATCGAGAACGTCGCGTCCGACGCCTCCCGCTTCATCCGCGAGCAGGAGGGAACCCGCATCGTCTCGCTGGTCGGGCAGGAACTGCTGTACGACGCGCGCGACAGCCGGATCAACCCGACCGACGGTTACTTCATCCGCCTCAACAACGAGGTCGCGGGCCTGGGAGGCGATGCCCAGTTCTCGCGGAACCGGCTGGGAGCCGGCGTCTATTTCCCGGTTACCGAAGGAACGGTCCTCAGCTTCCTGGGTGAGGTCGGGTTCATCGTGGGGATCGGGGAGGACGTTGCGATTTCCGACCGGTTCTTCATCGGCGGCGACAGCCTGCGCGGCTTCGCTCCGGCCGGTATCGGCCCGCGCGAGTTGGATAGCGACGACAGCCTCGGCGGCAACCGGTTCGCTCGCGGAAGCGTCGAATTGGCCTTCCCGATCGGCCTGCCTGACGAGTTCGGCGTCACCGGTCACACCTTCACCGATTTTGGTACTCTTGGTGATGTCGATGCGACCGCGCAGATCAACCCAGCCACAAACAGACTTGAGCGTCTGGTCGAAGATGATGCAATACGGCTTTCGATTGGCGCCGGCATTTCCTGGCGGTCGCCGCTCGGGCCGATCCGCGTCGATCTAGCCTTCCCGATCGTGAAGGAAGACTATGACAAGAAGGAGCAGTTCCGCTTCAGCTTCGGCACCAGGTTCTAGGCATGGTACGTGACCTGAGCGCCGCCAGAAAGGCTCTGATCGCCGCCGGCTTGGCCCTGGCCGTCATCACGGTCGGCCTGCCGCGCCAAGCGGCTGCGCAGCAGCTTCCCGCGACGACAGTGGCGGTGGTCGACGTCCAGCAGATCATGCAGGTGTCGGCTGCCGCGCAGAGCATACAGAAACAGCTCGACGCACAGCGCCAGACCTATCAGCGGGAAATCTCGAAGCAGGAGGAGAACCTCCGCGCCGCGGAACAGGAACTGGGCCGGCAGCGCTCCACCCTGGCTCCGGAGGCGTTCGAGCAGAAGCGCCGGGAATTCGAGCAACAGGTTGCCGATGTCCAGCGGTCGGTCCAGACGCGGAAGCGCGTACTGGACCAAGCCTTCAACGAATCCATGAAGAAGCTGCACGAAACCATGCTGGAGGTGGTTGCGGAAGTCGCGGGTGAGCAGAAGGCCAGCCTCGTGCTTGCCAAGCAGCAGGTCGTCATCGCCGAGAAGTCGCTTGACCTGACCGGATCGGTGCTCGACCGTCTGAACAAGAAGCTGCCTACGGTGGCGGTCACCGTACCCAAGAGTTGACTTGACCTACCGGGCCGATTTGGGAACAAGCAACCGATCGGAACCCAACGAAGAACGGAGCCATGCCGGACCCTCGATTCTTTACCGTCGCAGGCCCCTTCACATTGGAAAGGCTGGCCAGCATTGCCGGGGCTGAACTGGCGCCTGGAGCCGATCCCGCAGCCGAGTTCACCGACGTCGCCCCGCTGGATACCGCCGGTCCCGGGGACGTCAGCTTCCTGGACAACAAGAAATATGTCGGATCTTTCGAGGCGAGCGGTGCAGGTGCCTGCATCGTCCATCCCGACCTGGTTTCGAAAGCCCCGCCGGGAATGGCGCTCCTCGTCACGCCGAAACCTTACCGGGGCTATGCGCTGATCGCGCAAGCCTTCTACCCGGTTCCCGCCCCCAGAGCCGGAGTATCGCCCCATGCCGTCGTCGATCCGACTGCCGAGATCGGAGAGGGGACGGAGGTCGGTCCGGGAGCGGTCATCGGCGCCGGCGTCCGTATCGGCGCCCGCTGCCGGATCGCGCCGAACGCGGTGATCGGTGACCGGGTGGAAGTCGGCGACGACACCATCATTGGAGCCTGCGCGTCTCTGAGCCATTGCCTTGTCGGCAGCCGGGTCAACATCTATCCCGGCGCCCGGATCGGCACCGACGGTTTCGGCTTCGCCATGGATCCCACCGGATATGTCCGAGTTCCGCAGCTTGGCCGCGTCATCGTCGAGGATGACGTGGAGGTCGGAACCAACTCGACGATCGACCGGGGAGCCGGACCCGATACGGTGATCGGGCGCGGGTCGATGATTGATAATCTGGTCCAGATCGGGCACAACGTGGCCATGGGGCCGGGGTGCGTGATCGTCGCGCAGTCCGGTATCTCGGGCAGCACGCAGCTCGATCATCATGTGGTGCTGGCGGCACAGGCCGGCTTGGCCGGGCACCTCAAGATCGGCGCGGGCGCGCGGATCGCCGCCAAGGCCGGTGTGATGCGTGACATTCCACCCGGTGGCGAGGTTGGAGGAGTCCCGTCGGTTCCCATGAAGCAATGGTTGCGTCAGGTCGCGGTTTTGGCGAACCTGACCCGCGGGAAATCTACCCGCCTCAAGGAAGAATGACATGGAAGTAACTTCCGCCACCCAGGCGACCGACCATCAGGGCAGCGAAGAGCAGCACGGCATCGATATAGACATCCTGCGGGTCATGGAAATGATCCCGCACCGCTATCCCATGCTGATGATCGACCGTGTCACCAACGTCGTCGCCAATGTCAGCGCCGTGGGGGTCAAGAACGTCACGATCAACGAGCACTTCTTCCAGGGCCATTTCCCGCAGCGGCCGGTGATGCCGGGCGTCCTCATCGTCGAGGCGATGGCTCAGACAGCCGGTGTTCTCGTGGTGCATACTCTCGGGGCGGACGCCGAAGGCAAGCTGGTCTACTTCATGTCGATAGACGACGCGCGCTTCCGCAAGCCGATCACCCCTGGCGATACCGTCCACATCCATGTGACCAAGCTCCAGCACCGGCGCAACGTCTGGAAATTCAAAGGCGAAGCCAAGGTGAACGGCGTCCTCTGTTCGGAGGCGACCTTCGCCGCGATGATCCTGGATGAGTGAGCGACCCCCTGCCATGAGCGAGAGCATCCATCCAACGGCGATTGTCGATCCGGCGGCCCGTATCGGTTCGTCCGTGGTGATCGGCCCCTTTTGCGTGGTCGGCGCCGACGTGGTGTTGGAGGATGGAGTCCGCCTGCATTCCCACGTGGTGGTCGAGGGGCGGACCACAGTCGGCCCGGGTACCCAGATCTTTCCTTTCGCGTCGATCGGCCATGTGCCCCAGGACCTGAAATTTCATGGCGAGCCGTCGGAACTGATCATCGGCGCCAACAATCGCATCCGCGAGCATGTCACCATGAACCCCGGCACCGAAGGCGGCGGGATGGTGACCCGGGTCGGCGACAACTGCCTGTTCATGATGGCGTCCCACGTTGCCCATGACTGCATCATCGGCAACAATGTGATCCTGGCCAACAACGCGACCCTAGGCGGCCACGTCACGGTCGGCGACCATGCGATCCTGGGCGGCCTGTCGGCAGTCCATCAGTTCGTCCGGATCGGCGCCCATGCCATGATCGGCGGGATGTCCGGCGTGGAGCAGGATGTCATACCCTTCGGACTCGTGATGGGCGAGCGCGCCCGGCTGAACGGCCTCAACCTCGTCGGCCTGCAGCGCCGCGGCTTCGGCAAGGACGATATCCGCACCCTGAGGGCGGCCTATAAGCTGCTGTTCGCCGCGGAGAAGACGCTGGCCGAGCGGGTCGATCAGGTCGGCACCGAGTTCGGGGACCAGCCTGTCGTCAGCGATATCCTGTCCTTCATCCGCGCCGAGGCCTCTCGCCCGATCTGCCAGCCCCGCGCGGAGAATGCCTCCTAAGCTCGGCATCATCGCCGGGGGCGGCGACCTGCCGCTCCGGCTGGTCGAAGCCTGCCGTTCCGCCGGGCGCGAGGTGTTCGTGCTGGGGCTGGAAGGGCATGCCGACCGCGACGGCGGGAAGCTTCCCGTCGACCGCTGGTCGCGGCTGGGCGCCGCGGGCGCCATGCTCGATGCCCTGCGTCAGGCCGGGGTCCGCGACATTGTCCTGGCCGGCCGGGTGCGCCGTCCCAGCCTGGCCGAGTTGAAGCCGGACTGGCGCGCGGCCCGCCTTTTCGCCCGCATCGGCACTCGCGCCCTGGGCGACGACGGTCTCCTGAGGGCCGTGACCAGCGAGCTGGAAAGCGAGGGGTTCCGGGTGGTGGCGACACAGGATGTCTTCCGCGACCTGCTGACGCCCGTCGGCAACCTGGGGACTCATGGTCCGGACGGTCAGGCGGAAGCCGACATTGCCCGCGGGGTGGCCGTGGTCCGGGCTTTGGGCAGCCTGGATGTCGGGCAGGCGGTGATCGTGCAGCAAGGGATCGTCCTGGGTGTCGAGGCGATCGAGGGCACCGATGCCCTGATCGACCGATGCGGCGCCCTTCGCCGCGACGGACCCGGCGGCGTGCTCATCAAGATGAGCAAGCCCGGACAGGACGTCCGGTTCGACCTTCCCACCGTCGGGGCGGTCACCGTCGAGCGGTGCGCCGCCGCCGGTCTGCGCGGCATCGCCGTGGAAGCCGGGAAGAGCATCATGCTGGACCGTGAAGCCATTGCCGAGTTGGCTGACGCGAGGGGCCTGTTCATCGTCGGCCTGGAAGTGCCGCAGTGACTGAACAGGATCCTCTGATCTTCCTGATCGCCGGCGAACCTTCGGGCGATCTGCTCGGCGCCCGATTGATGGCGGCCCTGAAGCGCCGTGCCGGCGGTCCGGTCCGCTTCGCCGGGATCGGCGGGGAGCGCATGATCGCCGAGGGCCTCGACACTCTGTTCCCGCTTCATGAGTTGTCGCTGATGGGGATCGCGGAACTGGTGCCGAAGCTGCCCAACCTGATCCGGCGGCTGGCCCAGACCGCGGCGGAGATCCGCCGCCGGAGACCGGACGTGGTGGTCACGATCGATGCGCCCGACTTCTGCTTCCGCATCGCGAAGCGGCTGAAGGGGCAGGGCATCCCCTTCGTGCATTACGTGGCGCCAAGCGTCTGGGCGTGGCGGCCCGGGCGCGCGCGCAAGGTCGCCCGCGTCCTCGACCATCTGCTGGCGCTGCTTCCGTTCGAGCCGCCCTATTTCGAGCGGGAGGGGCTGCCCTGCACCTTCGTGGGCCATCCCATCGTCGAGGGGGGCGCCGCGTCGGGCGACGGCGCCCGGTTCCGCACCGCCCACGGCATCGCGCCGACGGACCGCCTCCTTACGGTACTGCCGGGCAGCCGGCGGAGCGAGATCGGCCGGCTTCTGCACGATTTCCGGGAGACGATTGCCCGCCTGGCGCTGCGCTATCCTGATCTGGTGGTCGCCGTCCCGACGGTTCCGCATGTGCGCGACAGCGTCGCCTCGGAGATATCCTGCTGGCCGGTGCGGACGATCCTGGTCGAGGGGGACCAGGACAAGTACGATGCCTTCGCGGCTTCGGAGGCAGCCCTGGCGGCTTCGGGAACGGTGGCGCTGGAACTGGCCCTGGCGCGCCTGCCGGCGGTGATCGCCTACCGTATGCATCCCGTCACCATCGGCCTGTACCGCCGCTTCATCCGCGTCAAGTACGCCAATCTCGTCAACATCATGCTGGACCGCATGCTGGTCCCGGAACTGCTGCAGGAGAACTGCACCCCGGAAAACCTCGATGCCGCCATCACGAAGCTGCTCGACGATCCCGCGGCCCGGCGGGAACAGCAGGACGGCGTTGCCGAGGTGGCGCGATGGCTGGGGCTGGGCGGTCCGCCGCCGAGCGAACGCGCCGCCGACGTGGTTCTCGCGGTCGTGAAGGGGCGGAACGGGGCGGTATAACGTTAATCAGAAGGTCAGAAAAAAGGAGGGAGACTCATGGCCAAGTTTCGCATGCTCCACACGATGCTTCGGGTCTACGACCTGGACAAGTCGATCGACTTCTATACCCGCCTGCTCGGCATGAAGTTGTTGCGGCGCAACGATTACGAAGGCGGGCGGTTCACCCTGGCTTTCGTCGGCTACGGTGAGGAGTCGGATCACACGGTCCTGGAACTCACCCATAACTGGGACCAGAGGGAACCCTATGATCTCGGCAGCGCGTACGGCCACATCGCGATCGGGGTGCCGGACATCTATGCCACCTGCAAGGAGCTGGAGGCGGAAGGGGTGAAGATCCCGCGCCCGCCCGGCCCGATGAAGCACGGCACGACGGTCATCGCCTTCATCGAGGACCCGGACGGGTACAAGGTCGAGCTGATCGAGCGGAGCTGACATGAAAAAGGCGCCCTTTCCCGCAGGGGGAGGGGCGCCCTTTCGTTGGACCTACCGGACAGAATATGCCGGCTCATCACTGCCGCAGCAGGTACCAGAGCATTCCGCCGACTGCGGCTATCAGCAGGACCAGCTTAGCCAGCCGGATCAGCCGCAGGCGTAGCGGCGGCCGGTTGTCGTTCGCAGGCGTGCCGAGATGACGCGTTCCCCGCATCGTCGCGATCGCGACAGGGGGCTTTCGGGCGGATCCATCGGAACCGCCCGAGCCGAAGTGAGGCGTGAAACGCCGGTTAGCCACGCTCGTTCAGCGGAACGAACGGCCGGTGCGTCGCACCGGTGTAAAGCTGACGCGGACGGCCGATCTTCTGCCCCGGATCCTCGATCATTTCCTTCCACTGGGCGATCCAGCCGACGGTACGGGCGACGGCGAACAGCACGGTGAACATGCTGGTCGGGAAGCCCATCGCCTTCAGGATGATGCCCGAATAGAAATCGACGTTCGGGTAGAGCTTCTTCTCGATGAAGTAATCGTCCTCGAGAGCGATGCGCTCCAGCTCCATCGCGATGTCGAGCAACGGATCGTTCTTGATGCCGAGCTCGCCCAGCACCTCGTGGCAGGTCTTGCGCATGACCTGGGCGCGCGGGTCGAAGTTCTTGTAGACCCGGTGGCCGAAGCCCATCAGGCGGAAGCTGTCGTTCTTGTCCTTGGCGCGCTTGATGAACTCGGGGATGCGGTCCTTGTCGCCGATCTCCTGGAGCATCTTCAGCACGGCCTCGTTGGCGCCGCCATGGGCGGGACCCCACAGGGAGGCGATGCCGGCGGCGATGCAGGCGAACGGGTTGGCCCCCGAGGAGCCGGCCAGCCGGACAGTGGAGGTCGAGGCGTTCTGCTCGTGGTCGGCGTGCAGGATGAAGATCCGATCCATCGCCCGCGACAGGATCGGGTTGACCTTGAACGTCTCGCACGGGACGCCGAACGTCATGTACAGGAAGTTCTCGGCATAGCTGAAATCGTTGCGCGGGTACATGAAGGGCTGGCCGACCGAGTACTTGTAGGCCATCGCGGCCATGGTCGGCAGCTTGGCGATCAGCCGATGGGAGGCGATCATCCGCTGGCGCGGATCCTCGATGTCGGTGCTGTCGTGGTAGAACGAAGACAGGGCGCCGGTCACGCCGCACAGGACCGCCATCGGGTGGGCGTCGCGGCGGAAGCCGCGCAGGAAGTAGTTGATCTGCTCATGGACCATCGTGTGATAGGTGATGGTCTTGTCGAAGGTGGCGAGCTGGTCGGGCGACGGCAGTTCGCCGTGGAGCAGCAGGTAGCAGACTTCCAGGAAATTGCAGTTTTCGGCCAGATCCTCGATGGCATAGCCGCGGTGCAGTAGAATACCCTCATCGCCGTCGATGTAGGTGATCTTGGACTCGCAACTGCCGGTCGAGGTAAAGCCCGGATCGTATGTGAAGTATCCGGTTTCGGCATAAAGCTTGCGAATATCGATCACTTCCGGACCGGTCGTGCCTTCAAGTACCGGAAAATTATAAGATTTTCCGGTGCTGTTATCAGTCAGCGTAACCGTTTTCTGGCTCATCTCGGCACTTCCTTGTGATTGCGGCCTCGGATTTCCCCGGACCGTCTCATATCAGGAGAGAATAATGCTGCAAAGCGGTCTTGGCAACGCAGCGCGTCGGCCCTAGCGCGGCTGCGCAACATCAGCAATGCGCGCGAGGGTTTCGGTTTTCCCTAATAACTCTGCAACCTCGAAAATGGGCGGGGAAATTGTCGAGCCCGACAGCGCCGCCCTGAGCGGCTGCGCCACCTTACCCAGCTTCAGACCCCGGTTCTCCGCGAATTCCCTTACTTTCGTCTCGATCTCGGTCGAACTCCAAGCGTCGAATGGCCGCAGCTCCTCGGCCAGATCGGCGAGCAGGGCAGCGCCTTCTCCAGTCACCAGGTCGGCCGCCTTGCCGATTACTTCGAGCGGCCGGGTGGCAACGTAGAATTGTGCCGAATCCGCCAGCTCGACGAGCGTCTTGGCACGTTGCTTGAGGCCCGGCATCGCCCGCGTCAACAGGTCGCGGCCCGACGTTCCGACCGTCCTGCCGAGCCTGGTCTCGATCATCGGCGTGATCAGGCCGATCAGGCGGGCATCGTCGGCGAGCCGCATGTAGTGGGCGTTCAGGTTGTCCAGCTTGCCGAAGTCGAACCGCGATGGTGACCGCCCGATTCCGCCGAGATCGAACCATTCGATCGCCTGCTCCGTCGAGATGATCTCGTCGTCCCCATGCCCCCAGCCCAGGCGGAGCAGGTAATTGCGCACCGCCTCGGGGAGGTAACCCATGTCCCTGTAGGCATCAACCCCCAGGGCGCCGTGTCGTTTCGACAGTTTCGCGCCGTCAGCCCCATGGATGAGCGGGATATGCGCGAATTCGGGCAGATCCCATCCCATGGCACGGTAGATCTGCACTTGACGGAAGGTGTTGGTCAGGTGGTCGTCGCCGCGGATCACGTGTGTCACGTTCATGTCGTGGTCGTCCACCACGACCGACAGCATGTAGGTCGGCGTGCCGTCGGCCCGCAGCAGGACCATGTCGTCCAACTGTGCGTTCTGCACCCGCACCTCGCCCTGGACATGGTCGTTTAGGACGGTCTCGCCCTCCTGCGGGGCCTTCAGCCGGATCACCGGCGCGACCCCGGCGGGCGCTTCGGACGGGTCGCGGTCACGCCAGCGGCCATCGTAGCGCATCGGCTGGCCGGCCGCCTTCTGCGCCGCGCGCATGGCTTCCAGCTCTTCCTGGCTGGCGTAGCATCGGTAGGCGTGGTCCGTCTCCAGCATCCGATGAGCGACCTCGGCATGGCGGTCGCGGCGCTCGAACTGGGAAACGGCTTCGCCGTCCCAGTCGAGTTCCAGCCACTTCAGTCCGTCGAGGATCGCCTCGACGGCCGCGTCGGTGGAGCGGGCGCGATCGGTATCCTCGATGCGCAACAGGAAGGTGCCGCCGTTGTGGCGGGCGAACAGCCAATTGAAGAGGGCCGTACGCGCCCCGCCGATATGGAGAAATCCGGTGGGCGAGGGCGCAAAACGCGTGACGACGGACATCGTAACCGCAATTCCGATCTGCACTGACAAAATGGTAACGGCTGACATAGCACATAGGGACCCTTCATGCACCCCAACCGGCGGGATGATGGTAAGACTTGCTCTGCGGGCGCTCGCCGACTGCCTCGCGGCGGAGCGCGAACGCTGGATCCTCTGGGCGCCGGTCGGCATCGGGATCGGCGTGGCCGGTTATTTCGCGCTTCCCGTCGAGCCTCCGAACTGGACCGGCGCGACCGCTGCCCTGATCCTCCTGGTTGCGGCGGTCCTGGTGCGACGCCGGGCGGTGGCGCCGCTCGCCGCAATCGCGCTCCTGACGGTGGGGCTGGGCTTCACCGCAGCCCAGATCCGCACGGCGGCGGTGACGGCCCCGGTGCTGCTGCGGGAAGTCGGCCCGGTGCCCGTAACCGGTCGGGTGATCGCGATCGACCGGCTGGAGAAAGGCGGCAGGGTCCTGCTGGGCGACCTGTCGATCCCGCGGGTGGAGGAGCAGGCGACACCCCGCCGCGTCCGCGTGCGACTGCGCGACGCCGCCCGGTTGCCGGCTCCGGGCGAGCGGGTGCGTATCCTTGCCGTCGTCGGCCCGCCTGGCGTCCCGGTTGCACCGGGCGCCTATGACTTCGCGCGGACCGCCTTCTTCGCCGGCATCGGTGGGGTCGGGTACGCGGTCGGGCCGGTGGAACGGGTGGAGCCGGTGCCGGCCGGCGCCTGGGCCGACCTCATGGCCGAAACCGAGCGCATGCGCCTCGCCATGGCCACGCGGATCGACGCTGCGGTGGGCGGAGCCGAAGGAGGCGTGATCGCGGCACTGATGACCGGCCAGCAGACGGCCATTCCCGAGCAGGTGATGGATGATTTCCGCGGCTCGGGCCTCGCCCACCTGCTGTCGATTTCCGGCCTTCATGTCGGGCTGGTGGCAGGCCTGGTCTTTTTCGCGGTCCGGGCCTTGTTGGCGCTGGTCGAGGCGGCGGCGCTGAACTGGCCGATCAAGAAGATCGCCGCGGTCGCCGCCATGGCGTCCGCGTTCAGTTACATGCTGGTGGTCGGCTCGCCCGTCCCGACGGAGCGGTCGGTCCTGATGACGGGCCTCGCCCTGGCAGCGATCCTGATGGACCGCAACCCGTTCAGCATGCGCCTGATCGCCTTCGCCGCGACCGTCGTGATGCTGAAGGAGCCCGAGAGCCTGCTGGGCGCCAGCTTCCAGATGTCCTTCGGCGCCGTGGTTGCTCTGATCGCGGCTTACGAGGTGATCAGCCCCCGTTGGACCCGGATGCGCCGGGAGACGGGTCCGGTGGGACACGCTGCGCTCCACCTCGCCGGCATCGCGCTGACGTCGGTGATCGCGAGCCTCGCCACCACGCCATTCTCGATGTTCCATTTCCAGCAGGTGCAGTACTACGGCGTGCTCGCCAACATGATCGCCGTGCCGGTCACCTCTTTCTGGGTGATGCCGCTCTGCCTGGTCGTCTATCTGGCGATGCCGTTCGGTCTGGAGCAGCTGCCTCTGACCGCCATGGGCTGGGGCGTCACCGTCATCATAGAAACGGCTCGGGTCACGGCCGGTCTGCCGGGAGCGTCCCAGCTGGTCGCGGCGATGCCCGGCTTTGCCCTTCCCTTGATGGTTTCCGGCGGATTGTGGCTGTCTCTGTGGCGGCAATGGTGGCGCCTGCTGGGCATTCCTCCGATGGCCGCCGGCCTATTGACGCTGATGCTGGACGGCCGGCCCGACATAATTGTCGACGATGCCGGCAAGCTGATGGCGGTGCGCGACGCTTCGGGCGTTCTCACCCTGTCATCGCGCACCGCCGGCCGTTTCGCCGCCGAGGTATGGCTTCGCCGGGACGGGGCTCAGGAGGCCGGCACCTGGCCACGGGAGGGCGCCGGCGCCGGCGGCATGCTGTCCTGCGACCGTTCCGGCTGCCTCTACCGCTCGAAGGGCCATACCGTGGCGCTGGCCAGGGCGAGACAGGCCCTGGCGGAGGACTGCGCGGTGGCCGACATCGTCATTTCCGCCGATCCCGCGCCGCGTGGCTGCGCCGCCGATCTGGTCATCGACCTATGGCGTTTGCGCCGCGACGGCGCCCACGAGATCCGGCTGTCACCGGGTTCCGTGCGGGTCGATACGGTCGCCGCGGATCGCGGCCGGCGTCCCTGGACCGGCACGTACGAAGCACCCCAGGCGGGCAAGGAGCGGTGACGTTTCGGCTAACTACCTCGTTCGGGTGCTGGCTTGATCGAGCCTTTTGGGTGTTTACAACTCTGACATGACGTTCAGAGGTGAATAATGCGTAAGCTCGTCCTATCGATCTTCCTGTCGGGATCCTTGCTGGCCACGGCCGGTTGCGCAGACGGAGTCGGAACGAAGCAGGGCGTGGGTACCCTCGGCGGTGCTGCGGCAGGCGGCTTGGCCGGTGCGCAGTTCGGCAAGGGCAAAGGGCAGTTGGCGATGACCGCGGGCGGTGTCCTGCTGGGCGCGCTGCTCGGCGGCGAAGTCGGCAAGTCGCTCGACAGGGCCGACCAGACCTATGCGACCCGGGCGGCCGACCGGGCCTACGATGCGCCCGTGGGCGAGACCATCCGCTGGGAAAACCCGGAGAGTGGAAACTACGGGACCGTAACCCCGATCCGCGAAGGCCGCAATACCCAGACGGGTCAGTACTGCCGCGAATTCAACCAGACGATCTATGTCGGCGGACGGGCGGAGCAGGCGACCGGCCGTGCCTGCCAGCAGCAGGACGGCACTTGGCAGATCGTTCCCTGACGCTGCCTGCCAATCGAGATCGGAGGGACCGCCGGGGAGGAGGAGACCGCATGAGAAATCCGATCGCCGTGGTCGCCGTAGCGGCGCTGGCCGCCGCGTGCACACCCTATGCCGGCGTCGGTTACGGCACCGGATACAACGGCTTCAACGTCGGAACCGGGGTCAGTGTCTCTCCCGGCGCCCTGTCCGGTGGCGCCCTGGGGCTCGGCTCGGGAGCCAAGCAGACCTTCGGGACGCTCGGCGGCGCTGCACTGGGCGGCTTCGCCGGGTCTGCTGTCGGAGGCGGGACCGGCAGGCTGGCGGCGGTCGGCGCCGGCACGCTGCTGGGCGCCTTCCTCGGCTCCGGCATCGGGGGATCGCTGGACCGGGCCGACGAGGCCTATGCCCGCCAGGCAGCGGCGCATGCCTATTCGGCGCCGATCGGGATGCCGGTGCAATGGAGCAATCCCCGGACCGGGAACATGGGTGCCGTCCGGACGACGCGGGACGGATGGTCGACCTCGGGGGCCTATTGCCGGGAGTTCCAGCAGCAGGTGGTGGTCGGCGGCAGGGTGCAATCGGCCTTCGGACAGGCCTGCCAGCAGCCGGACGGCACCTGGAGAATCGTCGGCTGATGCGGATATAGCCGATTGCTTTCGTTGTGGCGGCCGGCCCGAAATCCGATAATCGGTCTTCGGGAGCGAAACGCGAAAGAGCGGACATGCCGGCATATCGTGTACTCATAGCCGACGACCACCCGTTGATGCGGGCGGCTCTCCGACATGCCGTCGCCCAATCCCTTCCCGACACCGACCTGATCGAGGCGGGAAGCTTCGATCAGGTGATGGACATGGTCGGCAGCCGCCGTGACTCCATCGACCTGATCCTGCTCGACCTGCACATGCCGGGCATGAACGGCTTCATCGGCCTGTTCCTGTTGCGTGGCGAACACCCGGCCATCCCCGTGATCGTCGTCTCCGCGCTCGAGGACGGGATGACGATCCAACGTTCGCTGGAGTACGGCGCGTCGGGCTTCGTTCCGAAATCCGCACCGATCGAAACCATCGCCGAGGCGCTGCACGCTGTTCTGGAAGGCGGTGACTGGTTTCCGGCGATCGAGGGGGATGCGCTGCCCGAACCGGCCGCCGAGCCGGATTTCGCGGAACGCATCGCCTCCCTGACGCCCCAGCAACTCCGGGTCCTGGCGGGGATCACGGCCGGCAAGCTCAACAAGCAGATCGCTTTTGAACTCGCGGTATCCGAGGCGACCATCAAGGCTCACGTGACCGTGATCCTGCGCAAGCTGGGCCTGCACAGCCGTACCCAGGTGATCATCGCCGCCGGGCGCCTCGTGGTGGAGGCCCCCCGGGAGGAGCCGGCCGGCCGGATCTCTTCGGCCTGACGGAACGGTCTATTCCGCGGCTTGGCGGGCGCGGGCAACCAGCTGTGCCACCAGCGCCCGCAAGGCGCCGGGCCGGAGCGGCTTGCGAGCCAGCGCCAAGCCTCGGGCATCGGCCTCTTCCTGAATGGCGGGACCGTGGTCGGCGGTGATCAGGGCGGCCGGGACGGAGATTCCCAGGTGCCTTTCCAATTCGCCAAGCGCCTCTAGGCCGGTCGACCCGAAGTCAAGGTGATAGTCGGTCAGGATGGCATCGGGGATCCGCCCGCTCAATGCCGCGAGCGCGCTTCCGGAGTCCGAGGCGGTCACCACGCGGCAGCCCCATCCCTCCAGCAGGGTCGCCATGCCGCGCGCCACGGCGGGATCGTTGTCGATGCACAGGACCAGCGCCTCGCCGAAGTCCCGGCTGGGCCGCCTGGAAGGCTGGCGCCGCCGGGTCACCGCAGCGGCGGCATAGGGCACGACGATCGCGAAGCAGCTTCCACTGCCGCGCGCCGACCGAACCGTCACCTTGTGGCCCAGGATGCCGGCCAAACGTTCGACGATGCTCAAGCCCAGCCCGAGTCCCTTGCCGCGCTCCGCCGGGACATCATCCAACTGCCGAAACTCGACGAAGATGTCCTTCATCTTGTCGTCGGGAATGCCGACGCCGGTATCCCAGACCTCGATCCGCAGCCCGTCGCGGCACCGACGGCAGCCGAGCAGGACGCGCCCCGACTCCGTGTACCGGATCGCGTTCGCCAGGAAGTTCTGCAGGATGCGGCGGAGCAGGGCCGGGTCGCTGCTGACCGAAGCGGTCGAGGCTACCATGCGGAAAGCCAGCCCATGCCGACCGGCGAGCACGGTGAACTCGTCGCGGAGCGGGCCCAGCACGTCGTCGATCCGGAAATCGGCGACCTTGGCGGTAACCACGCCGGAATCCAGCTTGGAGACGTCCAGCAGTTCGCCGAGCAATTCCTCCACCGAGCGGAGCGACGCGTCGACCTGGCCGATCAGCGGATCGGCATCGCGCTCCGCCAGCGCCGAGAGGAACAGGCGGGCCGCATGGAGCGGCTGCATCAGGTCATGGCCGGCCGCCGCCAGAAAGCGGGTCTTGCTCCGGTTGGCCCGTTCGGCCTCGGCCTTGGCCGCGGCCAGATCGGACGTCCGCTCGTCGATCCGCCGCTCCAGCCCCTCGTTCGCCTCCAGCAGGGCGGCGGCCGTCCGGTGGCGCTCGGTCACGTCGGTGCAGGTCATCACGAATCCGCCGTTGGGCATCGGGTCGGCCGCCACTTCCAGCACGGTGCCGTCAGGCTGGCGCCGCTCGAACCTGCCGGAGCGGACCAGCCCGCTCCCCATGATCTGGGACAGCGGCATGTCGGCTTTAAGCAGACCCTCGGGCAAGCCGTTCAAGGCGGCGAACCGCTGGTTCCAGGTCATCACCCTGTCGTCGCGATCGACGACGCAGATGCCCTGGTGGATGTTCTCCAGCGTCGCGCGCAGTAGGTCGTGCTTGGCGAGGATCGCTTTGGAAGCCTCGTCCAGCATGGACCGGGCGGCCACCGGCGACAGGCGGCCGCCTTTCAGCATGCCGGCCACGACGATGCGGGCGGAAGCCGATCCCAAAGCTCCTGCAAGCAGGTTCTCGGTCAGCCGCACCGCTTCGGCATCAGCCTTGTCGAGCCATCCAGGCCGGCCGGCAAATACTGCGTCGGCCCTTTCGCTCCCGACATATCGGGCCGCCAGGGCATGGAGATCGGCTACCCGGGTCATCCCCCGTACGGTACCGGACTTGCCGTCGGATCGCATGGCGACGAACCGTTCCGCCTGCTGCTTCTCGACGTCCCGCTGCGGAACCGTGAGCGACAGGACTACGTAGCAGGCCATATTCAGCCCCAAGCTCCACAGGACGGAGTGGGTAAGCGGATCGGGGCCCGGCATCCCCAGAAGCGCGCGCGGATTCAGCCAGCCGAGCCCCAGGGGTCCCTCTACCAGCAAGGACGCATCCATCCAGCCGGCATCCGCCAATGACGGCAGCAGGGCGGTGTAGGTCCAGAGCGAGAAGCCTGCGGCGATGCCGCCGATGGCGCCGGCGCGATTGCCGCGCCGCCAGAGCAGTCCGCCGAACAGGGCCGGTGCGAACTGGGCCACCGCGGCGAAGGAGACGAGGCCGATCGTGGTCAGCGGGTACGCGGCACCGATCAGTCGGTGGAAACCGTAGGCGAGCGCCAGGATGCCGACCACCGCGGAGCGCCGGATGAGCAGCAGCATGCGCGCCGGATCGTCTCGCCACGCCGCCGTGCGTGGCCGCAAGCGGAGCAGGGCGGGGACGACCACGTCGTTGCAGACCATGGTGCTGAGCGTCACCGCGGCGACGATGATCATCCCGGTCCCGGCCGACAGTCCGCCGATGAAGGCGATCAGGGCAACGGTCGGCCAGCCCTCGGCCATGGGGATCGAAACCATGAAGGTGTCGGCACTGACGGTGCCGTCCGGGAACAGCAGAACCCCCGCCAATGCTACCGGCATCACGAACAGGTTGATCACGACGAGATAGAGCGGGAACAGCCTGGATGCCGCCTTCACGTCGTCGACATGGACATTCTCAACCACCGCCACATGGAACTGGCGAGGCAGGCACAGGATCGCGAAGGCGGACAGCAGCGTCATGGTCCACCAGCTCCACCGCCCCAGGTCCGGCACGAGCAGGTCGGACAGGCGGGGATGGGCCGCGACCCGCTCCCACAGGGCGCCAGGCCCCCCCATGATCGCGAAGGTGACGACCCCGCCTACGACCAGGAAAGCCGCCAGCTTGACCACCGACTCGAAAGCGACCGCCAGGACAAGGCCGCGATGGTGCTCGTTGGCGTGGATGTGCCGCACGCCGAACAGGATCGAGAACACCGCCATCGCTCCGGTCACCAGTATCACGGTGTCGGTCGAGATCAGGCGATCGCCGGCGTCGGCCCCGGTCAGGGCTTCGAAGCTGATCGCGATCGCCTTCAGCTGGAGCGCCAGATAGGGCAATACGCCGATCACCGCCGTGACGGTGACCAGCGCCGCGACGGCCTGGCTCTTGCCGTAGCGGGCTGCCAGGAAATCCGAGATCGAGACGACGTTCTCCGCCTTGGCGATGCGGATCATGCGGGCCAGCACCCGCGAGCCCAGACCCAGCATCAGGATCGGGCCGAGATATATGGGCAGGAAATCGAAGCCGCTGACGCTGGCGCGGCCGACCGACCCGTAGAAGGTCCACGACGTGCAATAGACCGCCAGGCTCAGGGAGTAGAGGATCGGCGCCCGGGCAGCACCACGGCCGGCCGCTGACCAGCGGTCCCCCTGCCAAGCGACGGCGAACAACACCGAAAGGGTTCCAAGCGACACCAGCGCAACGATCCAGGTCTCCATCACCGCCTGTCCGCACAATTATTTCGAACACTTAGACCAAGGTCGGGGCTCCCAACGGCTGATTTGTAGTATTAAACCTTGTCCACGATGAGGGCAGACATAAAGAAACAGCCTTCCGAGGAGGCCCAAATGCGACAAGAAGTGACGCATAAGATCAGAAACAATCCAAAATTTGCGGAACTAACCCAAAAGCGCACGAAATTCGGGTGGCAACTTTCCATTCTGATGCTGACGCTCTACTACGGCTTCATCCTGATCGTTGCCTTCGTGCCCTCCCTGCTGGGCGTGCCGGTCTACGGCGTGATCACGCTCGGCATTCCCTTCGGTCTCGTGATCATCATCTCGGCCTTCGCGCTGACCGGCATCTATGTGCGCCGCGCCAACAGCGAGTTTGATGAACTGAACCGGCAGATCATCGAGGAGAGCAGGCGATGAAGAGGTTTACGCAAGGAGCCATGGCGGCGGGCGGCGTGGCGGCACTGGTCGCCGCTCCGATCATGGCGGCGTCCGGCATGGCATTCGCCGCCGACGCGATCGGCGGCACTGTCCAGCAGCAGGCGACCAACTGGACCGCCATCGTCATGTTCCTGATGTTCGTGGCGGGAACGCTGGGGATCACCTACTGGGCCGCATCCAAGACCAAGACCGCGAAGGACTTCTACTCCGCCGGCGGCGGCATCACCGGCTTCCAGAACGGCCTGGCAATCGCCGGCGACTACATGTCGGCGGCCTCGTTCCTCGGCATCTCGGCGCTGGTCTACACCTCGGGCTTCGACGGGCTGATCTACTCGATCGGCTTCCTGGTCGGCTGGCCGATCATCCTGTTCCTGATCGCGGAGCAGCTGCGCAACCTCGGCAAGTACACCTTCGCCGACGTCGCCTCCTACCGCCTGCAGCAGACCCCGATCCGTACCCTCGCGGCCTCCGGTTCGCTGGTCGTCGTGGCGCTCTACCTGATCGCCCAGATGGTCGGCGCCGGCAAGCTCATCCAGCTCCTGTTCGGCCTGCAATATGCCTATGCGGTCGTGCTGGTCGGCGTGCTGATGATCATGTACGTCACCTTCGGCGGCATGCTCGCCACCACCTGGGTGCAGATCATCAAGGCCGTGCTGCTGCTGTCCGGCGCCACGTTCATGGCGATCATGGTGCTGGTCAATTTCAATTTCAATGTCGGCGCCTTGTTCCAGGCGGCCGTCGACATGCATCCGAAGCATGTCGCGATCATGCAGCCAGGCACCCTCGTGAGCGATCCGATCTCGGCGATCTCGCTGGGCATCGCGCTGATGTTCGGCACCGCCGGCCTGCCGCACATCCTGATGCGCTTCTTCACCGTCGCCGACGCCAAGGAGGCTCGCAAGTCGGTCTTCTACGCCACCGGCTTCATCGGCTACTTCTACATCCTGACCTTCATCATCGGCTTCGGCGCCATCGTCCTGCTGATGAACAACCCGGAGTTCTTCCGGCCCGGTCCCGACGGCACGGTCAACCCGATCACCAACATGATCGGCGGCACCAACATGGCGGCGATCCATCTGGCCCGCGCGGTCGGCGGCGACCTGTTCCTCGGCTTCATCTCGGCGGTCGCCTTCGCCACGATCCTCGCGGTGGTGTCGGGCCTGACGCTGGCCGGCGCTTCCGCCGTGTCCCACGACCTCTACGCGTCGGTGTTCCGCCGCGGCCGGGTCAACGAGCAGCAGGAGATCCGGGTTTCCAAGATCGCCACCGTCTGCCTCGGCATCCTGGCGATCATCCTGGGCATCGCGTTCGAGCAGCAGAACATTGCCTTCATGGTCGGCCTGGCCTTCGCGATCGCCGCAAGCGCCAATTTCCCGATCATCTTCCTGTCCATGTTCTGGAGCAAGCTGACCACCCGCGGCGCCCTGATCGGCGGCTTCATGGGCCTGATCAGCGCCACCGTGATGGTCATCCTGGGTCCGACCGTGTGGGAGAGCGTGCTTGCCCACCCCAAGGGCAGCGCCCCTTCCCCTACGACAACCCGGCGATCTTCTCCGTAACGCTGGCCTTCTTCGGGTCCTGGCTGTTCTCGGTGCTGGACAAGAGCCAGAACGCGGCCGACGAGGAGCGGGCATTCGAAGCCCAGTACATCCGCTCCCAGACCGGCATCGGGGCGGAAGGGGCATCGGCTCACTGATCTCCAATCTTCGGATGCCAAGACGGGCGTTCAACGAAACTCCCTGACCGACCAACTGAAACGCCCCGGGAAGTTATCTTCCCGGGGCATCTTGTTTGTGCCACCCTGGTGACGCCGAATTGCCGCTAAGTCCTTGAAAGCGTCGATTTTCCTTTCCAGGAACATCGTGAGGTGGCATGTGTTTTCGGGCAAAACAACCTGATCCGAAACGAGCAGACGAGGAGGATTTCATGTCGCCTGAACAGGAAGACCGGATCAAGCAGCGCGCTTACGAAATCTGGGAGCGCGAGGGTCGGCCGGACGGCCGCGGCGAGGTACACTGGCACATGGCCGTTCAGGAGATCAGGGCCGAGGATGGCTGGGTCGACGATGCCGCCGATCCTGCCGGACCGACCGACGATCTTGGCCGTCAGTTGGGCTCCGCGGAGGCGGCCCTTTCCACCGAAGCTGCCGCTCCGGAGGAGGAATCGCCGATCGAGGCAGCCCCGGCGCGCAAGCCACGCACCCGAAAGGCGGCGTCTCCCAAAGCCGAGGAAACGCCGCCATCCGAGCCGAAGGCCAAGAGCCGGAAAGCCGCCACGCCGAAAGCTCCGCCGGAAAAGCCGAAGCGTTCAGCGAAGGCCTGACGCAGCCGCCATTGCGCCGCGCCGCTCACGCCAATGGGGCGATGCCGCCCGGTCTTTCCGGTCGGCATCATGCGGCTGTTCCCTTTAGATCCGGTGCGTGGTTGTCGTCGCCGTGTTGCTGCGGCTCACCTCGGTGTCCTTGACGGCGAACCCGAAATAGGCGGCGGCAATCGCGATGACGGCATGCAGCCAGATATCATTGCCGTAAAGCGGGATCAGGCCGAACGTGGTGTTCAGTCCAGGGATGAAGCCCATGACCGCCAGTACGGCGTAGATCACGGCGACCGCCCGAGAATAGCCGCGTGCTCCCGCATAGCTTCGATACGCCGCAATGCCCCAGATGCCGAAGATGATGTGAACGATATTGTGTAGGGCATTGACCGGGAACAGGCCGAACAGACGACCGAAGTTCTCGGTCACTTCCACGTCAGCAGCCTGTTCGGGCATGTGCATCAGCCCGGGAATAAAGCCGGCGATGCCGACCAGAAGGAATACGATTCCCAAGACAAGTGAGAAGTAGCGTGTGCTCATGGCTGATTTTCCCCAAGGGTTGCACGGGACGTGTCTCGCCGCCCAACAGTGCGAAATCCCTTGGGTTCCCAAAATCCTCCGCGATCCGGCTCCGACCGGCGGCGTGAAAACCGCCACCCTTTTTCGGGGTTCAGGACTTGGTCCAGGGTCGTCGCTTCCAGGGCTGTCGAGAGCGGTGTAGGCGAACTGGGCCAGCGCGCTGGTGCCGCTCCGCAGGCCGAGCCGTTAAGGGAGGTCCGTGTGGCTGTCGCGCTGATCGGAATCGACGAAGGAGCCCGGCAGCAGCACAGGCAACTCTGGTGTCATGGGCGCCAAGATCTCAGGCGGCAGCCGTTCCCCCAGGTAGGTCGCGGCGGTGGCCGGGCGCCCGAGCAAAGTCTCGATGATGTGGTCGTGGTGCGAGTTGCCGCGTGACATGCACAGCTTCCGGACTACATCGGTATGTCCGGCAAGACGCTTCAGGCGCGTTCGGTTGTCGTCTGGCTGTTGTTGCTATTGATGCTGGTTCAAAAGCTTTCGCTCCACCGTCTGTAGGTGGCGGCGCATCGCTTGAGCGGCTTGCTCCATGTCCCGGTCGGCGATGGCGGCCACGATCTCCTCGTGCTCGGTGAAGCTGTGGTGCTGGGGATCGGGCTGGGTCCTGTTGGCGCGGAGGCGGCCCCAGGCCACCGCCCGCCTGACCGCGTTGAGCGTATCGAAAATGGTCAGCAGGAGCGTGTTCCGCGTGGCCTCGGCGATCGACCGGTGAAGGCGGTTGTCCCAGCTCTCGTACTGGCGCCAGGAGGCCGCCGTCCGCGAGCGCGCCATGCAGGTCCGCATTTCCGCGATGTCGGCCGCCGTCGCGTTGAGCGCAGCCATCCGCGCGATCTCCGGCTCGATCAGCAGCCTTGTCTGCATCACTTCCGCCGGATTGGTCCGGCTGGTCGTGACGGACAGATCGGCCAGGCTCTCCGTCGGGCGACTGCCGATGAAGGTGCCCTTACCAACATGCCGCCACAGCTGACCCTCGGCCTCCAGCGTTGCCAAAGCCTTGCGCAGTTCGCCGCGGCTGACGCCAAGCTGCCGGCAGAGTTCGCGTTCCGGTGGCAGGCGGCTGTCCACCGTCAGCGGCGCCTGTGCCAGGAAAGCCCGGAGTTGGGTCAGCGTCCCTTGCGGGTCGACACCGTTGGTCGTCATGGAGCCTCAACCAATTGAGTGATTGGTTTCCCATGATTGCCAACCTGTCTGTTAAAATCAAGCCTTTTCGCTTGACTCGGACTCAAACCAAGCCTTACCATTTTGTTATTGGTTAAGAATGGTTGGGATCAACCCGGCCCAAGAGCATGTCTCGCAGACATCCGGTGACTGGCGAACCTATAGGGAGGAAAGCCATGACTCTGTTAGATCGGAACGCCCTGTCCAAATCAGTGTCGCGCGCCGGGGCGGCGCTCGTCGTGGCGCTCGGCCTGTCGGCCATGCCGCTCGACGCCGAAGCGGCCGGCAAAATCCGAATCGCCTTCGGCGACATCGCGTCGGTCGAGGCCCTGGGCTTCCTGGCTGCGATCGAGCGGGCCAAGGAGCGCGGCGTCGACATCGACATCACGTACCTGAAGTCCGAGGATATCGCCGCCCAGGCCGTGGTCGGCGGGCAGGCGGACATCGGCGTCGGCACGCCCTACGCGCTTCTTCAGAAAGTCCGCGCGCCGATCCGGATCTTCTATCAGATGAGTACGTTGCGCTTCTATCCCGTGGTCAACACGGAGTTCCATCAGGACTGGAAGGATCTGGACGGACAGGAGATCGCGGTGCACTCCCGCGGGTCGGGCACCGAGGCGATAATGAACCTGCTGGCCAAGAAGAACGACATCCGCTACGGCCAAGTCAGCTACGTCCCTGGATCGGAGGTTCGCACCGGAGCGCTCCTCCAGGGCAACGTCAAGGCGACGATCGTCGACTCCGCCGGCTGGCGCCTGCTCCAGGCCCAGGCTCCCGGCAAGTTCAAGGTACTGCCGGTGGAGGGCATCGACGCCAGCGACGAGGCGCTGTACGCCAACACCAATTTCCTGGAGCGCGAGCGGGAGTCGGTCAACATCCTGACCGAGGAACTGCTGAACACCTTCCGGGAAATCAACGCCAAGCCCTCTGTCGTCACCGAGTTCCGCCAGAAATACAACCTCCTTCCCGACCTGCCGGCCGAGGTCGTCGCCGATATGGAGCCCTATTACAAGGATGCGGCGGATGTCGGCCTGTTCCCGGCCAATGGCGGCGGGGAAGACGCGGCCCGGGACGATTTCGAGTTCTACAGCGTCGCCGGCCAGCTCCAGGGTGATCCGGCGAGCCTGAAGGTGGCGGATTTCTGGACGCTTGAGCCCTTGGACCAGGCGCTCCAGAAGGTCGGCCGGCGGTGACGCCGGCCGGTACAGACACCTGCCGATGACCTCAAGGACCCGACATGTCCCAGCTTCTCGTCCACAATGCCGGTCCGCCGATCGGGCCGGCAACCGCCTTCGTCCGCTGGGCCGCCACCCGTGACCATAGCCTGTTCTGGCGGCTGCTCTCCCTGGCGCTGTTCTGCGGCGTCTGGGAAGTGGCGGGGCAGATCCCCGTCAACTATGCGTTGCCGCCTTTCTCCCAGACCTTTATGGCCTTCCTGGGCATGGTCCTGGACGGCAGCCTGATCTCGGCATACGCCACCACGCTCCAGCCGCTGGTGATCGGCATCGTCATCTCCGCTGTCATCGGCGTCGGAATCGGCATCCTGATGGGGCTGAAGCCTATGGCCGAGTGGTTGGCCGCGCCCGTCTTCATCGTAATGCAGGCTGCCCCCATGGCGGCGCTGATCCCGCTGATCACCTTCGTCTACGGCATCGGCATGACGTCCAAAGTGCTGTCGGTCTGCGTGCTGGCGCTGCCGGTGATCGTGCTGAACTGCTACAAGGCGGTCCGCAACGTCAATCCGTCGCTGGTCGCCATGTGCCGCTCCTTCCAGGGCACCCGGTGGCAGCAGGTCGCCAAGATCGTCATCCCCGACGCCAGCCCGCTGATCTTCGCCGGCCTCCGCCTGGGCATCTCCGCAGGCTTCATCGGCATCGTCCTGGCTGAGCTTCTGATCACGCCGACCGGTATCGGCGACCTGATCACCTACCATCGCTCGGTCGCCAATTATGCCGAGATGTACGCGACCATCACGTCCATCATCGTATTCTCCGCGGTCACGGTCGGGGGCTTGCAGCGCCTCGAAGTGTCCCTGTTCCGTCCCGAGAAGAGGGAGATCGCCTGATGCCGGCCGCCATGCCACGCATCCACGAAAGGCCCGCCCCGGCCAAGGCCGACAACATCGTAGAGGTCCGGGGCCTGTCGAAGTTCTACGGCACCTTCGAGGCGCTGAAGGAGATCGACCTGGACTTTCCCCGCGGCGAGCTGATCTCGCTGCTCGGTCCAAGCGGATGCGGCAAGACCACCCTGCTGAAGATGATCGCCGGCCTGATCGAACCGTCCAAGGGCCAGGTCCTGGTCAAGGGGCGCCCGGTCACGGGACCGGGGCCGGAACGCGCCTTCGTCTTCCAGGATTTCGCGCTGATGCCCTGGGCGACGGTCATCCGCAACGTCGCTTTCGGGCTGGAACTCCGGGGCATGCCGAAGGCCCAGCGGCACGAGATCGCGCGGCGCTACATCTCCGAGGTCGGTCTTGCCGGCTTCGAGGAGCGCTATCCGCACGAGCTTTCCGGCGGCATGCGCCAGCGGGTAGGCCTGGCCCGCGCACTCTCGGTCGATGCCGACGTGCTGCTGATGGACGAGCCGTTCTCGGCCGTGGACGAGCAGACCCGCCGCAAGTTCCAGGAGGATCTGCTTAGCCTGCGCCGGGTCCAGCGCAAAACCTTCATCTTCGTGACCCACAGCATCGAGGAGGCGGTCTATGTCTCCGACCGCATCATCCTGCTGTCGCGCGGACCCGGCCGGGTGTCGCGGATCATCAGACCCGACATCCCGCGGGACGGCACCCCCGACGAGATCCGTCGCGACCGGCGCTACCTCGATACCGTCGAGGATATCTGGGACGGCCTGAAGCAGTTCGTCGAGTGAACGGGGAAGGAGAGGGACGGCCATGACCCTGTTCGGCTATCGTGTGCCCATGATGTCCTCGCTGCTGGTCTGGTGCCTGTTGTGGGAACTGGTGGGGCGCCTGGACCTGATGTTCCTGATCCCGCCCTTCACCGCGGTACTGGCGGCCATGGTCGAGCTGGTCCAGTCGCCGCAGTTCCAATCGGCCACGGTGGTGACGCTCCGCAGCTTCGTCACCGGCATGGTGCTGGCGATCGTGGTGGGAGTGGCGCTGGGCGTGCTGATGGGCCGGTTCCGCGCCGCCGACCGACTGCTCGGCATGTGGGTGAACCTGTTCGTCAGCGCCCCGCTGTCGGCGCTGGTGCCGATCCTGATGATCCTGTTCGGCCTGGGCGACGCCACCATCGTCGCGACGGTCTTCCTGTTCGCGGTCTGGATCATAGCCCTCGACACCCAGGCCGGGGTAAAGCACATCTCCGGCTCGCTGGTGGAGATGAGCCGGTCGTTCGGCGCCAAGCCGCGCGACGTCTACCTGAAAATCCTGTTGTGGGCGGCCTTGCCGGAGATACTCGCCGGCATCCGCCTGGGCATGATCCGCGGCGTGAAGGGAGTGGTGATCGGCCAGCTTCTGGTCTCGATCATCGGTTATGGTGAGTTGTTCGAACTGTATTCACGCAACTTCCTGATGGAGCGGTTCTGGGCACTGACCATTCTCGTCTTCGCTTTCGCCATCCTGGTGTCCGAACTGGTCGGCGCCATCGAGAAACGCATCGAATACTACGCTGGAGTCCGTCAATGAGTGCCAACAGCAACGGCCGCTGGGCCTTCGAACCCGCCGCCATTCCCAGCCTGCCGATCCGCGGCTCCGACGCGCGCTTTCCGGTCCATCGCATCTACTGCATCGGCCGCAACTTCGCCGCCCACGCGATCGAGATGGGGCACGATCCCAACCGCGAGCCGCCGTTCTTCTTCCAGAAGAACCCGGACAACCTGGTGACGGACGGCAGGTTCCCGTACCCGGACCGGTCCGACGACGTGCATTTCGAGATCGAGATGGTGGTCGCGCTGTCCAAGGGCGGCAGGAACATCCCGATCGACCAGGCGCTCGACCATGTCTTCGGCTACGCCGTCGGCCTCGACATGACCCGGCGCGACCTGCAGGGCGAGGCCAAGAAGCTCGGCCGCCCCTGGGAGATCGGCAAGGCGTTCGACGCCTCGGCGCCGTGCAGCGAGATCATTCCCGTCTCCGAGATCGGCCACCCGAGCCAGGGCCGCGTCTGGATGAAGTGCGACGGCGAGCAGCGTCAGGAAGGCGATCTGAACCAGATGATCTGGAAGGTCCCGGAAATGATCAGCTACCTCTCCGACTATTTCACCCTGGCCGCTGGCGACGTCATCTTCACCGGGACGCCGGCCGGCGTGGGCGGCGTCAAGCGCGGGAACGTGCTGGTCGGCGGCGTCGACGGAGTCACCGAACTGAACGTCACCGTGGTCTGAGCTTTTCGGCCCGGACTTCCGAAAGGGAGCATCGTCCGCCGACGATGCTCCCTGGATTTCGATTTTTCGACGCTGTATCAGGGTATGGCCGGCTGCAACGAAGTCCCGCGCCTGGAGTACCCTGGTGACACGCGTCAACCCTCTCCTTCACGAAACCGCCAGTCCTCCCATACCCGAGGCCCAGGGCTGGGCCAGGCGCTATGGGGGCAGCCGCGGCCCTCTGGTGGATCTGGCCCAGGCCGTTCCCGGCTACCCGCCGCACCCCGACATCCTCGAAGCCCTGGCGAGCGCCGCCGCGTCGCCGCTTCTGGCCGGCTATGGTGCCATCCTCGGCGACCAGGACCTGCGGACGGCCTATGCCGGCCATGTGTGCGGGATCTTCGGCGCGCCGATCCGGCCGGCCGAGATCGCGATCACGTCCGGATGCAACCAGGCCTTCTTCGTCGCGGCGCTGGCGCTGGCGAAGGCCGGCGAGGCGGTCGTCCTGCCGAGCCCCTGGTACTTCAATCACAAGATGACGCTCGACATGCTCGGGATCGAGGCACGGGCGGTGCCTGCATCGGCGGAGGATGGATTCGTGCCGGACCCGGCGCGGATCGCGGCCGCCATCGACGAGCGCGTCCGCGCCGTCGTCCTGATCAGTCCCAACAATCCGACCGGCGCCGTCTACCCGCCGGAAACATTGCGCGCGATCTATCGCATCTGCCGCGACCGGGGCGTGGCGCTGATCCTGGACGAGACCTACCGGGATTTCCTGGCCGATGCCGGGACGCGGCCCCACGACCTGTTCCAGCAGCCGGGCTGGCGGGATACGCTGGTCGAGCTCTACAGCTTCTCAAAATCCTTCTGCATTCCCGGCCACCGGCTCGGCGCCGTAATCGCCGGAGAAACCTTCCTCGCGGAGTTCGCCAAGGTGATGGACTGCGTCCAGATCTGCGCGCCGCGGGTCGGACAGCACGCGCTGGCGGCAACGCTGGAGCCGATGGCCGCCTGGCGGGAGGAGAACCGGCGGGAGATCATCGGGCGGGCCGATGCCTTCAGGGCAGCGGCGGCACATCTGGATGGTTGGCGGCTGGACGCCATCGGCGCCTACTTCGCCTTTCTCCGCCATCCCTTCGACGCACCGGCGGCGGCCGTCGCCGAGCGGCTGGCGGAGGAGCGTGGCGTCCTGTGCCTGCCCGGCAGCTATTTCGGGCCGGGCAACGATCACCACCTCCGCATCGCCTTCGCCAACGCGGATCGGGCGGCCATCGAGGGGCTGCCCGGCCGGTTCCTGAACCTGACGATAGGATAGGGCAATCCATGGACCAGGAAGAGCTGGAGCGCCTGCGCGCGAAATATGGCCAACTGCACGGTGGCGAGGTGTTCGACCCCACCTTCCGCAAGGTCGCGGACACGATCTTCTCCAAGAGCGGCACGCGGCTCGCCCCTTATGCCGGCATGCCGACCTTCCTGACCGCGCCGCACCGGCCGATCGATCCGCAGAACCCCGATTTTGGCGATCTGCAGGTTGCGATGCTCGGCGTGCCGATGGACCTGGGCGTGACCAATCGGAATGGTTCGCGTTTCGGTCCGCGGGCGTTGCGGACCATCGAGCGGATCGGTCCCTACAACCATGTGCTCCACACCGCTCCGGTCTCCGACCTGCGCGTGGCCGATATCGGCGACGTTCCGTTCCGCAGCCGCTTCAGCCTCGACCTGTCCCACGAGGACATTGAGGCTCATGTGACGAGGATCGTGGCCGCCGGCGTCGCTCCCCTGTCAGTCGGCGGCGACCATTCCATCTCGCTGCCGATCCTGAAGGCGCTGGGCAAGGACCGGCCGGTCGGCATGATTCATATCGACGCCCATTGCGACACCAGCGGGGGGTTCGACCAGACCAAGTTCCACCATGGCGGTCCGTTCCGGCAGGCGGTGCTGGAAGGCGTGCTGGACCCCAAGCGGACGATCCAGATCGGTATCCGCGGCTCGGCCGAGTATCTGTGGGAGTTCTCCTACGACAGCGGCATGACCGTCATCCACGCGGAGGAGATCACCGGCCTGGGCATGCCCGCGGTGATCGAGCGCGCCCGCGCGGTGGCTGGCAACGGTCCGACCTATGTTTCCTTCGACATCGACAGCCTAGACCCCGCCTTCGCGCCCGGCACCGGCACGCCCGAGGTCGGCGGCCTGACCACGCGGGAGGCGCTGGAACTGCTGCGCGGGCTGAAGGGCCTGGACATCGTCGGCGGCGACGTCGTCGAGGTCGCCCCGCAATACGACGCCACGACCAATACGGCCCAGGCCGGAGCGCAGATGCTGTTCGAGATCCTCAGCCTGATGGTCTACAGCCCGTCGATCGGGGCCAAGCAGTAACGAACCAAAAAACAAAAGACCGCACGAACAGAACAGGAAGGTGAAGCGATGACCGAGATCACCAAGTTCGGGATCACCCGGCGTACCGCCCTGGCAGGGGCCGCGGCCGGTACCGCCCTGCTGGCCATGCCGTCGATCTTGCGGGCGGCCGACCGCTCGCTGAAGGTCGGCGTCTATGGCGGGTACTTCCAGGAGTCCTTCGACGAGCACATCTTCCCTGACTTCACCAGCGCCACCGGCATCGAGGTCGAGTCGATCTCGGAGCCGACAGGAGAAGCTTGGCTGGTCCAGCTCTCCCAGGCTGCTCGGGCGGGCCAGGCCCCGGCAGACGTGTCGATGATGTCCCAGGTCGCGATGCTGAAGGGGCAGGCCATCGACCTCTGGTCCCCGCTCGACCCGGCAAAGATTCCCAACCTGGGCAACCTGCTGCCGCAGTTCGTCAACAAGTACCCCGACGGGCGGATCGCCGGGGTCGGCGCCGTCGCCTGGTATATCACGCTGGTGACCAACACCGACGTCTTCCCGGAGGCGCCGACCTCGTGGAGCGCTCTCTGGGACCCCGTCAACCGGGACCGCCTGGGCCTGCTGGCGCTCGTCTCCAACTCCTTCCTGCTCGAGGTGACCGCCAAGACCTTCTTCGGGGGTCCGGCCAAGCTCGACACCGAGGAAGGCATCCTGGAGGCCATGGACAAGCTGGCCGAGGTCAAGCCGAACGTCCGCCTGTGGTACCGCGACGAGGCCCAGTTCGAGCAGGCGCTGAAGTCGGGCGAGATCCCCATGGGCCAGTACTACCACGACGTGACCAGGCTCGCCGCGGCCGACGGCAACCCTGTCCGCTCCACCTTCCCGAAAGAAGGCGGGATCCTCGATTCCGGCTGCTGGGCGGTGTCGGCGGCGTCCAAGAAGACCGCGGAGGCCCACGAGTTCATCAACTACATGAGCCAGCCGCAGATCCAGGCCAAGCTGTCGCGCAATGTCGGGACGGCGCCGACCGTCGCCCGCAGCCTGACCGACCTGACGGACGAGGAGTTCGCGGCAGTCTCCAGCGATATCGAGCCGATCATCCCGCGCTACGACCTGTACCAGACCAAGTCCGACTGGCTGAACCAGAAATGGACCGAGCTGATCGTCGCCGGCTGACTTGACTTCAGGGAGGCTATCCATGTCCGGCCTGGTACTGGAGGGCATATCGAAACGGTTCAACGGTGTCGCCGCCGTGGACCATGTCGACCTCGCCGTTCCCAACGGAACCTTCGTCTGCATGCTGGGACCGTCGGGTTGCGGCAAGACGACCTTGCTGCGGACCATCGCCGGGCTGGAGGAGCCGAGCTCCGGCCGGATCCTGATCGACGGCAAGGACATGACCCGGGTGCCGGCGCACCGGCGCGACTTCGGCATGGTCTTCCAGTCGCTGGCCCTGTTCCCGCACCTGGATGCCGGCGGGAACGTCGCGTATCCCCTGCGCATTCGAGGCGTCGGCCGTGCCGAGCAGGCCAGACGCGTGGAGGAGCTGCTGGCCCTTGTCGACCTGCGCGGCTATGCCGGCCGGCCGGTCGCCCAGCTTTCCGGCGGCCAACGCCAGCGCGTCGCCATCGCCCGCGCCCTGGCCCTGTCGCCCAAGCTGTTCCTGCTCGACGAACCGCTGTCCGCGCTGGACGCCAAGCTGCGCGAGACGATGCAGGTGGAGCTTCGCAAGCTTCAGCAGCGCCTGGGGATCACGACGATCGTGGTGACCCACGACCAGCGCGAGGCGATGACAATGGCCGACCTTGTCGTCGTCATGGGACAGGGGCGCATCCAGCAGGCGGCGTCGCCGGTCGAGATCTACCGCCGGCCGGTCAACAGCTTCGTCGCCGACTTCATCGGCTCGACAAACCTGATCGCCGTGCGGGCGGCGGGGCAGGGGATCGGGGAGGGGGTCGAGGCTCCCGGCGGCACCATCCCCGGCGTCAGCCTGGCGCCGGGACAGGCGGAAGCGACATTGTCGGTTCGGCCGGAGGATATCCACCTCGTCCCGGCCGGCGAGGCGCCGCTGACCGGCAGGATCAGCTTCATCCGGGACCTGGGCGCCAGCATCGAGACCTTCGTCGATGCGGGCGGCACCCAGATCGTCGCGGTCGCGTCCCCGCGCGAGCGGGCGCATTTCCAAGTCGGCGACACCGTCGGCCTGAGGCTCGATCCCGAAACCTGCCGGGTCCTGGCATCGTGAGGCCGGAGGCACCGAAACGGGCGGTGGACTACGCCCCGCTGGCCTTCCCAGCCCTGATGCTGACCGTCTTCTTCGTGGTGCCGTTCGGCATCATGGTTATGGTCAGTTTCTTCCAACGCCAGCCCGGCGGTTTCTACACGCCGGACTTCGTGTTCAGCAGCTACGAGCGCTTCCTGACCGCCTTCTTCGGCGGCGTGCTGGGATTCTCCCTGGGGCTGGCGGCGCTGGTGGCCGTGATCTGCGTGGCGGTCGGGTTTCCCTTCGCCTATGAACTGGCCCGGACCCGTCGCCGGGTCCAGATTGCCTGGCTGGTGGCGTTGCTCGCGGTGCTGTCCCTGTCGGAGGTGATCATCGGCTTCGCCTGGTCCACGCTGCTGTCGCGGACCGCGGGGATCTCCAACCTGCTGGTCTGGCTGGGCCTGATGGCGAGGCCGACGGCGCTTACCCCCAACTTCGGCGCCGTGCTGACGGGCATGGTCTATCAGGCGTTCCCCTATGCCGTGCTGGTCCTTTATCCGGCGATGGCGCGGCTGGATCCGACCCTGATGGAGGCATCGCGCACCCTGGGGGCGCCTCCGCTCCGGGCGTTCCTGACCGTGGTCGTCCCGGCGCTGCGCAACACGATCCTGGCGACCTTCATCATGGTCTTCGTCTTCGCGCTCGGCTCCTACCTGCTGCCCCAACTCCTGGGACGGCCGCAGCACTGGACCCTGTCGGTGCTGATCACGGACCAGGCGGTTTACCAGTCCAATCTCCCGTTCGCCGCCGCCATGGCCGTGTTCCTCGTGCTGGTCACACTGTCGCTGGTGGCGCTCGCCCTGCTGGTCGGCCGGAAGGAGAGCGCTGCATGAGCGCCAAGCTGTTCAGGCGCGTTCTGTTCACCCTGGTGGCGGTATTCCTGGCGGCGCCGCTGGTCGTCATCGCCGGAGTGTCGGTCAACGCGCAGAGGACCCTGGTCTTCCCGCCCGCGGGTTTCTCCGCCCGCTGGTACGGCGAGGTCTTCGCCGACGCCGCCTGGCGCGGCGCCCTGACGGCCTCGGTGGCCGTCGCCGCGCTCTCCGCCGCGCTGGCGGTGGCGATAGCGTTTCCGCTCTCCTGGTTCCTGTGGCGGCGCCATGCGCCCTGGGCGCGGGTGTTCCAGATGCTCGGCACGGCGCCCTTCGTCCTGCCGCCGGTGATCACCGCGCTGGGATTTCTGACGTTCTGGACGACGGTCGGGGCTTACGGGCAACCCTGGACGGTGGTGGTGGCGCACGGCATCTTTTTCGTCACCCTGCCGCTGGTCACGCTGTCCCTGGGGTTCGCGTCGATCGACCGGGCGCTGGTGGAGGCGGCGGCGACCATGGGGGCCGACGACCGCACGATCCTGCGAACCATCGTGCTTCCCCTGATCCGACCCTACATCGTGTCGGGCTTCGCCTTCGCATTCGTGCTGTCGCTGAACGAGTACATCGTCGCCTACATGACGGTCGGCTTCACGCTGGAGACTCTGCCGATCAAGATCTTCAACTCGCTGCGCTACGGCTATACCCCGACCATGGCGGCCGTGAGCATCCTGTTCGTCGCGGTGGCGGCACTGATCTTCGGCCTGATCGCCCGTTTCGGCGACCTTCCCAAACTGCTCGGCGCCTGGAGTTCACGGGATTGACCAACGCCCCCCTGCGTCTCGCCCTGCTCCAGATGGAAGCGCTCGCGGGCGACATCGCCGCCAACCTTGACCGGATCGCGGCCGCCGCCGAGATGGCCGCCGCCGCCGGTGCCGCCTGCCTTCTGGCGCCCGAGCTGGCGCTGACCGGCTACGGCGCCGGTGCCGCCATCCGGGATCTGGCCGAGCCGGCCGACGGCGCCCAGGTCGCGGGCCTTTCGGCGATAGCAGCCCGTACCGGAGTGGCCGTGGTCTGCGGCTTCGCCGAAGCGGCGGGCGGAGCCGTCTACAACAGCGCCGCCGCCGTCCTGGCGGACGGCAGCCGCCACGTCTATCGCAAGCTGCACCTGTACGGCGACTACGAGAAGCGACTGTTCCGCCCTGGCGAGGCCGCCCCGGCCGTGTTCCCGCTGGGTGGCCTCAAGGCCGGCCTGCTGATCTGCTACGATGTCGAATTCCCGGAGATGGTGCGGCATCTGGCGGCATCCGACGCCGACCTGATCCTGGTACCGACGGCCCTGCCGGCCAGCGAGCACGCCGGTTTCATCGCGCGGTCGATCATCCCGGTACGGGCCTTCGAGAACCAGGTCTTCGTCGCCTACGCCAACCATGCCGGCCGGGATGCCGCGTTCGCCTATGCCGGACTGTCCGGCATCGCGGCGCCGGACGGTTCCGACCTTGCCCGTGCACCGGCGTCGGGTCCCCACCTGCTGGTCGCCGACATCGATCCCGCCGCTTTCGGTGACGCCCGCGCGGCGAACCCGTACCTGATCGACCGCCGAATGCGTTTCATCAGCGGACCCAACCAGACCTGAAGAGGAACGCCTCCCATGACCGCGACCCCGTTTCCGGAACCGGCCGTGCCCCCTCTGCCGGAGCCGTACCAGACTCCCTCGGCGCTCAATTTCTCCACCGTGGTCGGCTGGCCCGCGGGGCGGAAGCCGGCTGCTCCCGACGGCTTCGAGGTGACGCTCTACGCCGACGGCCTGGATTATCCGCGTTGGTTCCATCTTCTGCCCAACGGCGACGTCCTGGTATCGGAGGCCCGTACCCAGATCAAGCCGGACCACAATCCAGACTCGCCGGCGGTACAGGGCGACAAGCGTTCCCGCGCGCTCGGCCAGAGCGCCAACCGGATCACCCTGCTGCGCGATGCCGACGGCGACGGCGTTCCGGAAGTCCGAGAGACCTTCCTGGAAGGGCTGAGGCAGCCCTTCGGCATGGCACTGCTCGGCGAAACGCTTTACGTCGCCAACACCGACGGCGTCCTGGCTTTCCCCTATGCGAGGGGCAGACCCGCATGAAGGCCCAGGGCCGCAAGATCCTCGACCTGCCGGCCGGAGGCTACAACAACCACTGGACCCGCAACATCCGCGTCGGTCCCGGCGGGACCAAGCTGTACGTGACCGTGGGCTCCGCCAGCAACGTGGCCGAATACGGCATCGACGAGGAGCATCGTCGGGCCGCGATCCTGGAGATCAACCCGGACGGCAGCGGCGAGCGGATCTTCGCCGGCGGCTTGCGCAATCCCGTCGGCCTGGACTGGGAGCCGGAGACCGGCGCGATGTGGACGGCGGTCAACGAACGCGACGAACTGGGCGACGAACTGGTGCCCGACTACATGACCAGCGTTCAGGACGGCGGCTTCTACGGCTGGCCCTATTCCTATTTCGGCAAGATCGAGGATCCCCGGCTGCGCGGCCAACGACCCGACCTCGTGGCTAAGGCGATCGTGCCGGACATGGCGCTGGGCTCCCACACCGCGTCGCTGGGCCTGGCCTTCTATCGCGGAACCGCCTTCCCCGAACGCTACCGCGGCGGTGCCTTCATAGGTCAGCACGGCTCCTGGAACCGGTCGGAGCTTTCGGGCTACAAGGTGCTGTTCGTCCCCTTCGCCAACGGGCGACCGAGCGGCCCGGGCGAGGATTTCCTGACCGGCTTCGTCGCCGAGCGGTCAAAGAGCGAAGTCTACGGCCGGCCCTGCGGCATCGCCGAGATGCCCGACGGATCGCTGCTGGTGGCCGACGATGCGGCCGACAGGATCTGGCGCGTCGTGGCCGTCCGCTAGGCCGAGCCCGCCCCGCGGCTTCCGGTATCGACCGCGAAATCGAGCTGGAGGCTGACCAGGTCGATCCCCCGCTCGTCCGGCTCGCTCTCGGCCAGCAGGAACGGCCCGTAGTCCGCCCGCTCCGTGCGGGCGATCAGCACCACCCCCGCCGGGAGCACGATGACCTGCCACAGCACGTCCTCATGCTCCCGGCTGGCGGTGACGGGATCGATACCGCTGGCGCCGTGGGCCGCCATGCGGGAGAAGGCGACCATGCCCGCGGCGTCGCGCATGGCCGGCCGGTATGAGGGATGCCGTGACAAGGCCGCATCGCCCATGCGGGGCGGCAGATCCAGCGTGGCGATGATCTTCGGGCCGAACGGCGTATCTCGCAGGCAGCCGTCGATCAGCACGGCCGGTGCGCCGAGATCGCGCATGATGGAGCGGCAATGAGCCAGCAGGGGACGCCACAGCGGCGGCGGGTTTGAGACCAGGATCGGGATGCATCGAGCCATGGTTTGAAAGGTAAGGAGCGTAGTCGGGAAAATCGAGAGTGGTTGACCACAGGCCCGCGAGCCGCCAAACATCGCAGTCCCGGTTCAACCCTGTTCCAGCAAGCCCCGCACCATGGCCCGCATCCAGATCGTTGCCCGAATAAACCTCGACGTCGTGGTCCGGCTGGATGGCGCCGTTTCCACCGGGGCGCAACTCAGGGGCAGGTTCGATAAGGGCCGCCTGGGTGGCGGTGGATCGAACACCGGCGTCGCTCTCGCCTATGCCGGGCATGACGTGGCGCTGTTCGCCCATGTCGGCGAAGACTCCGGCGGAACGGCGATGCTTGCCGAACTCGCCGGCTTGGGCATCGACGTCTCGCGGGTACGCCGCTTCGCCGGGCCGACGCCGCCGGTGCTGGTCCTGCTCGACCCGGGCGGCGAACGGACGATCATCCGGGGGTGCCCCTCCGTGGCCCTGCCACCGGTTTCGCCCGATCCTTTGGAGAAGCCGGACGTTCTCTACGTCAAGGCTTACGGGGCAGAGGTGGCCGACCTGCTGCGCGCCAGAATGGGATCATGCCTGGTGGTCAGCCACGCGCCGCCCGCCGGAACGGCCGACTGGCCGGCGCATGTGATGGTCGATTCGGCCGCCCACATGACCGCCGAGGCGTTGGCCGATCCTTATCGGGCGGCCAGGGTCCTCGCCGGGGAGGGATTGCGCTGGATGGTGGTCACCGACGGCTCCAGGGGGGCGACGGCCTTCGGGCCTTCCGGCCCGATCCGTGTTCCGGCCGAGCCGGCGACCGTCGTGGACAGCACGGGCGCCGGCGATGTCTTCACCGCGGGGTTGATCCACGGACTGACCGGCGGCGCGCCGATCCGCGATGCCATGTCGATCGGAACCCGCTGGGCGGCGCTGGCTGTCACGTCGCCGACATCGGTCCCGCCGGCTTCCCTCCGGGACCTGATCGCCTGACCTCAGGCCGCCGCGAACTCAGTCTTGGGTACTCCCAGGACCTTCGCCAGTTGCTTCATCCGCATCTGCACGGCATCGCTGTCGGGCACGTCCTCGCTTCCTTCAGAGACCTCCAGTCGAACGGCATCCGCAGTGATCCGCAGCCGCGCCGTGTCCAGTATTCCCGGCACGCTGCCGGAGAAGCGGTGGCCGAGCTGCATTGCGCGGCCGAGGATCTGGGTGCGGCGTTGCACGGCGGGCGTCAGCAGGGACAGCGCGGGCTGAAGGCAATGATCGTCGGGCTTTCCAGCGTACCGTGCATGCAGGGTGGCGGCGATGAAGACCCGCTCCGCGTGCGTCACGCCGATGAACGGGAAATGCACGACACGCTGAAAGGACTGGTGGGCCTTGACGTCCGCATGGTCCGCCCAGGCGATGTCGGACAGTGCGCAAGCGGCGAGCCTCAGGCGCCGTTCGTCCTCGGTTTCATCCGGGAACAGCGTTTCGGTCCAGCGCACCAGCGCCGGGGCGAAGGCCGGTACCCGCGCGGTGGGAAGGCCGAACGCTTGGGCGCCTTCTATCAGCGGATCGCGCCGCTGAAGGGCAGGGGGAGCTGGGAGTAGAGCCAGCCCTCGCGCAGGCCAAGGGCGGAGAATACGACCCGTTCCGGCCGGAGGTTCTTCAGTACCCTGTCCATCACCAGCGCTGCCGACGGGAGCGTTTTCGCGCGTCGGCCGGGAACGCCGGGAAGCGCCGCGATCTTGTCCGGCGCCATCTTACAGATCGATTTCGCGAAACTCCTCAAGTCGTTCGCATCGACGTCGTAGCCGTGGGCGACCTTCAGGGGCGCGTTGACCGCTTCCATGTGAGCCCGCGCCAGGGCGCGCCATCCGCCGCCGACGGCATAGAACACCGGCTTGGTCAGCAGGGGCGGGAGCTGGCCCTTCATGATCTCGTCGATCCGCCGCTTGGCGCCCTCCGGCGATTCTTCGAGCATGGATTCGACCGGCAAGGCCCCCAGCGGCAGGCTGACCGAGCGGTCGCCCACCCGGTCTTCCAGTGCTTCGGCCACTTCGAGGCTGCCGCCGCCCATGTCGCCGACCAGCCCCTTGGGGCGATGGAAGCCGGAGATGACGCCCAGCGTGGCGAAATGCGCCTCCTCCGATCCGGACAGCAGGCGCAGGTCGCGACCCGTCCGGTCCCGGATGGCCCTGATCAGGCTTTCCCCGTTGGAAGCCCTGCGCACCGCTTCGGTCGCGATGATGTCGATGCGGGCAGCCCCCATGGCCTCGGCGATGGCGCAGAAGCGATGGGCCGCCTGCACGGTGCACGCCATCGGTCCCGCCGCAAGCTCGCCCGTCTTGTCCAATCCGGAGCCGAGGCCGCACAGGGACTTCTCGTTGAACCGAGGAAGAGGTGCCCTCCCAAGGTCGTTGTAAACGACCAGGCGGACGGAATTCGAGCCGATATCGATGACGGCGTAGTGGGTGTGGTCGGCAGCGAGGACTTCATCCGGATCAAGCTCCTGATGAAGGCCGGTCAGGTCGGCGCGCTGGCCGGTAGCGTCGAGCATCTGTCCCTCCGGTGTCGGGCTGGATCCATGACCCTTCAACTCCGGACCGTTCGCTTTGATCCCGGCGTCCGAAGATTAAGTAATGGAAATGTCATCCAGCCCGCCCGGCTCCGGCCTGTTCCGATCAGGCTTTGATCAGGTTCAGATCCCGCAGCACCGCGACCTCGCTGGCCTGCTCGTCGAGCCGTGCCTTCACCGCGTCGCCGATCGAAACGACGCCGATCAGTTCGCCGGCCGTGTCGCAGACGGGGACGTGCCGATGGCGGCGCAACGTCATCATCCTCATCAGGTCCTTGACCGTCTCCGTCGGCAGGCAGGTCTTGACCTCCTTGGTCATCAGATCCTCGACACGGAGACCAAGCGCCGCGGCTCCGCGGTCGGCGATCGCACGGACTATGTCGCGCTCGGACAGGATGCCGGCGAGCTTGCCGCGGCGGTCGCGCACGACGACGGCGCCGATGCGCTTCTCCGTCAGCAGCTTCGACGCCGTCTCCAGCGTCTCCGTCGGCAGGATCGAGACGATGGTGCGGCCTTTGGTATTCAGAAGATCGGAAACGGTGGTCATATCTTCCCCATGAGGTTGGCGGCGCGGGTGAACTGACCGCTGCACCTGGTGTTTGTCGGTCCGGTGCATCCAGTGTCGCATCGTTTGCATTCACCTGAAATGCAAAGCGGTAACTTGGGCTAATCCGATATGCCGGCCGGAGATGGGGCAACCACTGGGGCCTGTCACGTGTTAACCCATAGAGCGATTCTATCACCCGTGCGCATCTGACGGCAATTAACTTCTCCTATAAGCCGTTTCTTTTATAACTAAATTTCTCTCATCGTTGCCTCGTGACCATGACGCCGCATCACGGAACGTTGTTCCGCGTTCGACAGCCGTGACCCGAAAGCCGTGCTTTCGATGCGATGCGACAGGCTTCGGGCTTTGGCCCTGGTGTGGAGCGAAGGCCGCTTGGCCGTGCCCCGGACACTGCTGCGGTTCAGTCACATCGATAAGCATATGCCCGGCAGAACGGACGCCTCCATCAAATCACGATATCGGCGAAAACTTCGATCAGCTTATGGAAGAGACTCGCATCCTTGATACCCGTAATGATAAGCATCAACCAGCTACTTACGGAGATCCGCGATGCTGACCAACCTGTTCATGCCCGACCCGGTCCAGGGCCTGCTGGTCTCGACCCTTCAGGAGTTCCAGAAGATCCTGGGGAAGGGGGTCGCGGGAACGCCGATCCAGGTGGGAGACACGACGCTGGTCCCGATCTATGTCACGACTTTCGGGGTCGGCGCCGGCGGAGGATCTATCTTCGGCGAGGCCTGCGGTGGCGGTGGCGGTGGCGGTGTGGTTCCCTGCGCGGTCGTCGTCGTCCGTCCGGACCGGGTGGAGATCCAGCATCTGCAGTCCGAATTCGTGGCTTTGGCGACCAAGGCCCATTCCGACGTCGCGAGCGAGTTGAGCAACGCCTATCGCCGGGACAAGTCATCGGCCGCCGCGACCCAGCCGACCACGGAGCCGGTACCGGCTCCCGCCCCGGCGGCGCCGGCATCCACGGTGGTCGCCGTCGCCCCGCTGGATTGAGAATCGCCGTTACTTCGTGGTGCTCGTCGTCGTCGATGCCGTCTGGCCGAACATGATCTTCTTGGCTTCCTCGGTCATGGTCGGTTGGCTGTTGATCTCGGCGGCGCGGTCGTAGGCACGGACGACTGCCGGCCGCTCCCGGATGGTCTCGAACCAGCGCTTCAGGTTCGGGAAGTCGTTCAGATCCTGCTGTTGGCGCTCGTAGGGGACGATCCACGGATAAGCCGCCATGTCGGCGATGGAGTAGTCCCCCGCGACAAACTGCCGGTCCGCCAGACGCCGGTCCAGCACACCGTACAGACGGTTCGTCTCCTTGACGTAGCGATCCGTGGCGTACGGGATGCGTTCCGGCGCGTACTGGACGAAATGGTGGTTTTGGCCCGCCATAGGTCCCAGTCCGCCCATCTGCCACATCAGCCACTGAAGCACCTCGGCGCGACCGCGCGGGTCCCGGGGCAGGTACTTCCCGGATTTCTCGGCCAGATAGATCAAGATCGCACCGGACTCGAAAACGGAAATCGGCTCACCGCCGCCGGCCGGCTCATGGTCCAGGATCGCCGGTATGCGGTTGTTCGGAGCGATCTTCAGGAATTCCGGCTTGAACTGCTCGCCGGTGCTGATGTTGACCGGGATGATCCGGTAAGGAAGCCCGGTCTCCTCCAGGAATATCGTGACCTTATGGCCGTTGGGAGTCGTCCAGTAATGCAGATCGATCATGTCGATGGCCTTCCAAAGCTGAGGTGCGGCACTAATTATGGACTGATCGTTCCATATCATGTCCCGCCGTCCCCGGCAACCATCGGCGGACCGTTCCGTTCCCAGGCCCGGCCCCCGATCCGCAGCCCGCGGGTCAGGCGGCCAGTTCCTTTTCGAACAGGCGTTCCACCAGCGACCTGGTCTCCATGTCGAACCGGAACTGGATGCGGACGGCTCCGTCATGTTCCTCCACGACGCGTCCGGCGATCCGATGTCCGGCGAAGACCAGAGTCAACGCCGTGCCGATCGGCCAGCTTCCATGGACCCGAACCGCGGCGCCGCCGCTGGAAATGTCGATCATCCGGCCGGAGATCGACTGGTTGCCGACGATGACCGTGATCGGGGCGTCGTGAGGCCGCCGCTCGAAGGTGCGGCGTTCCCCGGCGCTGCTCATGGCCGACAGGAACTGGTCGACTTCGCCGCGCAGCGTCTCGGCCTGGATCGACAAATCGGACGCGGCCGAAAGAAGCTCCATCGCCGCGGCCTTGGTGAAGTCGGTCGTGTCCTTGACCATGCCGATGTTGCCGGAGGCATGCATGCTCTTGTCCGCAGCTTCCTTGACGTTGCGGCTGATCTCGGACGTCGAGGCGTCCTGCTGGGTCACCGCGGCGGCGATCATGCCGGAGCTTTCGTCGATGGCGCCGATCGTCCGGGAAATCTCGCCGATCAGGCTGGCAACGCCGTTGGCCGAATCGACCACCGCGTTCACCTTGGCGGTTACTTCCTCGGTCGCCTTGGAAGTCTGGGTCGCCAGGTTCTTGACCTCGCCCGCGACGACGGCAAACCCTTTGCCTGCCTCGCCCGCGCGGGCCGCCTCAATCGTCGCGTTGAGCGCCAGGAGATTGGTCTGCGACGCGATGTCCTGGATGAACTGGACGATCTGGGTAACGCCGGCCGCTACGTTCGTCAATTCCCGGGTGACGGATTCGGCGCGGCCGGCCTGTTCGACCGCCGCCCGGGTCGTCAGGGTCGTGCGTTCGACCTGCACGCCGATCTCGCCGCTTGCGCCGGCCAGTTCCTCCGCCGCGGACGAAACCAGCTCGGCGTTGCGCGCCGCGGCATCCGCGCTTTCCGCTGCCTGCACGGCCTGCTCCGATGCCCGCTCCGCCTCGGCATTCAGAGATCCCGCGGTCGCCTGGAGCTGGGTGGCGGCGGCAGCCACCGCCCGCAACTGGCCGGAGATGGCTGCCTGGAAGTCATGGGTCAGGGCTTCCAGTGCATCCTGGCGGCGCGCCCGGTTCGCCTGCTGCCGTGCCTGCTCTGCTTCCAGCTCCCGGTTGCGGCGCGCCGCATCGCGGAACACCGCCGTGGCGGAGGCCATGGCGCCGACCTCGTCGCTCCTGCCGATGCCGGGAACGGCGCAGTCCAGGTCGCCCTCGGCGAGCCGCTGCATCGCCTGCGTAAGGCCGAGCAGCGGCACCAGGACGCCGCGCCGGACCACCAGGAGAACGGCAAGCGCCGCCCCTCCGAACAGGAGCGCCGTGATCAGCAGGGTCCAGAACTGCGACGAGCGGAACCCGCCGATGCGGGTCTCCAGCAGCCGTTCCAGGTCGGAGGAAACGGCCTGGTAGAAGTTGCCCCACTTGGCGACCAGGGACTCCACCGTCGCCGGGTCCGGCGTGCCGCGCTCGATCGAGGCCAGCAGGGCCGTCATATCGCCGATCAGGGCGCGTGCCGGCCCGTCAAGGGCGGCCTTGACCGACCCGTCGGCGCTGCCGCTGTAGGCCGACGCGAGCGATGAGTCGATGCCGTCGGCCACTGTCTTCAGCCCGCCAAGCTCGACGTAGAAGGCGACCCGCTCCTCCGGGTCCAGCGTGCCGTCGGCGAAAGTCCGTCGGGCCAGGGTCACCATGGCGACGATCCGGTCGAGCGCCTCGGGCAGCTTCACCAGCATGATGTCCATGACGTAGAAGGAGTCGAGATCCGGGTCGAGAATCAGGTTGCTCTTGTCGCCGACCCGGGCGGTCAATGCCCTCAATGCCGCCCGCGCCTCGTCGAGGCCTGTTCCGCTCGCCGCAGCCGATCCCACCGCCGCCGCGGCCTTGCTGGTCAGCTCGGCGCTTTCCATTCCCTCGCCGAAGCTCCGCTCGGCCGACTCCAGGACCGCGACGCCGCCGCTTGCCGGCTTGTCGTCCCGGAGGTTCGCAAGGGCCAAGTCCCTGTGAACCGCTGCGACCTGCCTCAGCTGGAACGTTCCGGTAAGTTCCTTTTCGCTGAACCGGATCGTCGTGTTCTGATTGCCGATAAGCGCCGTCAGTACGAAGCCCACCGGAGCCAGGAACAACAGCGCCGCGATCGCCAACCGTTGGGCGATGCCAAGGGAACGGAACATCAGACACTCCAACAACCGTGGGTTAATCTCTCGAAAGAGTTACCATGAACGCGCAGTTAAATGAAGATGTTATGAGGCATATTTCCTACATAGGCAGCTGGGACTATCCTGCAGGCTAATTGTCCGGCTGGAAAACAAGGTGCGCCGATCTATTCACGAAATCCTTGTGATTTCATTGCTCATGAAATCTAATTTTGTTGCCGGCCATGGCACGGACCGGTGCAGTCGGCCGGTCAGGCAACCGGAACCGCAAGTCCTGCGTTCGTTGCCTGACAAGCGACATGATGACCGACGAAGGAGACCGATATGCCGATCCGTTCCATTCCCCTGGCGTCGATGCCGGTGCCGATCTTGGGGCAAGGCACCTGGGGGATGGGCGAGGACCGGCGCCAGCGTGACCGCGAAGTCCGTTCGCTTCAGCTGGGCCTGGATCTTGGCATGAGTCTGATCGACACGGCGGAGATGTATGGCGACGGCGGGGCCGAGGAGGTCGTCGGCGAGGCGATGGCAGGGCGCCGGGACGACTGTTTCCTGGTCAGCAAGGTCTATCCCCACAATGCCGGCCGGCGCAGCGCGGTCGAGGCGTGCGAGCGCAGTCTTAAACGCCTCGGCACCGATCGCATGGAGCTTTACCTGCTGCATTGGCGCGGCGGCATACCGCTGGCCGAGACGGTCGAAACGTTCGAGCGTCTGAAGGAGCAGGGCAAGATCCGCGCCTGGGGCGTCAGCAACCTGGACCCCGACGACATGGCCGAATTGTTGGAAGTGCCCGGCGGCGAAGCATGCGCCGCCAACCAGGTCCTCTACAATCTCACGCGTAGGGGCATCGAATGGGATCTGCTTCCCTGGTGCGCGGAGCAGTCCATCCCGGTCATGGCCTACAGCCCCATCGAACAGGGGCGGATCCCGGCCAAGGGCGCCCTGCGGGCTATCGCGGATCGCCTCGGCGCCAGCATGTTCCAGGTGGCGCTGGCCTGGGTGCTTCGGCACGAAGGCATCGTCGCCATCCCGAAGGCCAGCGATCCGGACCATGTGAAGGTCAATCGCGCCGCGGCAGACCTGGTTCTGAGCGAAGAGGATCTAGCGGCCCTCGACCGGGCCTTCCCGCCGCCGACCGGACCACGGTCGCTCGAGATGCTCTGATCCTGCCGTTCCGGCCGGAGCCGGAACATCGGGGTCAGACCACTAGTGGTCTCGCACAGTGTTTTTGATGACGTTCGGCGGAGCGGAGTGCCGTAATGGCGTAGGTCGGCCTTCGCCCGTCAGGGCGAACGCCGACACCCTGCGTCAACGCTCCGGCCACGCTGTCGGCGTCGGCCTTCGGCCGAGGCCGACCTACGATAGATCAATCAAAACCACTGTGCCGAGCAACTAGGTTCCGGAGGGCCTGACCCGGTAATGGTACCGGTAGGCCTCCCGGAAGCCGGCCGCCTCGTAGAGATTGAGCGCCCGTTCGTTGGACGAGACGACCTGGAGATAGGCGCGTTCGGCGTTCCGTGCGGCGCCCCAGGCAAGAAGGGCTTCGACCATCCGCCGGGCGCTTCCGCGGCGTCGAAACTCGGGCACGGTCACGATGTCGAAAAGACCGACCATGCCGCGTTCGGCTACCGCCAAGCCATAGCCTGCCGCCCGCCCGCCGTCGAGAACGGTGGCGAAGGCGGCTGGCAGCAGGATGGAACCGAGCATGCGGTCGTGGATCTCTCTCATGGTTGGGCTGATGCCGATGGCCGCGGCGAAACCCTCGCTCCAGGACATGTCGGGGGACGCGGTGATCACCACTTCCGGATCCAAAGGCATCCTGTCGCCCAGTGCCGCCGTCATGACCAGTGTCTCGTCTGTCCGCCGGTACCCGACACGGTGGAGGATATCGTCCGGTTCGTTCCCGGCCAGGGGCGACAGCCGGAAGATCACAGGCAGACGCTGCCGCGGGTACAGGTCCTCGGCCAGGCCCAACGTGTCGCGGAACGGACCGGCGGGCTGCAGCGCGTTGACGGAGTTGGCCCGCTTGGTCAATCCTTGGGAGAAGCGGAACAGCCAGCCGTCGCACTGGACGGATGCGAGCGACGGCCACGCGTTGAAGGCTCTTTCCTCGATACCGCGCACCGCGGACTCCCCGTCGTCCATTCCCATCTCCGTCCATGTCGTCGCCCCGGGGTGAGACTATCCGCAAAGGCCGGCCGGAGACAAAACCGTTATGGCAAACGTTATCCCGTCGACCAGCACCCGACAGGATCGAGAGGTAGCAAGTTACATGTCAGACACTTCAACGCCGCAGCCCCAACGGGCGACCGCTCCCCGGCTCCGGGGGCGCCATACCCTCGTCACCGGAGCATCGCGGGGCATCGGCAGCGCCGTCGCTGTCCGCTATGCCGAAGAGGGCGCCGCCGTGGCGATCAATTACGCCGGATCGGAGGATGCGGCCAACGAGACGCTGGAGCGCGCACGCGACGCTTCCATTCAGGCCGGTTTCCGGGAGGCCGCCGACCGCCACAGGATCATCCAGGCCGATGTCGGCGACGGACGCGCGGCTGTGGCGATGGTGGACGACGTCGTTGCCGACTGGGGCCGCCTCGACATCCTGGTGAACAATGCCGGCGTCCAGTCGGAGGCCGAAAGCCACGATTATACCATGGAAGAGTTCCACAGGATCCTGAGCATCAATCTGACCGGTGCCCTGGTGTGCTCCCAGGCGGCGATCAGGCACTTCCTGTCCCGGCCGGGCGGCGGGACCATCGTGAACTGCTCCAGCGTCCACCAGCTGGTCCCCAAGCCGGGCTTCATCGCCTATTCGATCTCCAAGGGAGGCATGGGCAACATGACCCGGACCCTGGCGCTCGAATATGCCGACCGCGGCATCCGGGTCAACGCGGTGGCTCCGGGCGCCATCCTGACCGACATCAACAATGCCTGGCGCAACGACGAGGAGGCCCGAGACAACGTGGAGTCCCACATCCCCATGGGCCGAGCCGGCTCGCCGGAGGAAATGGCGTCGGTCTTCGCGTTTCTCGCGTCGGACGAGGCGTCCTACATCACCGGCCAGACCATCTACGCCTGCGGCGGCCTGACGCTGTTCGGCGACTTCAAGCAGAACTGGGCTTCCTGAGCGGAGTTCCTCTCAGCGGTAGGCTCACCGGGAGGCGTTGCGGGCGGCGAGCGCGAGGCCGCTCGCCACCGAGGTCAGTTCGCCGCCCGTCTTCAGCTTGCCCTCGCCGAACCGGTCGGCGAACAGCCTGCGGATCACCGGGATGAACGAAGACCCGCCGGTCAGGAACACCCGGTCGACCCCCGCCGCACCGACGCCGCTACGCGCCATCAGGTCATCGACGCAGGCGGCGATGGCTTCCGTCTCCGGTTTGATCCACTCCTCGAACTCGTCGCGGCGGATCGGCGTTTCGACGACCGTGCCGGGCAGGGCGAACCTGAACAGGGTCTGGGGCTCAGCCGACAGCGCCACCTTGGCCTGCTCCACCGCGCGATGCAGATGGAAGCCAAGGCCTTCCTCGATCATGGTGATCAGGGCGCGCACCCGCTCCGGTTCCTCCGCGGTGCGCAGGATATCGGCGAGCATCCGCCGGGTCTGGCCGGTGTTCAGGAACGACAGCAGGTGCCAGCGGCGCATGTATTCGAAGGGCCATACCGGCATCGGCAACATCTGCCCGTCCATGGCCCGGTAGCGGGTTCCCCTGCCCAGGTGCGGCGTCACGCAGTGCTCGACGATCCGGCTGTCGAAGCTGTCCCCGGCGATGCCGACGCCGCCCACACCCAGGATGTCGCCGGCCCGGTCGTCCCCGGCCTCCGCCCGGGCACGGGCCTTGGGACCGACCCGCAGCAAACAGAAATCGCTCGTGCCGCCGCCGAAATCGGCGATCAGCACGGTCTCGTCGCGTTCCAGACCGCTCTCATAATGATACGCGGCGGCGACCGGCTCCAGTTCGAACCTGATGTCGGTCATGCCGGCCCGGGCGAAGGCATCGCGCAGCCGGTCCAGCGCAAGCGCCTCGGCATCCTCGCCCGCCTCGCCCACGAAATGCGCCGGCCGCCCGACGACGACGGTTGCGGGCAGGGGACCGGCCGAGGCTTCGGCCTTCGACTTCAGGTCCTTCAGGATCAGCGATACAAGCGGCTCGATGCCGAACTGCTTGCCCAGGATGCTCGTGCCTGTGAAGTCCTTCGCGGCCAGGTAGGATTTCACCGACTGGACGAACCGGCCCTCGCCGTCGCTTTCAAGATAGGCGTCGATAGCTTCGGGCCCCGCCCAGTGGACCAGCGTGGATCCCAGCCGATCCTCCTGCTTCTCGAAGAACAGGACCGAGCGGAAGGTGTCGAACGTCCGGCCGGCTGCCGCCAGCGGCACCAGCCGCGACGGGCCGGACGCCTCCGCCACGGCGACCGCGCTGTTGGTGGTGCCGAAATCGATGCCGACGTAGGTCAACGGTCAAACCCTGGGGTGACGGGGAGGGAGCCCGCCGGCGGAAGCGTCAGAAGTAGCGCGCGAGGTTGGCGCGGATCCGCTCCAGGACCGGCGTCGGGTCATCGGGGATGGGAAAATCCTGCCCGGTGATCCGCTGGAAGACGTCGATATAGAGGGCCGCCGCCTGGAGCACAACATCGTCCGGGATTTCGGGGATCGGATCCTTGTACGGATCGCAGCGCGCGGTCACCCAGGTGCGGACGAAGTCCTTGTCGAAACTCTCCGGCCGTTCGCCCGCCGCGACCCGCCGCCCATAGCTCTGGCCGAACCAGTAGCGGCTGCTGTCGGGCGTGTGGATCTCGTCCGCCAGGATGATCCTGCCGTCGCCGTCGAACCCGAACTCGTACTTGGTGTCCACCAGGATCAAACCCTGCCGCGCCGCGATCTCGCGTCCGCGGTCGAACAGCGCCAGCGCCAAGCCCGACACCTCGTCCCACTGCGCCTGGGTCAGCAGCCCGCGCCCCGTGATCTCCGCCGGCGTCAGCGGCTCGTCGTGGCCGGCGTCGAATGCCTTCGTCGTCGGGGTGATGATGGTTTCCGGCAGCTTCTGGTGCTCGGACATGCCGTCCGGCAGACGGACGCCGTACATGTCGCGCCGGCCCGTTTTGTACATCGACCAGATCGACGTGCTGGTCGTGCCGGTGAGGTAGTCGCGGACGACGATCTCGACGGGCATGATGTCCAGCCGGCGGCATACGACGACATTCGGATCGGGGTAGTCGATCACGTGGTTGGGACAGACATCGGCCGTCCGCTCGAACCAGAAGCGGGCGATCTGGGTCAGCGCCTCCCCCTTGAACGGGACGGCGGTCAGGATGCGGTCGAACGCGCTCAGCCGGTCGGTGGCGATGATGATGCGCCGTCCGTCGGGCAGGTCGTAGTTGTCGCGGACCTTGCCCCGGTAATGGCCTGGCAGTTCGGGGATCGTCGCGTCGCGCAGCACGTTGCTCAGATGCGCTTGGGAAATCGTCTTGGTCACCACAGGGCCCCGGTCGGGAAATGAAGCGCGCATCATAGCCCGGCGGGTCCGTTGCGCCTACCGCGCCGTTTGCAGCCCTGTTGCCCGTGGCATCGGAGGATCGGTTCCGCTAAACCAATGCCCCGAACCAGGGAGAACCGACATATGACCGACTGCTACTGCAAATCCGGCCGCGCCTTCGACGACTGTTGCGGTCCCTACCTTGCCGGCACGGCCGCGGCGCCCACGGCCGAAGCCCTGATGCGCTCGCGCTATTCCGCCTTCGCGACGGCCAACGTCGACTACCTGGAAAGCTCCCTGCTGCCGGAGACCCGCGGCGACTTCAGCCGGGCCGACACCGAGCAGTGGGCCAGGAGCAGCGAGTGGACGGGGTTGGAGGTGCGATCGACGACCGACGGCGGTGAGGGCGACACCGAAGGTTTCGTCGAGTTCGTGGCCCACTTCACCATGCAGGGCAAGCCCAATGTCCACCACGAGACCGGCCGTTTCGCCCGGCGCGACGACCGCTGGTACTATGTCGACGGCATCATGGGCCCGCGACCCCGTGTCGCGGCGAAAATCGGTCGGAACGACCCGTGCCCCTGCGGCAGCGGCAAGAAGTACAAGAAATGCCATGGAGCGGCGGCATAGATGTTCAGGCGGTACAAGGTCCACTTCTCGCAGCCGGCGCCGGCACGATCCCGCGGACGCCAGGAGCGCGATGTAAACGTGGAAATTCTTAAGGAGTTTCTGTCAGGCAATGGCCTTGTGGGGGAACTCGACCGGGTTCTCCCCTCTTCGGCCTTCGGTATCCTGGAAGTGAGCTGCACGCCGCTGCTGGCCGAGCGGCTGAGCGACATGCCGGAGGTCGAGGTCGTTCTGGAAGCCTGAGCACAGGAGCACCACGCGTGACTGACAGCAGCGCCGTCCAACACTCCGGCAGCCCCGAAGCGGCAGCCGATTCGGAATCGAAACTGCCTCTTTTCTACCGCAGGCCCGTTCCGCTCGACCGGAACCGCCACGGATCAGCCCGCCTGCGTGCGTCGTCCGATCTCGGCTTCGCGGCCGAGGCCAACAGCCTGCCCGTGATGATCGAGGAGTTCCCCCTGTCGGCGCGCGACTACCCGATCCTGTTCACGGACGGCCCTGTCTGCATGCCGATCGTCCTGCTGGGGCTGCGCGACCGGCAGAACTTGTTCCTGCGCGAGCAGGACGGCCGGCCGGCTTGGCGGGCGGATACCTATGTTCCCGCCTATGTCAGGCGCTATCCGCTGGTCCTGATGGAAACCGAGAAGCACGGCGAGTTCACCGTCTGCATCGACGAGGCGGCGGAATTCCCGGACGGTCCGGCGGTCTTCGAAGCGGGCGGAGAGCTTTCGAAAGCCGGCCAGGAAGCCATGGAGTTCTGCCGGGCCTACCAGAACCAGATCGCCGACACCCGGCAGTTCGCGGAGGCTCTGAAGAGCCATGACCTGCTGGACCGCTATCAGGCGGAAATCAAGATGAACGGCGGAGAGATGTTCAACCTGACCGGTTTCCTGGGGATCAACCCGGGAAAATTCGACGCCCTGCCGGACGATGTGTATCTGGACTTCCGCCGTAAGGGCTGGATCGGCCTGATCCACCTCCAGATCGCGTCATCCTTGAACTGGCAGCGCCTCATGGCGCTGGCGTCAGGATACTGACGGTTTCGGGATCGGACGGCGGACCTCGGTAGCCGCCGTCCGATCCCAGGCCCGGACCCAAAGGCCCCGCGCCCAGGGCGGTCAGCGCTGGGCGAAAGCCTTCTCGATGACGAAGGTGCCGGGCTTGTTGTTGGCGCCCATCTCGAAGCCCAGATCTTCCATGTACCGGGTCAGCTCGGAGGTCATGTGCGGGTTGCCGCAGATCATGACGCGGTCGTCGGCGGGGTCGAGCGGCGTCAGGCCGAGGTCCTGGTACACCTTGCCGGATCGCATCAGGTCGGTGATCCGACCTTCGTTGCGGAACGGCTCCCGCGTCACGGTCGGATAATAGACCAGCTTCTCGGCGGCGAGTTCACCGATGTATTCGTTCTCGCGAAGGATCTCCAACGCTTTCTCCCCGCACTCCAGTTCCGCCTTGTGGCGCACGGTGTGGGTGAGGACGATCCGGTCGAACCGGTCATACACGGTCGGGTCCTTGGCGATAGACAGGAAGGGCGCCAGGCCGGTGCCGGTGGACAGCAGCCACAGGGTCTTGCCGGGCAGCAGATTGTGCAGCAGCAGGGTTCCGGTGGCTTTCCGGTTGATAAGGATGGTGTCGCCCGGCTTGACGTGCTGCAGGCGGCTGGTCAAGGGGCCGTTGGGAACCTTGATCGACAGGAACTCCAGCTGTTCCTCGTAGGGGGAGCTGACCACGCTGTAGGCGCGCAGCAATGGGCGCCCGTCGACTTCGAGGCCCATCATGGCAAACTCGCCGCTGTCGAAGCGGAAGCCGGGATCGCGTGTGGTTTTCAGGCTGAACAGGCTGTCGGTCCAGTGGTGGACTTCAAGGACCGTCTCTCTCAGAATATTGGACATCGCGTCTTATCTGGCTGTCACCGGGGTTGCCGTCATATATGTACAAAGACAGCGCACCACACAACAATATTTTCCGCGACGAGCCGCCGCAGATGGTTTCTGTATGACATGGCTGGTATGTAATTAAGCCGTTGCCGAACGTGCACCGGCGGCAAGCATACCCGGACCAAGATAGACGCCACAGCCGAACGGGCCATGGCCGACATCAGTCGTAAGTCCAATGAACGCTGGCCCCGCGGTCCCAACGGGTTGTTATGAAGCGACGTTTCGCCCCGGGATGAACTTGGAAAGCAGCTTCGCAATCAAGATGGATGGTGGTTCGCTTAAAGACGGCCAGCCGGTGGAGATCGATTTCCTGCCGGCCGGAAGCATGCCCGGCCTGGAGGCCGCCTGGACGGACCTGCAGATCCGGGCGGACGGCTCGTTCTTCCTGTCGTGGCACTGGATCGGCTGCTGGCTGGACCATCTGCCGGACTGGGCGAGGCCCCACGTGCTTGTGGCAAAGCGGGGCGGGCAGGTGGTTGGCTTGGCGATCCTGTGCCGACGCACGGTCTGGCGTTACGGCGTGGTGCGGACACCGTCCTGGCTGCTCCACGAGACCGGCGATCGTGGAATCGACAACCTGACGATCGAGTACAACGGGATCCTCGCCGATCGGTCCTGTGCTGACGAGGTGACCTCGGCCTGTCTGCTCTGGATGGCGCGCAATCTTCCCGGCTGCGACGAGCTGGTGCTGGCGGGGCTGGACCAGCGGATGGAGGGAGCCGTGCGCTCCCTGGCGGACCAGCTCGGATATCGCCTCCAGGTACGCCGCTCGGACTCCGCCAAGTGGGTCGACCTGGACGCCGTGCGCGGGCGAGGCGGGAACTACCGCGCCGGCCTCGGCAAGAGCAGCCGCGCGGGCGTCAACCGGGCCATCCGGCTGTACGAGGCGCGCGGCGGCATCGACTTCCAGGTGGCATGCGACGAGCAGCAGGCCCTGGCCTTCTTCGACGGGCTCGAAACGCTCCACCGCCAAGTCTGGGCCGCGCGGGGAAAGACCGACGCCTTCAGCAATCCCGTGTTCGGCTCGTTCCATCGCGAACTGATCCGGCGCGGCATCGATTCCGGCGTGGTGAGAATATGCCGCGCGGCGGCCGGCGGTGCCGATTTCGGCTACCTCTACAATTTCGTCTGGCGTGGCACGGTGCTGAACTACCAGAGCGGCTTCGCCTATGAGTCCGACAACAGGTTGAAGCCCGGACTTGTCAGCCATGTCCTGGCCATCGAGGACGCCCTGGACCGGGGCGAGGCTGTCTACGACTTCATGGCGGGGTCTTCGGGACACAAGGCCCACCTGTCCAACGCCCAGGCACCCATGAACTGGGTATCCATCGGGCCCGACCGGCTTGCCAGAAGGGTCGAAGCCGGTCTCGGCCGCATCGACGGATCGCTCAGGCTGCTGCGCCGCCGGCTGTTGAAGCTGCGGGCCGCGTCAAGCAATCCATGACCTGCCTTCCGCACCGTCACGTCCGGCCCCGGATCGCGTGATAGATCCGGCGGATAGGACCTCTGAAGGGTTCCGGCACCCGGGACAGGCGGGCGGCTAAGCCGGCTTCCCGGGTCTTCGCCATCGCCCGGCGGTAATCATAGGAAACCCGGTGTACTTGGACGGTCCGGGCCGCGGGGTCGACCAGCATGAAGCTGGCGCGGCGGTCGGAACTCCGCGGCTGGCCGACTGTCCCGGGGTTGACGAGATAGAACGATCCGTCCCGGATGATCGCCCCGTCACCCTGGTGGGCACTCACGGCACTCTCCCGCTTCTCGAAAATCCCGATGCGGTGGGTGTGGCCGAAGGCGCAGATCCGGGCGCCCGACGGGTGCGATTCGAGCGCCGCGAAGCTCAGCGCGCGTCGCTCGTCAGTGTCCAGCCTTACCAGCTCGCACCCGGTGTCTGGATGAATCGCACCGTGGACGGCCACCAGGCCGGGGCTGCCCTCCTCGGCCAGATCGAGCTTGAGGGGAAGGCGTGACAGCCAGTCCAGGTCGTCGGCGCCGAGCCGCATCCTGGTCCACTCGACCGCGCGGGCGGCGAGCGGGTTGAAGCCTTCGGTCGTGATCTGGCCGGTCACCGCCCGATCGTGGTTTCCGGCGACGCAGACGGCGCCCGAGTCCCGCAGCAGGCGGATGCACCCGCCCGGATCGGCATTATAGCCGACGATGTCGCCCAGGCAGAGGATACGCGCGACCCGCTCGGCCCGGATCGCCTCGAGCGTCGCTTCGAGGGCTTCCAGGTTGGAATGGATGTCCGAGATGATGGCGATCATCGCCAGCGCGCCGGCAGCACGCGCGACACCGTCTTGCGCAGGAACGGCATGGGGTCGCGCAGGGTGATGGACTTGGCCTCGCACCGGATCATCCAAGGCCACCACTCCGCCATGGGCACTCCGCTCTCACGAGCCGCCAGCTTGTCCCGGGTGATGTTGCACCAGGAAGCCCCAGCACGGGCGCGCGGCACCGCGGGGCGCCGCCAGCCCAGGAGGTCGCCGTAGACCAGGGCCGGGAGGTTGACCCCGGCGGCCGCCCCGACATAATGCCACAGGTTGAAGCGGGGATTGACCTCCAGCAGGTGCAGCGTGCCGTCCGGCGCACGCTTGAAATCGAACTTGGCGACTCCGGTCAGTTGCAGCTTTTCGACCAACTCCCGTCCCAGCGTCCTGACATCGGCCTCGTCCGTTATGGTCAAGGCCGTGCTGTGGCCCAGAGCTTCCGGGTAAGTTCTGATCTTTCGCCCGGTATAATCGCCGACCACGCTGCCGACGCTGTCGACGTAGCAGTGGTAGCTCTCGATCCGGGTTTCCGGGCCGGGGATCATCTCCTGGGCGAGCAGGTCCATTCCGCCGGCGATCAGGTCGGGCCACAGCGCCTGGAGTTCCTCGGGACTCCCGATCCGCAACGCCTTGCCGGCTCCACCGATGGCACCCCATGCGATGTAGCGGGTCAGCGGCTTGACGATGATCGGGAAGCGCAGGTCGATGTCCGACGGTGCCATGTCCGGCGCTCCGACGGAAAAATCGATCCGGCGGGTACGTGGGACCGGCAGCCGCAGGCGCTCCGCCAGGATCTGGAACCGGGCCTTGTCCACCAGGTCCTCGACCAGGCCCGCTTCCGGCACGACGAACTTGAACGAACCGTCCAGCCAGTCGCGGTGTCTCGACACCATCAGCAACTGGGCGTCCTGCTGATAGTAAAGCACCGGCGGTTCCGGCTGGCGGGAGGCGAACCCGACCAGAAGGTCGATCAGATCGGCGTGGCGGTTCTCGAAGTCGTCCCAGAAAATGGCCTGCCGCGTGTACCGCGAATGAAGGGCCGGGTCGCCGGGCCCTGTCACCAGCGCGCAGCCGATGCCGCCCATTCCCAGGGCTCGCACCATGTTCATGTCGCCCATGACGCAGGCCAGGGCCCGCTTGTCCGGTTTCTCGCTCATGCAACTTCACTCATGCCGGTAAGGGGTCCCTCATGCACTGGCCGCGACGGCGAAGACGAGCAGAGTGGAGATCGCGTTGAAGCATCCGTGAAGCAGGATGCAGGGTATCAACGAACCACTCCGCTCATACACCCAGGCTAGCACCAGACCGACCAGGAAGGTTCCGGGCAATAGGATCAGGCTTCCGTGCAGCATGGCGAACAGGATAGCGCTGACCAGCGCGGACAGGAGTGGTCCGGCGTGTCGGCGAAGCCAGCCATAGAGCACCGCCCGCAGGGCCAGTTCCTCGGCGAAGGGGGCGAGCAGCGAGGTCGCCAAAAGGATTCCGACCATCGCGGTCCAGTCGCCCGGGTCCGGCATGATCAGCGCGATCTGCGGGTTGTCGAACGGTTCTCCGAGACCCAGCGAGATCAGGACGTTGGTCAGGATGACCACGACCTGGACCAGCAGGGCCATCGGAACCACCCTGCGGTACCATCGCCGGTCTGCGGAGACGAAGCCGAGCGCCCGCCAGGGCGTGCGGCGCCAGACCACCGCGATCAGCCAGATGATCGCAACCAGAGCGATGTTCTGGCCGATCAGGAACGAGATCACCAAGCCGCTGGTGATCTCCCGCGGGTTCAGGAACAGCCGGAGTGCCAGCAGCGCCCCCGCGGCAAGGGCCACGATGATCACCAGGTCGGCGAGCCGCAAGGTCAAGCCGGCCCAGGGGTGACGGGCCGGAACTTCGGAGCCGGGTTCCATCGGTCCGGACATGGTCATGGAGCGGCCCGGTCCGGCAGACCGGATTTGCTCAATTGTCCCGAATCCAGCGGCAGTCGGGGCGCGGAAAACCGATCACGGTGGGAATGGTTGCTTCGGGCATTCGTCGCGTCGCCTCGGCATGACGCCTGCTCAACCATTGCGCCGGCTCCTTTGTTCCGGGAGCGCCCGCCTGCCTCGATCCCAGCGTTCCAAAAATACATTTTCAAACGACCTCATTATTGAAAACGGTGTTTTGAAGGTTTACCTTCACCAATTTCTAAGGCGAACGCCACGCGCAGAATGAGGACGCCATGACCCCCGACCAGCAGCAGAAGATTAGAGACAGCATAGACCGGCAGCACGAGGCCCAGACCGAGTTTCTTGCCGAACTGGTCAAGGTGCCGTCGGACAACCCGCCCGGCGACTGCGCCGCCCATGCCGCGCATTCCGCCGAACTGCTGGAGGGGATGGGCTTCACCGTCGAGCGGCATGTGGTGCCCGAGGCGACGGTCAAGGCCAACGGCATGATCAGCGCCACGAACCTCGTGATCCGCCGGGAGTTCGGTCCCGGGCCGGTGGTGGCGTTGAATGCCCATGGCGACGTGGTGCCGCCGGGCGAGGGCTGGTCTACCGATCCCTATGGCGCGGAGATCCGCGACGGCGTCATGTACGGGCGGGGCGTCGCCGTCTCCAAGTCCGACTTCGCCACCTACGCCTTCGCCCTGAGGGCCCTGGAGGAAAGCGGCCTGCCGCTGTCCGGCACCGTCGAACTGCACCTGACCTACGACGAGGAGGCGGGCGGGCTGATCGGTCCGGGCTGGCTGCTGGAGCAGGGGATCAGCAAGCCTGACTTCGCGATCAGCGCCGGCTTCTCCTACAACATCGTCGTCGCGCACAACGGCTGCCTGCATCTGGAAGTGCGGGTCGAAGGCAAGTCGGCCCACGCCGCCCGGCCGGATACCGGTGTCGATGCGCTTCGGGCGGCCAACCGGCTGCTGACCGCGCTCTACGCTCTCAACGACGATTTCACAGGCATCAAGTCGGAAGTCGAGGGCATCGACCACCCGACGCTCGTGGTCGGGCTGATCAGCGGCGGCATCAACACCAATGTCGTGCCCGACGTGGTGACGCTGCGGATCGACCGCCGCATGATCCCGGAGGAGAATCCGGAACAGGTGGAAGCCGACATGCGCGCCTTCATCGAGAAGACCTGCGCCGAAACACCGGGGATCCGGGTCGCCATCCGCCGTATCCTGCTCGCCCGGCCGCTCACCCCGCTGCCGGGCCACGAGAAGCTGGCGGCGCTAATCCAGCGCCACGCGCGCGAGATCATCGGAGAGGAGATCCCGGCGAACGGCGTGCCGCTCTACACCGATGCGCGGCTGTACAGCGCGGCAGGCATTCCAACCGTGCTGTACGGCGCGGGGCCGCGCTCGCTGCTGGATGCCAACGGGCATCGGGCGGACGAGAAGCTGGTGCTGGAAGATCTGCGCAAGGCGACGCAGGTGATAGCCTTGACACTGGCCGACCTGCTGGCCGCCTGATCTGGCCGGGCGGGGCCGCGCGCGGCCCCGCCGGTCGTCACTTTCGCCACAGCTTGGTCAGCCACGGGCGCCGTGCATCCTCCAGTTCGGCTCGCAGGCGCCTGAGCGTGGATTCCAGCCGCTCGACTTCGATCTGGTGACGGTCGGCGTCAGCCACCCGCTGATCGTTCGCTTCTTCCAGGCGCCGGGCGAGGCTTCCGACCTCCTGGCGCAGGCGCTCGATCTCCGCCCGCAGACGGTCGCGCTCGATGGTCTCTCCAGTCTGCTGGGCGATCGAAGTCGTGGCGATCGACGCGGCGGAACCACCGGCCTTGGCTTTACGGATAGCTATGGTCGCCTCCCCTACCTGCGGATGCTGAACACCTCAACGTTCCGTTGGGTTCAACCTATCCCGCACTGTCGGCCCGCTTCAACATCCATCACCGTCAGAGAAGCCGCCAGTCGCGCTGATATCTGTAATAGACGGTGAGCCCGATCGGCACGGCCAGCGCCAATGCGCCTGTGACGACGATGACCTGCCCATCAAGTCTTTCCACGGTCGGCCGCCGCCTTTCGGCTATCCGTTCGGTTCGATGTCCGATGCGGCGCAAACAGGAACGGGTACGAAAGGTTACGGCCCCTGGCCGTTCCGGCGGTCCAAACCCATAATAGGGGTGTTCGCCGGTGCCGGCCGCCCCGGGTACCGGGTCCATCCACTTGCGAGGCGCAATTGAGCAACAGTCAGGCGAACGCCACGCCATCGATCCTGGTCGTCGAGGACGAACTTCTGGTAGCGATGGTGATCGAGAACATCCTGGAAGACCTGGGGGCCGGCCTCATCGGTCCGGCCACCTCGGTCGGGCAGGCGATCGAACTGGTCGAGGCCGGCGGCTTCGGCGGTGCGCTCCTGGACGTCAGCCTGGGAGGCGAGCGGATCGATCCCGTAGCGGATGCGCTCGCCGCCAAGGGCATCCCGTTCATCTTCACCACGGGCCACGGCGCCGATGCCTTGCCGGAGGAGCACCGGGAACGTCCGATTCTCACCAAGCCCTTCAGAGACGAGGATCTGGCCGAAGCCTTGCGGCTGCACGTCCTCGGCCGATGACTGTCAACTCAGCCCTGTGACCGGCACCGCGGCGCCATGGACGGCACGGGCGGCGTCGGACGCGAGGAACAGGATCACGGCGGCCAGATCGGCCGGAGCGACCCAGCGCGACGGGTCGGCCTTGGGCATTCCGGCCCTGTTCTCCGGGGTATCGATGATGGTGGGCAGCACGCAGTTGACGTTGATGCCGCGCTCGCGCAGTTCAGCCGCCATCGATTCGGTCAGCCGGATCACCGCGCCCTTGGCCGCGCAGTAGGCGCCCATTCCGGCCACGCCTTGCTGGGCCGCCCTGGCCCCCACGTTGACGACCTTTCCACTTCCCGCCTTCAGCATGTGCGGCACGACCGCTCCGGCGGCATGGATCAGCGAGCGTGCGTTGATGTCCATCAGGAAGTCCCATGTCGCGTCGCTGGTCTCGTGGACCGGATCGCCCATGCGGAACCCACCCGCGATGTTGCACAGGACGTCGATCCGGCCGAACCGATCGATGACCTGCCGAACGGCGCCCTCCGTCGCATTCCGGTCCAGCAGATCGACCGGGATCGTCACCCGGGTGTCGCTCGCGTCCGAGAAGGCCTTGTCGAGCATGCTCCTGTTATGGTCGAGCAGCGCCAGACGGGCACCTCGCTCGGCGAAGGCGACCGCGACGGCTCGGCCCAGGTTTCCAGCCGCGCCCGTGATGACGACAGTGCGGTTCTCGAAGTCCATCTTGACCACCTATCGATCCTCAAGCTGTCTGCCTCAAGCCACCCGCCGCCGGGCCGAGTGGTAGGCGCCGGTACCCTTGTCCAGGACTTCGTCGCCTGGATCGATCGTTCCCGGCTCCAGGTCGGGCAACGCCGCCACCCGCTGGTAAATCGGCCCGAAATCGATATCGGCCAGGGTCAGCAGTTCGTCGAAGCTGTCGATGACGAAGTAAGTTTCCTGGAAATCGTCGATCCTGTACAGCGTCCGCATGACCCGCTCCAGGTCGAAGCGGATGCGGTTGGGCGACGGATCTTCGAGCGCGAAGATGGTTTCGGTATAGGACGAGGCGATACCCGAGCCGTAGATCCCGAGGCCGTTCCCGCTCCGGATCAGGCCGAACTCCACGGTGTACCAGTAGACCCGCGCCAGGTTGGCGAGAACGCCCATGCCCTGAGCCCGCAGGCCGCCCTTGCCATAAGCTTCCATGTAATCGGCGAACACCGGGTGGGCCAGCATCGGTACATGGCCGAACACGTCGTGGAAGACGTCGGGCTCCTCCAGGTAGTCGAGCTGGTCGGGCCTGCGGATGAACTGCCCGGCCGGGAACCGGCGATTGGCAAGGTGATCGAAGAAGACCTCGTCGGGCACCAGGCCCGGCACCGCCACCACCCGCCAGCCGGTCCGCATCCCCAGGACGTCGCTGAGGCGGCGGAAATCGGGAATACGGTCGGTATCCATCGCCAGGTCGCGCATGCCCCGGATGAACTCGTCGCAGGCTCTGCCGGGCAGCAGCTTGCTCTGGCGCTCGTACAGGGTCTTCCAGACCGCGTGTTCTTCAGCGGTGTAGGACTCCCATCCCTGGTCGATGGTCCAGTCCCCGCTGATCGGAGGCTCGGCATTCCCGGCTGCCGCGCCGTGCTTGGTCGACTCCATCGTTTCCTCCCCTGTTCGGCCCGTGCCGGGCATTGAGTACAGGATAGTCCGATGTTCCAGGTCCCTCGCTGCCTGGTTCAGCCGAAACACATCGGTCATGTTCATATTGTGTCTACCAGGGGCTCCAGGCAGGGGGATTCCGCCGAAAAGACATCCTGGCAGTGCTGATCGACCGGGGGCGCTACGTCGCCTTGCGGGTAGCGCGATGTTTCGCCGTCTTCTCGGCGACGTCGGCGGGCTGTCCCGAATACTGCTTCCCCTTGCGCATGTCCTTGCGCTTCGTCGCGGTGGTGCGCCGGTACTCGTCCTAGCTCAAGGAGTCGCGCGCCTCCTTCGGCAGGTAACGTTCGCCGGTTTCGGTGCTCTTCCTGCCCGACCGGGTTCCCCACTCCTCCCCGGTCCATTGACGAAGGCTGTTGTCCTTCTTCTTGCCGCCCTCGTAGCCGCCGCCGCGACGCTTGTACTCCTGCACGGCGAACTGCGCCTTGCGGGCCGACCATTGCCCGGCATTGCCGCCTTTCTCGCCGGCGGTCACCTCCTGCTTCACCTTCTCCCAAAGCTCAGGGTCGGTCCGCTTCGCGGTGCTCGCCATGCCTACACCCCAACGTGATTGCACGATCGCGTGCCCGGGGGCTCATGCCTCCTCGACGCTGCAATCAAGTCTAAGGCTGCCTGCCGTGTTGGCTACCGCCGAGAGGCAGATTTCCGCCCGGGCGGGCGGAATGGCGACCGCGAAGCGAGTCATGTAGCGGTCCCCGCCGGAGCCCGGGATCGTCTGCGCCTCGAGCCGGACGATATTCGCGCCATACTCCCGGAAGACTTCCGCCAGCCGGGCGATCAGCCCCAACTGGTCGCCGCCGCTCAACTCGATGGTATGGGTGACGAGGGTTTCGGGGCCCGGCGTCGCTTCGTACTCGTAGTCGGTCACCTCCACCCGGGCTTCCGCCAGCTCGGGAAGGGCGCTCATTTCGCGCTCCAGTTCGGCGGTCCCGAGATCACCCGGAAGCTCGCAGACTGCGCTGAATTCCGCGCCCTGGCCCATCGCCGCGAAGGTCGTGTCCCGCAGGTTGATGCCGAGATCGTAGAGGCGGCCGGCAATTGCGGAAACCAGACCGACACGGTCGGCCGCGAGTATCGAGACCAGCGCGAGCGTTGGCTTTGCTGAGGGCATCTGTGACTCCCGTTTGGTTTTCTTCGTGATTCTTCCGAATGAACCTATAGGTGTCCTGACGGTTCCGTCAAACGGCCGAAACGGGGCCTTGCCCGACAAAATCCGCGCGCTTACGAACTTGGCTGTACTGCAACCTTGCGCGCGCTGCTTTCCGGGCTGATATATTGCGATGCAGCATTGCCGGAAAACTGGTTAACGGTCCGTTTTCACTGCGCCAATTGTTTCATGCCCCCTTTCAATGCTGCTATGCAGCATATGCGTTGGCGAGGCTGCCGGGGCAAACATACCTTACTAAGCATCGGGCCGAAAAAGAGCCACGCCCAGCCGGGGAGGGGAGGCGCGCCACAAGGATGCGGCCTGCAATCTATTCCTGGCTTTCGCGGGGCTCCATCGACCTCGCCGGCGCCAGCTACCGTCGGAGATCGAGTTATGAACCTCTTCAAGAATATCGGCCAGATCTGGAGCCAGTACCGCGCTTTCCGTTCCACCTATTCGGAATTGTCGCAGCTCTCCGATGCCGAACTCAAGGATATGGGCCTGTACCGCGGCGACATCGTGCGGATCGCCTACGACGCCGCCGAGACCAGCCTGACTCCTGCGAAGGCCGCCAACAGCCAGGGTGGCGCGAAAGCCGCCGGCACGTTCGGGATCCTGCGTGAAAGCCACTGAGCCTCACGCCGCCAAGTCCTGACCAAGAAGAGCAAGTTACGGATATCCGGGAGAGAGGCGCCGTCCCCCAGTCGAAAGGTACGGCACTATGTCTAGCATGAACGTCACTAAGTCCAGCCACACCGGGTTCCTCCACGCTGCCCGCCGGTTTCTGGCGAATACCGTCGCCGGCTGGCTCCATCGGGTCGAAGCGCGCCTGGAGCAGCGCCGCTTGCAAGCCGAGTTGGACTCGCTTTCCCCTCGCGACCGCCAGGATATCGATGTCACCAGCGGCAATCTTTCCTGGGCTGCCGCGGCGCTGGAAGGCCGCCATGGCCTTCGTGTCCACACCGGCGGCCTGAACAACGTCGGCGCACTGCGGGGCACCATCGGTAACTGAAGGGCTGGAAAGCCTGGCCGCCGAAACGGCCCGATCCGAACCGAAGAAGCATTCGAGCCAAAGAATCGAAGCAGGGAGAGAAGCGCTACCCGTACTGTTTTCTTTGGGAGCGACTCATGAGCGCCTACACGACCAATTCCTACGAGCTGAACCAGCCGGCCACCTCCGGCTTCCTCGGCTCCCGTCCCGAGACCGCGAAGCCTTCCGGCGATCGAAGCATCTTTGCCAGGGTTTCCGCGTTCCTATACCGTCATTGGGCCGTTTACCAGACCAGGGCCCAACTCGACCGCCTCAGCGACCGCGCCTTGAGCGACATCGGCATCGACCGTGACGGCATCCCGTCGGTCGCGCGCCGGCAGCATGGAGGCACCCTGGTACGCCATTCCGATCTCAACAAGCTGCTCAACATGACCGACGAAGATCTGGCTGACATCGGCGTCTGCCGCGGCGACCTCGAAGACTTCCAGGCCGGCCGCATCAAGTATGTCCGCCGCCGGCTGGCCGCTTGAGGAGACACGGCATGACCGGCTCCCCGTTCGAGGCGGTCATCCTGCTGAGGGCCGTGTTCGGCCTGGCGATGATGAATGCTGGCCTATGGCTCGGCTGAGCCCTGGGAAGACCCGGAAAGGGGAGTGCCGCAATGCCGGCGCTCCCCTTTTTCGTTGATCGGGCGTTACTGGTTCCTCGCCGCCCGGCGGCGGCGCCACTCCACCCACCGGCGCTCCAGGCGGATCATCGCCCTGCTGGTCGGACGCTTGAGGACGGGTATGTCCTGGGCCAGCAGCAGCAGACCCAGCGGCAGCATCCAGATCCCCAAGATCGGCAGGAAGCTGAGAAGTCCGCCGATAACCAGCAGCAGTCCCACGGGTATCCTGACCCAGGTGGATTGGGGGTCGCGCAGCCAGCGCAGGACGCGCGCGGCACTCGCAGGCAATTGCCGCTCCAGTCGCTCGAAACGGCGGTCGAGCCTACGGTCGTCGATGTGTGTCATGATCTCAATTTAAGGTCCCGTGAGGGATAAACAAAGGCTGCATCGCCGCCGGCAGAGGGATCTCCATCCCGGTGAAGAAATTTTCCCGGATCGTGGAAGCCCGGGGAATAAATCGTCGAGCCGCGCGAATATGTGCGGAACGAGACGATGGCCATGCACCCGCTGCTCAAAGACCATATCCTGCCGCTCCGCCGCTACGCCCTGGCGCTCACCGGCAACACCGACCAGTCCGACGACCTGGTGCAGGAAACCCTTGCGCGCGCGATCGAGGGCGCCGGGTCGTGGGACCCCCGCCGGGACCTGCGCAAGTGGCTGTTCGGCATCATGCACAATACCCATGCTTCGGCCCTGCGGCGGCGCGCTCTTGAGGGCGAAGTCGCCGACCAGATCGGGTCCCTCGCTTCGGAGGCCGTTCCCCCCTCCCAGTTGACCCAGGTCCATTTCAGCGAAACCATCGCGTCGCTGATGCGCCTGCCGGACGACCAGCGCGAGGTGATGGTGCTGATCGCCGTCGAGAACTTCAGTTATAAGGACGCGGCCGAACTGCTGCATATTCCGGTCGGCACCGTGATGTCGCGCCTTGCCCGTGCCCGGGAGTCCCTGCGCGGGAGTTCGGCGGCGGCACCGGGTGACGTGCCGGCCGGGAACAGACCCTCCCTGCGCCTGGTGAGGTGAGCCATGACCGAACCGATCTCCGAATTCGACCTGATGGCCTATGTCGACGACCAGCTCGATGCCGAACGCCGCATCGAGGTCGAGGAATACCTGTCGCGGCACCCCCAGCTCGCCGCGCAGGTCATGGACGACCTGTGCCGGCGGGACGAACTGCGGCTGGCCCTTACCGAGGCCGCGACCGTCGCGGGGGTGGACAAAGCCATTCTTCCCGCCGAACGCCTTGGCCGCCGCTTGGCGCTTCGAAAGGCGCTCCACCGCAGCCGGCGCGCCATCGCGGCGTCGCTTCTGCTCGCGACGGGCTGGCTTGCCCATGCGACGTTCGGCGGCCTCGGTGCGGACCCTGCGTCCGCGGCGCATATCCTGCCTGCTTACGCCGACGAGGCGGTCGATGCTCACCGGACGATCCTGGTCGAAGAGCGCAACGCCCTGTTCACCCGCTCCGCGGCGCCGCCGGAACGTATCGCGGACCTTGCCACCGGCTCCAGCCCGGCGATACCGCTGCCGCACCTGCCCAAGACTTTCACGCCGGTCGCCTCCCACCTGGTCCCCTGGGACCAAGGCAATGCGGTTCAGGTTCTGTTCCACGGTCCGTCCGGGGAGTCGCTGACCCTCTTCGCGGCCGAGACCGACAGCTTCAGCATCGACCAGCCCTATGCCGAGGAGGTCGACGGCGTGACCATCGCCTATTGGCAGTCCGGGTGGTTCGCCTATGTCCTGGGCGGATCGGGCGACCGGGATGACCTGCTGACGCTGGCCACCCGGATCAGCCGGTGACCTTCCGGCCTGTGACCAAACATCAACCAGCCTGTTGAGACAACCAGGATCAGGGAGCAACCATGTTCAACCAGTATCCGAACCGGCAGCCGCCCAACCAGCCGGGTGTCTTCGGCCGTGCCGTCGATCAGGGCGCCTTCGACGATGGCCTGCGCAAGCACATGCTGCGGGTCTACAATTTCATGGTGCTCGGTCTGGCCATCACCGGCCTGATCGCCGCCTTCGTTGCCAGCACCCCGGCGCTCTACGTGCCGATCTTCACCACGCCCCTGAAGTGGGTGGTGATGCTGGCGCCGCTCGCCTTCATCTTCGTGCTGTCTTGGCGCTTCGACCAAATGTCCTCGTCGGCGCTCCAGATGACGTTCTGGGCGTTCTGCGCCGTGATGGGCGTGTCGATGGCGTCGATCTTCCTGGTCTTCACCGGGGCCAGCGTCGCCCGCGTCTTTTTCATCACCTCGGCCATGTTCGCGGCGACCAGCCTGTGGGGCTACACGACCAAGACCGACCTGTCGAAGATGGGCTCGTTCCTGATCATGGGCCTGATCGGCATCGTGATCGCCAGCATCGTCAACATCTTCCTCGGGTCGAGCGCGCTGCAGTTCGCCATCTCGGTGATCGGCGTGGTGGTGTTCACCGGCTTGACCGCCTACGACACCCAGAACATCAAGGAGAGCTACGCCGAGCATTACGGCCATGACACCAACACGAAAATGGCCGTGATGGGCGCCCTCAGCCTCTACCTGAACTTCATCAACCTGTTCCAGATGCTGCTCCAGCTCACCGGGCAGCGCGAGGAATGACCGGGGGGAAGCCGACCTTCGCCCCATCGCCAGAATAACAATCTCAGCGGGACAATCATGGACCACAACGAACGCCAGATCATCGACGAACTCTTCGGCAAGCTGCGGCAGGCGGAGGCCCAGTCCGGCCCGCGCGACGCCCAGGCCGAGGGCTTCATCCGCGAACAGGTGGCCCGGCAGCCGGCGGCCCCCTACCTGATGGCGCAAGCGATCGTCATCCAGGAGCAGGCCTTGGCCGCCTCCCAGGCCCGCATCCAAGAGCTGGAGCAGCAACTGCAGTCCCGTCCGGCGTCGGGCGGCGGCGGACTTTTCGGCAGTCTGTTCGGCGGCGGTTCGCAGCAGCGCCAGCCGGCTCCGCCGTCCAACTCGCCGTGGGGAAACCAGCGGCATGCCGCCCCTCCCGGTGATCCGCGGGTGGCGGCCTATGCCAACCCGCAACACCAGCAACGCCAGGGCGGCGGCTTCATGGCGGGCGCCATGCAGACGGCCATGGGCGTCGCCGGCGGCATGCTGATCGGCAACGCGCTCGGCAGCATGTTCTCGTCGGGCGAGGCGATGGCCGAGGACGCCGTCGGCGCGGTGGAGGAGCAGGTTCCTGAGGAATTTGCAGCCGACGACGGCGGCGATTTCTTCGGAGGTGACGAGGAGCTCTGACGCTTTCCCCCTCGTCGAGGCTGAGGCAATCTGATCCCGGGGGCGCGAACTCCCTGTCCGCGCCCCCGGACCGTATTGCGGCCGCGTTTCCGCCGGCGGTCGGGTGCCTCAGGAGATCCCGTCGTGTCGTTCAAGCTCCGATTCGTGCTGCTGTTCTCCGCCGTGCTTGTCCTGGCGGTGCTGGTGGCCGGCGTAGCGGTCGTGGTCAATGCCAGGAGCGCGGTCGAAACGGAAGTCGAGGCCGGCATGGAGCTGGCGACGACGCTGGTGATCCGGACGCTGGCCGGGGCTCCCGATCCCCGGTCGGCGGCGGATGCCATCAGTTCCGCGCTGGCGATGCTTCCGCTCAGGCATGTCCGGATCGCGATCGCCGCCGATGCCGCCGCGACCGCCTTGCCGGCCCAGGTGACCACCCGCGTCCCGGACTGGTTCTACCGCCTGGTCGGCCCCGACCACCGGCAGGAGGAGATCAGGATGCGCCTGTCGAACGGCGCGCCCGCGCGCGTCCTCATCGTGGCGGCGCCGGAGGACGAGATCGCCGAGGTCTGGGCCGATCTGACGAACCTGGCGCTGATCCTGGTGACGGTCTCGGCTGCCTCGATAATCCTCTCCTGGATCGCCATGGAACGGGCGCTGCGGCCTCTGGCGCAGTTGTCGGGAGCCCTGGAGCGGCTGGGCCGCCACGAATACCAAGTCCACCTGGAACCGATCCGGGTCCGCGAACTTCGGCGCATCGGCGAAACGATCAATACGCTTGCCATGGAACTGCGCCGGGCGGAGGACCGGAACCGCGAACTCGGCCGCAAGCTGATCGAGGTCCAGGAGGCGGAACGGCGCCAGATTGCCGGCGAGATCCATGACGAGCTGGGACCCTGCCTCTTCGGAATCCGCGTCGAGATCCGGTCGCTCGCACAGGTCGCGCGGACTCTGCCCGACTCTGTCGGTTGTGCCGTCACCGAGAGGTGCGATGCCGTGCTGGAACTTGCCGACACCGTCCAGCGCATGAGCCGGCGTCTGCTCGACCGGCTGCGGCCTATGGCGCTTGAACACTTGCCGCTCTCCGCGGTGCTCGCCGAAACCGTCAAGCGCTGGCGTGTCAGCGAACCCGGCATCGACTGGCGTCTCCGTCTGCCCGGCGACGTCGCCCATACCATCGATCGGCTTGACGATACCGCGTCGGTGACCCTCTATCGGGTCGTGCAGGAAAGCTTGATGAACGTCGCCCGCCACGCCGGCGCCACGAGGGTGGAGGTCGAACTCCATTCCGTGCCGGAACCCGATGCGGGTGCCGCGGTCGGGTTCAGCGTTCGGGACGACGGTCGGGGCATCGCCAGCGACGACCGGGCCGGAATCGGCATTCACGCGATGTCTGACCAGGTGAGGGCGCTTGGCGGGTCGATCGCCATCCTGTCGCTGCCCGGGGGCGGCGTGACGGTCCAGGGGACGATCCCGTTCGTCCCGGGCTCCGCCCGGACGCAAGAGGAGAAAGAAGATGGCAGGAACGCCCGCCGGAACGCCTGAGAGACTGCTGCTGGTGGACGACCATCCGGTGGTTCGGACCGGCTGTCGGCGACTCCTCGCCTCCGCCGGTCCCTACGAGATCATGGAAGCCGACAGCGGCGCCCGGGCTTTGGAGCTCTGCGAGACCGAGCCTCCCGACGCCGTCATCTTAGACTTGGGGCTGCCCGACATCGGCGGATTGGACCTGCTCGACCGGCTGCGCCGCATGAGTCCGGATATCCGCGTCCTCGTCTTCAGCATGCATGAGGATGCCGTCTTCGCGGCGCGCGCCCTGGAAGCCGGAGCCCGAGGCTACGTCACCAAGAACGATGCGCCGGAGGAACTGGTCGCGGCCGTCGGGACGGTGCTGGCAGGCGGCATCTACCTGAGCCGCGACATGGCACGGGAGGTCGCCGTGATGAGCTTCGTCCCGAACCGCAGTCCCTTGCAGGGACTGACGGCCCGGGAACTGCGCGTCCTGGCGGAGCTGGGGCAGGGGAGCGCCATTGCCGACATCGCTGAACACCTGGGCGTCAGCTACAAGACGGTGAGCAATACCTGCACGATCATGAAGACGAAGCTGGGCGCGCGCAGCATACGGGACCTGATCCGCATCGCCGTCGAGCATCGCGTGATGCCCTGAAGCCGGGCTGCAAAGGGAGGATCGGGAAGATTCGGCAATCGCACTCGGGAACAATTGGAATTCCGGCCCTGTCAAAAAATGAATGTGTGAATCCGTCATAGAAATATGTTGCGCTGACTTATGTGTCTCATGAAAGTATATCCAGAGAAGAAGAGCGATAAACATGAGGAAACGTCACATGGTGGCCCCCCTTGACACATTGAAGCGCATCTTGCTGGGAAGCGTTCTTGCGGTCGCCTCGTCATTGCCGGCCATGGCCGACACGATCTATGTCTCCAACGAAAAGGATAACACCATTTCGGTTGTGGACGGCGATACGCTGACCGTCACGGAAACGATCCGCGTGGGTCGCCGGCCGCGTGGGATCACTTTCAACCACGACATGACGCAGCTCTATGTCTGCATCGGTGACGAGAACCGGATCGACGTTATCGACCTGTCCACCAACAAGGTCGTCGGCCGTCTGCCGTCCGGTCCGGACCCGGAACTGTTCGTTCACCACCCGACCGAGAACGTGCTGTACGTCGCCAACGAGGACGACAACATGGTCTCCGTCGTGGACACCAAGGAACGCAAAATCCTGGCCGAGATCCAGGTCGGCGTCGAGCCGGAGGGGATGGGCATAAGCCCGGACGGCAAGCTTCTGGTCAATACGTCCGAAACCACCAACATGGCCCACTTCATCGACACCTCCACGAAGGAGATCGTCGCCAACGTGCTGGTGGACAGCCGGCCGCGCGTGGCCGAGTTTACTTCCGACGGCAAGCATGTGTGGGTTTCGGCCGAGATCGGCGGCACCGTCAGCGTGATCGATTCGGCAACCCGCCAGCCGGTGAAGAAGATCGAATTCGCTGTGAGCGGCGTGTCCAAGGAAGCCGTCCAGCCCGTCGGTATCCAGATCACCAAGGACATGAAGCGCGCGTTCGTGGCGCTGGGTCCCAGCAACCGCGTGGCCGAAGTCGATCCCGCGACCTACGAGGTGCGCAAGTACCATCTGGTCGGGCAGCGAGTCTGGAACCTCGCCCTGTCACCCGATGAAAAGCGTCTTTATTCGACCAACGGCGTCAGTAGCGACATCAGCGTCATCGACGTCGAGAACAGCAGGGTGATCAAGTCCATTCCTGTCGGCGGCGCACCGTGGGGAGTGGTCGTAAAGCCCTAGCCCGGCCCCCAACTCCCCGCTCGCAACCCGACGTCGTCGTCAACCGGGACAAGATCGCCGATGCGGGCATCCAGGTCGACGTCGTTTCCCGCACGCTGGAAAGCCTGCTGGGCGGCCGTCAGGTCACCCGGTTCGAGCGAAATGGCGAGCAGTACGACGTCTATGTCCAGCTCGGCGAGGCCGACCGTTCCACGCCCGGCAATCTCAGCCAGATTTATGTCCGGGGCGGCGACGGAGCGATGATCCAGCTTTCCAACCTCATCGAGGTGAGGGAAGTCGTTGCGCCCAAGGAGCTGAACCGCTTCAACCAGCTCCGCGCCGCGACGATCAGCGCCAGCCCGGCTCCGGGCGTGTCGGCTCGGCGAAGCGCTCGCCCTCATGGAGCAGGCGGCTGAGGAGGTGCTGCCGCAGGGCGTCCAGGTGGATTATGCCGGGCAGAGCCGCGAGTTCCGCGACGCGGGCTCCAGCCTGGTGTTCGTCTTCGTGCTGGCCCTGGGCTTTATCTATCTGGTGCTGGCGGCACAGTTCGAGAGCTTCGTCGATCCCTTCGTGATCATGCTGACGGTCCCGCTGTCGATGACAGGGGCGCTGCTGGCGCTTTACCTGAGCGGCGGTACGCTCAACGTATACAGCCAGATAGGGCTGGTGACCCTGGTGGGGCTGATCACCAAGCACGGCATCCTGTCGCCGAGTTCGCCAACCAGCTCCAGGACGAGGGCGGGGAGAAGCTGGATGCGGTGATCGAGGCCGCGGTGCTCCGCCTGCGCCCGATCCTGATGACCACGGGCGCCATGGTGCTGGGAGCCCTGCCGCTGGCCCTGGCGACCGGGGCGGGTGCCGAGAGCCGGCAGCAGATCGGTTGGGTGATCGTCGGCGGCATGTCGCTCGGCACGCTGCTGACCCTGTTCGTCGTGCCGACAATGTACACCTTGATGGCCGGCAAGCGTGTCTTGCTGGGGGAGGAGGACCTCGAAGCTTCCCATGCAGCCCCGGCGGAGTGAACGGCGTTCGGCGCATTCGCACTTGCCAGAAGCCCGGCCGGTGCGACATGTCTGGGATTGAAGGAGCCGCGGCGGAGTTCGCCGCGCGGCAAGGCAGGAGGAAGAGCGAAATGTTCATCGCGATGAACCGCTTCAAGGTAGTACCCGGCGCGGAAGCCGATTTCGAAGCGGTCTGGCTGAACCGGGAGAGCCACCTGCACAAGGTTCCCGGTTTCGTCGAGTTCCATATGCTGCGCGGTCCGCAGCGCGACGATCACAGGCTCTACAGCTCTCACACGGTCTGGCAGTCGGAGGAGCACTTCCTGGGCTGGACCCGGTCGGAGGCCTTCCGCGATGCCCACAAGGGTGCCGGCGGCAACAAACCCCTGTACCTGGGGCACCCCGAGTTCGAAGGCTTCGAGGTCATCCAGACCGTCACCAATCCCTCCGCCGGAGAGTAGCGCCTTGGCCGGAGCCGAGTTGTCGGACTTCTTCACCCTGTTCCCGATGCGCCGGGTCGGCAGTGCCGACCTGGACACGGTACTGGCCGAGGAGGCGCCGGAAGCCTTGACGGTATTGTTCCTGTGGGGACGCAATTGTCCTAACTGCGATATCGCCAAGCGGGCGATGATGACGGCGCCGGAGCGCTTCCAGTTACCGGACGTGCGCTGGCTCCATGACAATGTTTACGACGACTTCGACATGGCGACCCGGTTCGGCGTCCATGGCATACCGGTCTTCTTCCTGTTCCATGGACGCCGCCAGCTCGGGCGGATCACGAGCTGGCCGGGCTCCGACGCGTTCCTGGATGTTATCGGGCAGCAACTGCGCCGGATCATCGCTGCGATATAAGTTATGCCCTGGTCAGCTGTGCTTCAGCGGGCAGGTGCGGATGCCAAGCAGGGTATAGGCCGGGCAGAAGCCGATGAAGGCGGTCAGCAAGGGAACCACGCCGATCCAGCCCCACGGGGTCTGTGGACCGACGAAAACCAGCGAGATCAGCACTAGACCAGCGACGATCCGCAGGGCGCGGTCGATCATTCCCATATTCTTTGGCAGCGACATGGCACGTTTCCTTTCCATCTGGGGCCGTGCCGCAAGTATCGCGCGCTGCGCCGCCGCGCTCAGTGACTAAGTCACATTAGCCCTCAGCCGGGTGCCGCCGCGGCAAGATATCGCAGGCCATCAGGGTCCAGCACTTCCAGCCGACCGCGGCCCAGGCCGACCAGCCCTCTGTGCTCGAACTCCTTGAGCTGCCGGCTGACGACCTCGCGGGCGGTGCCCAACTCGGTTGCCAGAGCCTGATGGGTGAGGGGAACAGCGCCGCCCGCAGGCGCGTGGTTGATCAGCGCCTCGGCGAGCCGGCACTCGATCCTTCCGAACGCGACCTCGCTGACCAGCCTCATCAGGTCGGTAAGCCGCGCCCCGAAGCTGCGGAATACGAAATCGCGGAAGACTCCGGACCGCGTGATCAGGGTATCGAACGCTGCCTTGGGCAGCGCTACCGCCGAAACCGCTGTTTCAGTCACGCCCTCCGCGCTGTAATCCTCGTTCCCGATCAGGCAGGACGTGGTCAGGATACAGGTCGACCCGGAGCCGACCCGGTATAGCACGATCTCGCGTCCCAATTCGGACAGCAGATGGACGCGGACCGAGCCTTCCAGGACGATCAGGAAATTCGCGCAGGCGTCGCCCGGCCGGAACAGCACCGTGCCTGCCTTCATTTGGACCAGAGCCGCCTGCCGGGCAAGGGTGCCGCGTGCCGCGTCGTCCAGCGTGTCGAGCGCGGGGAGTGCATGAAGCCAGTCGGTCGCCATGCTCATGTCAGAGGCTGCTCCCCATTGCCGGTCAAGGATTTCGGGCCTTGGCGTCGCGGAACTCGTCGAAGGCCTCAAGCGCCTGGGCAGCATACATGACGCTGGGCCCCGCGCCCATGTAGACGGCCATGCCCATGGTCTCAAGCACCTCCTGGCGGCTGGCTCCCTGCTTGACCGCGGCTTCGGCGTGGAAGGCGACGCAGCCGTCGCATCGGGTGGCGACCGCGATCGCGAGCGCGATCAGCTCCTTCGTCTTGGTGTCGAGCGCGTCGGCCTTCAGGGCCGCCTGCGCCAGAGCGGAAAAGCTCTGCATGACGGTGGGAGCGCCGCCGCGCAGCTCCTTGATCGCGGCGGACAGTTCGACCGTGGTGTTCGTCCAGCTTCCGGACATAGGGAATCCTCGGATTTGAAGAAGAATGCAGTTGCGACGCTAGAGCCGCGACTTTATATAAGTCAATACTAATTTACCAATAGGGGCACTCGGAATGGACGGATTCACGCCGTTTTCATCGGCAGCGGGCGGCGCGCTGATCGGCGCCGCCCGCTGCCCTGCTCTGGTACGGGGCCGGGCGAATCCTGGGCGTCAGCGGCATCGTCGGCGGCTTGGCGACCGAGCGCGGCAGCGATATCGGCTGGCGGCTCTGCTTCCTGGCGGGCCTGCTAGCTGCTCCCCTGCTGCTCTGGGCGGTAGCCGGGATCGGCAAGCCTTCCGCCCTACAGACCTCTCCGATGCTGCTGATCACCGCCGGGTTGCTGGTCGGCTACGGCACCAGGCTGGGCAGCGGCTGTACCAGCGGCCATGGTGTTTGCGGACTGGCACGCCTGTCCTTTCGCTCACTCATCGCGACCGGTCTGTTCATGGCGAGCGGGGCAGCGGTCGTCTTCGTCGTCCGCCACCTGCTGGGAGCATGAGGACATGCCCATGATGATCGTCGCGCTGGTATCCGGGCTGCTGTTCGGCGCCGGCCTCGTCGTTTCCGGAATGATCGACCCGGCGAAGGTGCTCGCCTTCCTCGATGTCGCCGGAAATTGGGACCCCAGCCTCGCCTTCGTGATGGCGGCGGCCATTCCGACCGCGATGATCGGCTTCAGGGCGGCCCGCCGGTGCGGGCGGCCGGTCTGCGGCGATCGGTTCGCCGCGCCGACGAAGGCCGGATTGGACGGCAAGCTGGCTCTCGGCGCCGTTCTGTTCGGCGCCGGCTGGGGACTGGTCGGCTATTGTCCCGGCCCGGCGCTTGCAGCTCTTTCATACGGCGATCCGGCCACTTGGCTTTTCGTAGCCGCCATGGTGGCCGGGATGGCCGCGCATGGCCTATCGGCGCAGCGCCAGGCGGAGCAGCGGTCCAAGGCCTGACGCCGGGAGGACTCAGAGCAGCCAAGCGGTATGCTGCACGACTTTCTGGCTTCCACGGTAGATCATGTTGGCGGCGGCTCCCATCAAGGCGACCGTCAGCAGCAGCCCGATCACCAGGATCGTCGGGTGCTCCTCATCTGGGACCACAGCTCAACTTCATCCAAGTTTTCTTATTTCCTTCTTCGAGCCATGGCCGGCTTTCGGAGAGGTGCCGAACCTCCCAAGCCGGCCCTCCCTCGAAGACTGCTCAATCAAGCCTTGATCCGGCCCCTTAGTCGTCGGTCTCTTTCTTGCCCGAATCTTCGGTGTCCACGTCGCGCAGAACTTCGGCAGTTTCGCGCTGGTTGCGCTCGATGGCGGAGGGAGGTGTCCGGAGGCCGGAGTCCGGTCCAGGCACATCCACCCCGGAGGTTTCGTCTTTCGTCTTGTCGCCGTTCATGTCGGTGTCCCGCTCGCTGTGACCGGCCCGATGCCGGTCGAACCGATGAAACAGGCGAGCGGGAACAATGCTGCAGGATCAGGGCGTGCTGGGTGCGCCGCCCACGGCATCGGGAGCCGCCTCCGCGGTACCCCGGCGCAGCCGGTGCTCGCCCAGATACAGCAGGATCGGCGCCGCGATGAAGATCGACGACGATGTCGCCAGCACCACGCCGAACAGCAGCACCAGCGCGAACTCCTGCAGCGCCTCGCCGCCGAACAGGGCCAGCGGCAGGGTCGCCAGGAAGAGGGCGACCGAGGTGCCGATGGTTCGGCTCAGCGTCTCGTTGATGCTCCGGTCGATCAGTTCTCCCAGCGGCATCTTGCGGTAAAGCCGCAGGTTCTCCCGGACGCGGTCGTAGACGACGACCTTGTCGTTGATCGAGTACCCCATGATGGTCAGGATCGCCGCGATGGCCGTCAGGTTGAACTGCATGCCGGTCAGCGCGAAGAAGCCGATCGTCTTGGTCACGTCGAGCAGCATGGTGACGACGGCGCCGACGCCGAACTGCCACTCGAAGCGGAACCAGATATAAATCAGCATCGCGACGGCGGCCAAGCCGAGCGCCAGCATCCCCTGCTCGAACAGCTCTCCACTGACCGACGCCCCTACCGATTCGACGCGCCGGATGGTGGTGCCGGGGAACTCGGACGTCAGCTTGTCCTGGACCGCCCTGACCGCCTGCTGCTGGGCCGCCTCGTTGCCGGGCTGCCGCTCGAAGCGGATCAGCACGTCGGTCGGCTGGCCGAACTGTTGGAGCTGCACGGGTCCCAGGTTGAGTTGGGCCAGGCTCTCGCGAAGCTCTGGGAAGTCCGCCGCCTGCTCTGTCCGGACCTCGATCACGATGCCGCCCGCGAAGTCGACGCCGTAATTCAAGCCGGGATTGAAGAACAATCCAATCGAGGCAAGGCTCAGCAGCACCGATAGGATCAATCCCATCCGCTTGCCGCGCATGAACGGGATCCTGGTGTCGTCTGGCGCGAGCCGGAACCCGGTCGAGATCGGCAGCACCTTGGGCCGGTTCCGCTTTAGCCAAGTGACCATCAGCAGGCGGGTCACCACGGTGGCGGTGAACATCGACGTGATGATGCCCAGGCTGATCGTGACCGCGAAACCGCGGATCGTTCCTGTCCCCACCGCGTAGAGCAGCACCATCTTGATCAGCGTCGTCAGGTTGCTGTCCATGATGGTGGCGAAGGCGCGGGTGAAGCCGGTCTCCATCGCGGCGAAGGCCGATCGGCCGCGCCTCGTTTCCTCCCGGATGCGTTCGTTGATCAGGATGTTGGCGTCGACCGACATGCCCAATGTGAGCAGGATTCCGGCGATGCCAGGCAGTGTCAGCGTCGCCTGGAGAATCGACAGCGCCGCCACGGTGAGGAACAGGTTGAAGATCAGCGCGATGTTGGCGAACACGCCGAACAGCCCGTAGGACATCACCATGTAACCGACGACCAGCACGAATCCCACGAGGCAGGCGATGATGCCGGCACGGATCGAATCGGCGCCCAGGTCGGGTCCGATCGTGCGTTCCTCGATGATCGTCAACGGCGCCGGCAGTGCGCCGGCCCGCAGCAGCACGGCGAGGTCGTTGGCGCCCTGTGTGGTGAAATTGCCGCTGATCTGGCCGCGGCCGCCGGTGATCGGTTCGCGGATGACCGGCGCGCTGATCACCTTGCCGTCGAGCACGATGGCGAAGGGCCGGCCCACGTTCTGCTTGGTGATCTCGCCGAAGCGGCGGGCGCCCGGCCCGTCGAACTCGAAATTGACCACCCAGCTTCCGTTGCGCTGGTCGTTGCCCGGGCGGGCGTCGAGCAGGCTGGCGCCGTCCACTTCGATCTTCCGGCGCACCAGGTACTGCTCCCCGCGGGACGCGGGATCGATCGACGGAAGCCACTGGGTTCCGGCGGGGGCGGATGTGCCCGGCGCCACGGTCTGGTCGCCCAGCAGGTGGAAGGTCATCTTGGCGGTCTGGCCGAGCAGGCGCTTCACCCGGTCCGGATCGGTCACGCCGGGCAGCTGGACCAGGATACGGTCTGATCCCTGCCGGGCGATCACCGGCTCGTTGACGCCGGTTTCGTCGATCCGCCGGCGGACGATCTCGATCGACTGCTCGACGGCTCGTGCCGCACGGTCGCTGACCGCGGCATCGGTGAAGTCCAGCCGGACCCGCCCGCCTTCCGACGAGAAGGCGAAATCCCGCTGCGCCGGGCTGAGGCCGGTTCCCAACAGGTCGGCGAGCGCCGTGCGCACGGCCTCCGCCTGGCCCGGGTCGGGCAGCGCGAAGGTGACCGCCCGGTCACGTACCGCCAGGTCGGTGTAGCGGATACCCGCGGTGCGAAGCGCCGTCCGCGTGCTGTCGAGCGCGCTTTCCAGGCGCTCGCGCACGACGGTGTCCATGTCGACTTCCAGCAGCAGATAGGAGCCGCCCTGGAGGTCGAGGCCCAGATTGACACGTTGCTGCGCCATCCAGCCCGGGAGGGTGCCTGCGGGCATGAAGTTGGGCAGCGTGAAGAGGACACCCAGCGCACAGACGGCCGAGATGATCCAGATCTTCGTCTTGGAGAAATGAAGCACGGATGACAACTTTCTCACGCCGGCTTTCGGCATGATCAAGGCATTGCAGCGATGGCGGGAGTCTTGAAGGCTGTCAGCCGGCGACGGGGGGACCCGTGGGAATGCGCGGGCTTGCCCAGCCCATACCCGGAGCCGGGACCGGAGCGTATAGGCGTACCGGGGCCGAGACCAGAACCCCGGCCACCATGAAGGCGATCGCCACCAGAACGGCGAAGACCGGTTCCGGCATCGGCGGGTCGCGCAAGGGGCTGCGCGATGCCTCTAGGAAAAGTTGCCGGGGAAGGTAGAATTTCTCACCAGCGCCCGCATCGCCGCTGCCCGATCCGGAGGCTCCGCCGTTTGGTGACGACGGTGCGGCGGCGAATCCCGGCGCGGTCGGTGTCCCCGTCCAGCAGAAGGCCGACAACAGGCAGAACACCAGTGCCAGAGCGACTGCTCTGATACTCTTGCCTGTCAGGATACGGCGTTCTCGGAACTCGGTCATCGAACTCACGGCTGGAGGAAATCGGCGCAAGCTACACGTGCGGCGGAACGTCGGCCAGGATTATCTATTCCTCAGCCCGCTCATTCCGCCTCGTCCGCCTCCCCGAACAGGTAGTCGATATCGCCGGTGCCAAGGGTGCTGAACAGGGCCGTCCCCTCGATCGTCGCCGCCGCCAGATTGTCCTTGCGGCGCTGAAGCTCAAGGATCCGCTCCTCCACCGTATCGGCGGCGATCAGCTTGTAGACGAAGACGGGCTTGTCCTGCCCGATCCGGTGCGCGCGGTCGGTCGCCTGGTTCTCGGCCGCCGGGTTCCACCACGGATCGTAGTGGATGACCGTGTCGGCCGCGGTCAGGTTCAGGCCCCGCCCGCCGGCCTTCAGGCTGATCAGGAAGACCGGTACGTCGCCCCGCTGGAACCGCTCGACCGGCTCGTTGCGGTCGCGGGTCGCCCCGGTCAGTTCCACGAAGGCGATGCCGGCCTTGCGCAGTTCCGGCTTGATCAGATCCAGCATCGAGGTGAACTGCGAGAAGATCAGGATGCGACGCCCTTCCGGAACCATCTCGCCGACCATCTCGATCAGGCTGCTCAATTTGGCGCTTTCCCCCACGGAGGCGGCGGCCGGGATCTTGACCAGCCTGGGATCGCAGCAGACTTGGCGCAGCTTCAGCAGCGCGTCGATCACCGTGATGGCGTTGCCGGACAGACCGCTGTTGGCGATCGCCGCCCGGACCTTCTCGTGTACCGACAGGCGGATCGTCTCGTAGAGGTCGCGCTGTTCCTGGTCCAGCTCGATATGCCGGATCACCTCGGTCTTGGGCGGCAGCTCCTTCGCCACCTCCGACTTGGTCCGGCGCAGCAGGAAGGGCCGGGTCCGGCGCACCAGCAGGCCGGCGCGGGTCGCATCGCCGCGCTTCTCGATCGGCGTCCGGAACCGCTTCTGGAAGTCCTTCCGGTCGCCCAGCAACCCGGGCATCAGGAAGGCGAACTGGGCCCAGAGTTCACCCAGATTGTTCTCGACCGGCGTGCCGGACAGGCACAGCCTGTGCTTCGCCCTGAGCGCGCAGACGGCGCGGGTCGAGCGGGAATCCGGGTTCTTGATCGCCTGGGCCTCGTCCAGCACGACCAGATGCCACGGGCAATCCTTCATCAGGTCCATATCGCGGGCGACCACGCCATAGGTCGTGATCACGATCTGGGCCGAAGCGATCTCGGCCCGGCGCTCGTGTCGGTCCAGGCCATGCAGCACCAGCGTGCGCAAGTGAGGCGTGAATCGTTTCGCCTCGTTGACCCAGTTCGGCACCAAGCTGGTCGGAACCACCACCAAGCAAGGGTCCTCGAGCCGGCCGCTCTCGTGCTCCAGGGCGATGTGGGCCAGCGTCTGCGCGGTCTTGCCCAGGCCCATGTCGTCGGCCAGGATCCCGGCGACCTTGTTGGTCGCCAGGCGCTGCAGCCAGGCGAGGCCGGTGCGCTGATAGTCCCGCAGATGGCCGCGGAAGCTGGCCGGCACCGCCACCTCGGACAAGGTCTCGTCCTCCGTGAGCTTGCGGAGGAAAGCATCGATCTGGGCGCTTTCATCCGGCCGGCGGGACACCAGATCGTCGATATCGACCAGCAGGTCGGCTTCGCCGATGGGCACCTGGAGTTTCTCTTCGAACCGGCGGCCGGTTTCCAGCATGGCTTCGAGCACGCTGAACAGCCGCTTGATCCTGTCGGCCGGAACCGCCAGCACGCTGCCGTCTTCCAGCATCACATGGGCCTGTCCGTCGATCACCCGCATCGCGGCCATGCCGCCGCGGTCGATCAGGCGGGCCAGGATGGGCAGCAGGGAGCGGCGCTGACCCTCGATCTCGACGCCGACCTCCATGTCGAACCAGCCCTCGCCGGCATCGCGGACGGTGATCGCCACGTCGCCCGCCGATTCGACCAGACGGGTGCCGAAATCGGAGCCTATATGGACGGTCCAGCCCTCGGCCTCCAGCGCCGGAACCTGGGTTGTGAAGAAGGCCCGCCACGTGGCGTCAGGGTCCTTGCCGGTCATGCGATGGACCCGCGTGCCCCGGTCTTCCAGGGAACCCTTCGGCGGATCGATCCGAAGCTGGGCGAAGCCGATCCGGGCGAGGCGCGTCATGGCCTCCTGCTCGGCGGCCTTGTCGCGCCGCGCGAATACGGGAGGCCCGTCCGGCGTCTCGATGCGGGCGAACTGGCGCTGGTCGTCGGCCTCGATCTCCGCCGGCTGACCAGGATCGCCGTAATCAAACGACAGCCGCAGGATGTCGATCATGCCTTCGCCGGCCGACACCACGCGGCCGAGGCGGGCCGTGATCTTCGGGCTGCGCTCGACGATGACGGCGGGATCGGACCGCGGGGGCCGGGGCTGAACGTCGGCCGGTACCATCCGGGGCGTCGGGGTTCGCTGGGCGGACCGGCGCGCCACGATGCGGGGCTTCTGGGTCTCCGGCTTCGCCGACGCAGGTTTGGCCGGCGGCGTCTGGGCCGCGGACTTCGGCATGGTGACGATCTGGAGATCGACCGCGCAGATCTGACCCGCCCCGGGATCGACGCACCAGTGGCCCAAACCCTTGATGAGGACTCCCCCTTCCGGCAGGCCGGTCGGTCGCAGCGTCCCGGTACGCGGATCCCGGAAGGCGCGGACCACGCGCTTGGGACCGGCGATCAGCGGAACGCCGCTGTGCCACCGCACGCGTCCGGTCGCCAGCAGGCAGCGGAACAGCTTGTCGACCGCGTCGGCCTTGTTCTTCGGCACCGGCGTGCGGACCAGCGCTCCGGCACCCAGCAGGCGGGCGACCGTCCGGTCAGCTCCGGCCTGTTCGATCCCGGCGGCGTGATCGACCACCTGCCGCGGAGTGGCGGGCCGCTCTGGCGCGCCGCCGACCGCCAGGGTGGCCGTCACGTACAGGGCGGCCTCGCCCTGGCCAGCCTCCAGCGTCCAGTAGGCCAGCGGAATTCCGGCAGGGGCTCCGCGAGGGACCGGATCCGGCGCGGCCGGCGCCTTGGGGACGGCGGCCCGTTCCAGGAACGACGATTGCACCGCCCGCCGCCACTCAGGCCGGCTGTCCAGCGCCAGGAGAGCCGCCGCCGCCATGTGCGCGCAGGTCGAGCGTCCGCAGGTGCAGGTCCGCTCCAGGCTGACGCGCTGGTTGCGATGGGAGGGCACCACCATCACCGTGTGGGTCCGTCCCAGGTCCGTTACCGTCGCGGCGATATGCTCCCGAGCAGGCAGAAGCCGTGCAGCGCCGGCGAGCAGCAGTCCGCGGGCACGCTGAAGGGTTTTCTGGTCGAAGACGCGGGACACGTCCTCTTCGGCAAAGGGAACCGGGGCGCCGGCAGGCGATGAAGCCCGCGCAGTGTGGTTGACCAGTGGCATGAATCTTTTTGCTGGATGTTACGGAAGCGTGGGATCTCAGATGAGGGCGAAGGACGGAGGATACCTATTTTTGCCCGCCATTGCCACACACCTCTGTCTCGGCATATCAGCAGAGACCGCTCACGACAGGTTACGCGAAACGGTATAGCTTGTTTTTCCAGCATTTTGCCGGTCTTGGCACAACGAAGGATAGGATCCATGGCCGTCGTGTCCGGCAAAGATCAGGCCCAGGCGCCCAAGTTCACGTCCGGGTCGCCGCTGCGCCACGTCGTGGTGATGACGACCACCGGTTCCATCGGCCTTATGGCGGTCTTCGCGGTCGATCTGGCGAACCTGTTCTACATCTCCATGCTTGGCGTCCGGGAACTGGCCGCTGCGGTCGGGTTCGCCGGGACGATCCTGTTCTTCCAGATCTCGCTGTGCATCGGCCTGACCATCGGCACCGGCGCCATCGTCGCCCGGGCGATCGGGTCTGGCGACCGGGAGGAGGCCCGCCGGCTCGCCGGCTCCAGCCTCGTCGTCATGCTGCTGGCGAGCCTGACGGTCGGCATCCTGACGGTCCCGTTCCTCGACCCCATCCTGTCGGCGCTCGGAGCCCAGGGGGAAACCAAGCAATTCGCCGAGACCTACCTGACGATCGTCTCGCCGACCATGCCGCTGCTCGGCGTCGGCATGTGCTGCTCGGCGCTGCTGCGCGCTGTCGGGGATGCCCGGCGGTCCATGAACGTGACCCTGTTCGCGGGGCTGGCGGCAGCCGTGCTCGATCCCATCCTGATCTTCGGCTTCGACCTCGACCTGATGGGGGCCGCGATCGCGGCGCTGCTGTCCCGGTGCGTCCTGGTCGCGATCGGGTGGCACGGCGCGTCCACGGTCCACGGGCTGGTGGGGCGCCCCTCGATGGCGGCGCTCCCGCGGGACGCACGGCAACTGTTCAAGGTCGCGGGGCCGGCGATCCTGACCAACATCGCCACTCCCGTCGCCTCGGCCTACGTGACCTTCTCCATGGCGAAGTTCGGCGACGCGGCGGTGGCCGGGCTGGCGATCGTCGACCGGGTCGTGCCGGTCGCGTTCGGCGTGATCTTCGCCCTGAGCGGCGCGGTCGGGCCGATTTTCGCGCAGAACCTGGGCGCCCGGATCTTCGAACGCATCCGCGAGACCCTGCGGGCCAGCCTGACCGTGATGCTGACCTATGTCGCGTCGGTCTGGTTCGTCCTGTTCCTGGGCCAGGATCTGCTCGTGCAGGTCTTCTCGGTGGAGGGCGTGGCGGCCGACATCGTGCGCCTGTTCTGCACGCTGACGGCCGGAGGCTTCCTGTTCATCGGGTGCCTGTTCGTCGCCAACGCGGCCTTCAACAACCTGGGCTTCCCGCTGCTGTCCACCGGCTTCAACTGGGGGCGCGCCACGCTGGGCACCATTCCCTTCGTCACCCTGGGCGCCTGGGCGGGCGGCGCGCAGGGGATCGTCATCGGCCAGGCGGCGGGCGCGCTCGTCTTCGGGCTGGCCGCCGTGGTCGTCGCCTTCCGGGTCGTCGGACGCCTGAGGGACGATCGGCTCGGGCCGGAGCCGGCGTCCCCATGGCCCGAGGCGGCGGCCCAACCCGTCTCGTCGGGCAAGGCGGCGCTCGCCACCCTTACGGCCGCCCGTACGGCCGAGGCGGAGGACTGACCAGGCAGATCATCGTCGCCTGCATCATGGCGACATGCACTTCGCTCCCGTCGGTTTCGGCATAGACGTCGGACCTCACGATCACGAGGGTGCGCCCCGGCTTCTCGACCCGGCCGCGCGCGATCAGGCGGCGCCCGCGGGCTGGAGCCAGCAGGTTGGTCTTGAATTCGACCGACAGCACGTCCGTCCCCGGCGGCATCAGGGTGAAGGCGGCGAGGCCGGCCGAATTGTCGGCGATGGCGTTGGTCACGCCGGCATGGACGAAGCCGTTGTGCTGGGACAGGTCCGGCCGGACGGCAAGCGATATCTCGCAGGTCCCGGGTGCGACGGAGACCAGTTCGGCGCCGATCAGGCGCATGAAGGGCTGTTCTTCGAAAGTGCTGCGGACCTTGGCCTCGAAATCCGGGTCCCTGGGGGTGAAGTCCATGTCGTGTCTTTCCGGTGTCGCGGAATCGAAGTCCGTGTCTTAAACGACGGGAGATGCCGCCAGTGCTGCGGCCGAGCGGATCAGCCGCACCTCCAGCGCCGCCCGTCGCCCGCGGACCGGGACGAACTGAAGGGGATGCCGGCCCAGGTCGATGCCGGCCAGCGCCTCGACCTCGCGGCTGACCACCAGCTCGACCTCGTTGTCCTTGGCGATCTGCTCCAGCCGGGAGGTGGTGTTGACCGGATCACCGATCGCGGTGAAGGAGCGGGCGCGGCCGTAGCCCATCTCGCCCAGGATCACCGTTCCGGCATGGATGCCGATGGCGACGCGCAACGGATAGGGCAGGTCGTGTTCGAGGTCGCGGTTCAGGCGGTCGATGCGTTCGGCGATGGCCCGGGCCGTTACGAGAGCGTCGTTCGCAGCCCTGACGGGGTCGTCGCTGATGCCGAACAGCGCCATCATGCCGTCGCCGATGAACTTGTCGATATGGCCGTTGTTGCTCTCCACCGCCTGCCCGACGGCTTCGAAGTAGCGGTTGAGGACGAAAACCACATCGTATGGCAGCCGCGCCTCCGACAGGCTGGTGAAGCCCCTGAGGTCGGCGAACAGGATCACCACCTCCCGCTCCTGGCCCTCCAGGTGGCTCGAAGGCTGGAGCGCCAGTTCGGGAGTCGAGGCCGGGGCATGAGCGGACGAACGGTCACGCTGTGGGTTGGCCTGACCATGCAGGCGAGGCGGACATCGGGCGCCGCGCCGATCCTGGATAGAACCCGCAGTTCGGCGGAGGAGGGCGGCGACAGCCGGTCGCGCCCGTGCCGGACGCTGACACGGCAGGTCGAGCAGCGCCCCCGCCCGCCGCAGACGGAAGCATGGGGAATGCCATAGGCCCGGCTCATCTCCAGGATGCTGGCACCGGGCAGCAGCGTCACGGTGGGACCGTCCGCATAGCTGAGCGTCATCGTGCCGAACCGCGACGACAACAGGTTGCGGACGCCCCGGGCGAAAAAGGTGGCGGCGATGAGCGCCGCGAAGCCGTAGCGGAAGATCAGGGTCGTCTCGCCGACGAAGGTGGCCGAGCTCGGCCCGGGAACCTGCGCCGCCTTTAGGATCGCGGCTATCACGGCGCCGTCCGCCGTCTCGACCAGCAGCGCGCGCCCTGACACCACGAAGCCCAGCAGCGCCAGGGTCGGGACCAGCACCGCCAGGGTGAAGAGGCCGGGAGCCACCGACCGGTACCAGGGCCGGAGCCTCAGCCAGAAATGCAGCCCGACGCAGCCATGGACCCAGGAGATGATCATGACCGTGCTTTGCAGGATGCCGAGGTGGGGCGCCAACCGCCAGTATGTCAGCTGGACCAGGGCGTAGCTGGGCTGAACTCCGTAAAGCTCGGCGACCGCCCGCGTGCCCAGCACGTGTTCGATCAAGAGGAACGGAATGGCGAGCCCGAGCACAAGCTGCATGAATTGCCAGGCGGGCATGCGCATCACCCGCCGGTCGTACAGCGACCACAACGCGTGGGCCGTATGGACCACGGCCGCTGCCAGGATGACGATCCATCCGCCGCCGAACTGCCAGGAGAGCAGGAAGCGCCAGCGGTCCATGGCTTCCAGCGAGACCAGGCCCAATGAGTGGTTCAGCATGTGCGTGAGCACGTAGGCGAACAACACGAGTCCCGAGACAGTACGCAGTTGCTGGAAGCGGCGGCTTCCGGAGAGAGTGGGCATCGGGAACTTTGAGCTGGTCGTTGGTCCGGCACAGGGGCCTACCAGAAGTGGTCCCGGATCGCGCTTTGACCAGAGGCACGATCCGGGGCATCGGAGTCAAGCCGCTTGGTTCCGCCGTCAGCCGACCAGGGCGCTGGTCGCGATGAACAGCACCGAAGGCACCAACAGGCATCCCAGGCCGGTGTAGAAGGTAGCGGTCATGGCGCCGTAGGGAACCAGCTTCGGATCTGTCGCGGCAAGGCCGCCCGCGACTCCGCTGGTGGTGCCCATCAGCCCGCCGAACACCATCGCGGAGCGGGGATTGTCCAGGCCGATGCTCTTGGCGACGAAAGGCGTACCGATCATCACCAGGATCGACTTGATCAGGCCGGCGGCGATGCTGAGGGCCATCACGTCGGAACTGGCGCCGAGGGCAGCCCCGGTCACGGGGCCGACGATGTAGGTCACCGCCCCGGCCCCGATGGTCGTCATGCTGACCGCGTCGGAATAGCCGAAGGCCATCGCGACCACGGCGCCGACCACGAAGGAGACGATGATCCCGGCGAACAGCGCGATGACGCCGCTGATGCCGGCTTTGCGGATCTCGCCGAAGCTGACGCCGAAGGCGGTCGCGATGATCGCGAAGTCGCGGAGCATCGCTCCTCCCATCACGCCGATGCCGGCGAGCAGCGGCACGTCCGCGATGCCTTTGTTTCCGCCGGTGAAGAGGCCGCCGAAATAGGCGGCGACCAGCCCCAGGATGATCGCGATAGCGGACCCGTGCAGCCGGCCGCGCGTGAACCTGGCCGAGAGCCGGTAGGAGATCCAGATTGTGGCGCCGACGATAGCGAAGGCGGTGACGAGGCCGTTCTTGACCAGGATGTCGCCGAGGGTTTCAAGCATCGCCGGTCACTCCCCGCCCTTGACGGTCACGGGATCGGTCCGCTCCGCTTCCTCGCGCGGCTGGCCGATCCGGGTGATCACCGGGACCAGCGCGAAGCTGACGACCACCGCCAGGGTGCCGGCCAGCACCGCCGCGGGACCGCCCTTCAGCGCCGCCACGACGTTCTGCTGGGCCGCCATGGCGACGACGATGGGGATATAGATGGCGCTCCAGAACCCGATGCCCTGCTGGCACCACTGGTCCAGCCGGAAATCCTTCTTCAGGTAGTCGGTCGCCAGGATCAGCAGAAGCATCGCGATGCCGACGCCGCCGACATTGGCCTCGACGCCTATCGCCATGCCGAGCAGTTCGCCGACGATCATGCCCGCGAGCATGCATATCGACAGGAGTGCCACTCCGTAGATGACCATTTGAACGTTTCCTCGGTATTTTCTGGGGATTCTGCTTCGACGCCGGGATCAGCCCGTCTTGGCGCGGGCGTATAGGTCCTTGTTGGCGTCGCGCAGAAGGTTCTTCTGCACCTTGCCCATGGTGTTGCGGGGCAGTTCGCCGACGAACAGGACGCGCTTCGGCTGCTTGTACTTGGCAAGCCGGGCTTCGAGCGCCTGCAGGATCGCGCGCTCGTCGACGTCCGCGCCCGGCTTGCGGACGACCAGGGCCGTTACGCCCTCGCCGAAGTCGGCGTGGGGGACGCCGATCACGGCGCTCTCGACCACGCCCGGAAGGGCGTCGATCTCGACCTCGACCTCCTTGGGATAGACGTTGTAGCCGCCGGTGATGACGAGGTCCTTGCCGCGCCCGACGATGTGGACGTAGCCGCGTTCGTCGATCTTCCCCAGGTCGCCGGTGATGAAGAACCCGTCCGGCCTGAACTCGGCCGCCGTCTTCTCCGGCATGCGCCAGTAACCCTTGAACACGTTGGGACCCTTGACCTCGATCATGCCGATCTCGCCGCCGGGCAGGGGCCGGCCGCTGTCGGGTTCCGTCACGCGGATGGTGATGCCGGGCAGGGCGGGACCGACCGTCCCGGCGATCCGGTCTCCGTCATAGGGATTGGAGGTGTTCATGTTGGTTTCGGTCATGCCGTACCGCTCCAGGATGCGGTGGCCGGTCCGCTCGGCCCAGGCGTCGTGGGTCTCGGCCAGCAGAGGGGCCGAGCCGGAGACGAACAGGCGCATGTGGGCGACGGCGTCGCTGGTCAATCCCGGATGCTGGAGCAGGCGGACATAGAATGTGGGAACACCCATCATGACCGTCGCGCGCGGCATCAGCCGGAGCATCGCATCGGCGTCGAACCGCGACACGAAGATCAAGGAGGAGCCGGCCATCAGCGTGACGTTGGTGGCGACGAACAGGCCGTGGGTGTGGAAGATCGGAAGCGCATGGAGCAGCACGTCGTCCGGCGAGAACCGCCAGACCCCGGCGAGGGCCAGCGCGTTCGATGCCAGGTTGTCGTGGCTGAGCATCGCGCCCTTGGAGCGGCCGGTAGTCCCCGAGGTGTAGAGGATCGCGGCGAGATCGTCGGGGCCACGCTCGACATCGGTGAAATCGGCCCCGCACGCGGCGGCGCCGTCCATCAGCGAGCCGGTCCCGTCCGTGCCCAGCGTCTCGATCGCCGCCACGCCCTTGGACCGGGCCAGCGGCTCCAGGGCCTCCCTGGCGGAAGGAGCGCAGACCACGACCCGCGGTTCGGCGTCGCCCAGGAAGTAATCCAGCTCGGCCAGGGTATAGGCTGTGTTGAGCGGCAGATAGACGGCGCCGGCGCGCAGGCAGGCGAGATACAGGACGATCGCCTCGGCGCTCTTTTCCAGCTGGGCGGCGACCCGGTCGCCGGGCTGGACGCCGCGCCGGACCAGCAGGTTCGCCACGCGGGATGACAGGGCCACCGCATCGCCGTAGGTCAGGACCCTGGAACCGCTTCCGGATTTATCGGGTACGGGCGTCTCGATGAAGATCCGGTCATCGGCCGGCATGCGGTCGCGCATCAGCGCGAACAGATGATTTGGCATCGCTCTAACCTTTACCTGCGGGAACTTTTGCGTTGGCCTTGGTGGCCTGCTTCTGCGGTTGCGCGTCGGCACGCAGCAGTTTGCGCACCGCGCCGGATGCGACGACCTCGCCCTGGGCGGCGAACCGCTCATGGTTGGTTTCGATATCGTCGAGCTTATAGAGGTAGTTGACCATCAGCCCGTGGGCTTGGCGGAGACCGCGCTCCGACAGGTCGCCCAGGAAGTTGAGCCGCTCCAGCCGGGCGCCGTTGCCCAGGTGGAACTTGGCGACCGGATCGACGGGCTTGCCCGACGGCGATTTGGCCTTGAGCAGATAGCAGGCGGCGGCTGGGATCAGCGCCGCCTGGACCTTGTCCCGGACGGCGGGATCGGCGTGCCAGTCCGGCCGATCCAACGCCGCCAGTGCCGATCTGTCATCGGATGTCAGCATCGCCGAAGTCTTGTCCGACCGCTCGCGCGCCAGCCAGCCGGCGAAACCCGGGACGGGCGACAGAGTAACGAAGGTCGAAAGTCCGGGAAGCTCCCGCTTCAGGTCCTCGACCACTTGCTTGATCAGAAAGTTGCCGAAAGAGACGCCGCGCAGTCCTTCCTGGCAGTTCGAAATCGAATAGAAGACGGCGGTGGTCGCCTCGGCCGCCGGAATCGGCTGACGGTCCTCGGCCAGCAGGGTGCCGATGGCCGACGGCGTATCCTTGGACAGGGCGACCTGGACGAAGATCAGCGGCTCGTCGATAAGCTGGGGATGGAAGAAGCCGAAGCAGCGGCGATCGGTCGGCTCCAGCCGACGGCGCAGGTCGTTCCAATCCCGGATCGTATGGACGGCTTCGTAGCGGATGATCCTTTCCAGGATGTTGGCCGGCGTCGTCCAGTCGATCCGGCGCAGCACCAGGAAGCCCCGGTTGAACCAGGACGAGAACAGGTGGACGAAGTCGGCGTCCAGCGCCGCGAGGTCGGGATGGCTGCCGAGATGACGGATCAATTCCTCCCGGATACGGACCAGCGCCTCCGTCCCGCACGGCGCCAGGTTCAGGCGGCGGATCACTTCCTGCCGCCGCGGCTCGGCCGCCTTGTGCAGGGCCAGGATGGCCTTCGCATCGCCCGACGCGTGATATCCCTCTATCGCAAGCTCCAGCTTGGACTTGTCGGGGCCGAACCGCTCGGCCAGCAGGATCAGGAAGGTACGGCGCGCCTCGGTGTCCAGCTTCCGCCAGTGGGCAAGGATCTCGCCGGCCAGCGCCACGCCGGAAGCTTCGCCCCGCCCGCTGAGCAACGCCTCGCACAGGGCGGCGAGGTCGGCGGGCGATACGGGGTCGTCGGCGGACCCGCTGCGGCCGAGCAGCGACCGGCCGCGATCCGCGATCGAGACCATCAGGTCGCCGAGGAAGGATGTGCTCGTATTCATGGGGCGGGCCTCATCAGCGTTGCTGGCATTCGCATGGTTCTTCCTCCACATAGGGGTCTTGTATGCGATCGGGGCCGATGTGCATTATGAAGCGCGATCCTGTAGACAGAGTCAATCAGTATTGTATACAAGAATGAGGTTTATGTGGACATGACCCCGTACGACCCGAACGAACCACGGCTGAAGCTGAGGGATCGGATCGAAAACGAAATCCTTACCGGCGCCATGCCGCCGGGATACCGGCTGGACGAGATGACGCTGGCCGCGCGTTTCGGCGTCTCGCGCACTCCGGTCCGCGAGGCGCTGTTCCAGCTGGCGTCGGCCGGACTGATCGAGATCCGCCCGCGCCGCGGCGCCGTCGTCACGGAGGTCGGGCCGGAGCGGCTGGTCCAGATGTTCGAAGTGATGGCGGGGCTGGAAGGCATGGCCGGACGGCTCGCGGCGCGGCGCCAGACCGACACGGACCGCCGGAACCTGACGGACTCCCACGAGGCTTGCCGGAGGGCGGCGGAGACCGCCGATACCGACGCCTATTACTATGAGAACGAGCGGTTTCACCATGCGATCTACGCGGCGAGCCACAACGCATTCCTGATCGAGCAGTGCGCAGCGCTTCACCGCCGCCTGAAGCCCTACCGGCGCGTCCAGCTCCAGGTGATGAACCGCGTCGCGAACTCGCTGGGCGAACACGAGGCCGTGGTGGACGCGATCCTGAAGATGGACGGCGATCGGGCGGAACGCCTGCTGCGGGATCACATCATGATCCAGGGCGACCGGTTCTCCGACCTGATGGCATCTCTGGCGGAGAGGGCGCCGGAGAGGTTGAAGGGCGGCCGATGATCCCGCACGGCGAATCGTTCATAACCACGGTGCAACGGCACCGGGCTGGCGGCCGGTCAGGCGGCCGATCCGGCCTCGACCTGGCTGATGCGCGCGGCCAGTTCGGTCCAGGACAGGCCGGCGATCTCGTCGGGCAGGTCGTCCAGGAGGTCGGTGGGTAGATCTTCCAGGAAGGTGGGCGGGAGGCCGGCCTTGAACGCTTCGATCAGCCCCGGCGGCAGGGCAGGGAAGGGGGCGGGGGCGGGGTCATCCTCCGCAGCCGGCGAAAGGTCATCCTTTGTCACTACCGGGACTTCGATTTCGGGCTCGGGCGCTGCCGGGACGGGAGCAGGCGGGACGGAGTCCATCCATTCCATCGGATCGGGGGCCATGGCCTCGACGTCGGCATCGGTGGCGTTGCGTTCGCCGTGGAAATGGTGGGCGATGCGGCGATCCTGGATGATGCCGAGCAGCTTGAGCTGGAATTCGACGCCGCGCATGGCGATGCCGGGCTTCTTCGCCTCCACGGCGTCGGCGATGATCGTTTCCATCACTTCCGCGGCCTTGTCGAGGCGGGACTTGTGGAACGCTCGCCGGTCGGCGCGGAGCCGGTCGATGCGGACGCGGATCTCTTCCTTGCCCAGCAGGAAATGCCCGCGCTGCTTCGCCCCCTTGGGCGAGTAGCCGGCCTGGCGGGCGGCCTCCGCCGCCGAAGCCCCGGCGGCGATCGCTTCGCAGAAGAGTTCCTGGCGGATGGCGAGCTGGGGTGCGGGGGCGTTCATGGAGCATACTCTCGATGGCGGTGGACTTAATGGGAATGATATCCCAAATGTGTCCTTACCGTCAAGCCATGGAGCGCGTTGTTGACTTTCTTGTGGCCTTACGTCGGTAATAGGGGCAAAAGGCCGGGTGGGGAGCGAGTTAGAGCTGTGCCCGATCAGGTCGATCCGGCCGGGGCAGCCGGGCCGATGCGTTGGGCCACGGCCCAACGCATCGCGGCGAATGGAACGGCAGGCTGCATTCGCTACTCAAGGCCGCTTGATCGCCCGGCCTTTTGCCCCCTATTACTTACGTCGGTCTTTCTAGGAACCTAATCTGCCCTGGGTCGGGTATAGGGAAGCGACCCGACAAAGCCGGCGCGTTGCTGTCGGCTGCCGCTTCGCTCCGGTGGCTCGGCACAGTGGTTTTGATTGATCTATCGTAGGTCGGCCTCGGCCGAAGGCCGACGCCGACAGCGTGGCCGGAGCGTTGACGCAGGGTGTCGGCGTTCGCCCTGGCGGGCGAAGGCCGACCTACCGCACTCCGATCCGCCGAACGTCATCAAAAACACTGTGCAGGACAACTGGCCGACCTTGCCGCTACGTAACTCAAAATAGGTTTCGAGTATCAATGACTTTACGCCCCGGTGGCGCCGGGCACCACCGGGGTGAGGTTACCGATCAGACAACCCGGAAATTCTTGAACTGCCAGGGGTCCGAGGTGTCCACGTCCTCCGGGAACAGGACGCCCCGGTTGTGCAGCGGGGTCCAGTCGCTGTAAGCGCCGGTCAGCTTGCCAAGGTAGGGGGCGGCGATTTCCAGCACGCGGTTATGGTTCAACTCTTCCGGTTCGACGATGCCGGCCCGAGGGTTCTCCATCGCCCAGATCACGCCGGCCAGGGCCGCCGCGGTCACCTGGAGGCTGGTCGCGTTGTTGTGCGGGCACAGTTCGCGGGCTTCCTGGATCGAGAGCTGGGAACCAAACCAGTAGGCTCCCTTCTTGTGGCCCATCAGCAGCACGCCCAGTTCGTCGATGCCGCCGATGATCTCGTCCATCATGAGGCGCTTTTCCGGCTGGAGGGTCCAGGTCTTGCCGGCGAACTCGTGCAGCGACAGGATCGCGTCGTCGCACGGGTGGTAGGCATAGTGGACGGTCGGCCGGTAACGGACCGAGGTGCGGTCCCAGACTGTCAGGTAGTCGGCGATCGAGATCGCCTCGCTATGCGTGATCAGGAAACCGTGAAGCGGGCCCTCCTTGGGGGTCCAGGTCCGCACCCGGGTGCCGGCGCCGGGGCGCATCAGGTAGATCGCGGCGTCGCAGCCGAACTCGTGGCGCCGGCCATCGGGGGGAAGGCCTTTCTCATGGGTCCCCCAGCCGAGCTCGGCGGGCTGGGCGCCCTCGCCGACAAAGCCGTCGATCGACCAGGTGTTGACGAACTCGCCGCGCTTCTTGGGCACATTTGCCACCTGGGTGTCGCGCTCGGCCACGTGGATGGCCTTGATTCCCAGCGTCTGAGCCAGCTCGGCCCAGCCGTTGCGGGTACGCGGCTCCTTGACGTCCAGGCCGGTGTCACGGGCGACGTTGAGCAGCGCCTGCTTCATGAAGTGGGAGACCAGCCCCGGATTGGCGCCGTGGGTGATCACCGCGGTCGGCCCGTTGGCATAGCCGCCCTTGTGCTGGAGCACCGATTCGCGCAGCGCGTAGTTCGAGCGCAGCGAGGGCGACAGGCTCGTATCGGTGTAACCGCCGGCCCAGGGCTCGATGCAGGTATCGAGGTAAAGCGCGCCCCTGGTGTGGCAGAACTTGATCAGCGACAGGCTGGACACGTCGACCGACAGGTTCAGGATGAAGTCGCCCTCGCCGACCATCGGGTCGAGCACGGTCCGAAAGTTGTCGCGGGTCAGCGACACGCGGTGGAACTTGACGCCATATTCCTCCGCCTCGGCCTTGCCGCGGTCCTCGGCCGTCACGATCGAGATCTGCTCGGGCCTCAGGTCAATGTGGCGCAGCAGGAGAGGCAAGATGCCCTGGCCGATGCTGCCGAATCCGACGATGACGATGCGGCCGGCAAACTTGACGATGGGATTGGTCGTGGTCATGGCATGTTCCGAACAGGCTGGAGGTGGCTGACGAATGTCGGGGCCCCGCTGGGTGGATGGGTTGACGCGTGAGAGAGTAGAGGAGAGGCTGCGGTCAGGCAGCCTGTTCCGTGATGTAGCCGACCGAATTTGCGGCTTCGCCGCTTCGATCGGACAGATCGGCCTGTTCATCCGCCCGATCCAGGTAACCCGGAGTCTCCAGGAGGGGCCGATCGGTCACATCGACCAGGCGGGCATTGTCGAAGCCGTTGAACGCGGTCCGCAGGCAGGAGCCGTAGGCGCCGAGCTGGCCCAGCTCGATCCAGTCGCCGGTCCGGATGTCGGCCGGCAACAGGAAGGGGCCGGCCATGAAATCGGCGCTGTCGCAGGTCGGGCCGTAGAAGGCGAACGCCTCTTCCGCCGCATCCGAGGCTCCGGCATCGGGACGGATCATGCGCGCCGGAAAACGGAACGCGGGGACGCCGGCATCGGACAGGCTGCCATAGACGCCGTCGTTGATGAACAGTTCGTTGCCGCGGCGCTTGATCACCTGGACCAGCAGCGAAACGCCGGGCGCGACCAGGGCGCGGCCGGGCTCGCACCACAGGCGGGTGCTGGACGGCAGGCCCAGGCGCGCGAAGCCGCGCGCGATGGCTTCCATGAAGTCGCCAAGCGGGGGCGGGGTGACGTCGGGATAGCTGACCGGGAAACCTCCGCCGACATCCATCACGTCGATCTCCACGCCGGCCCGCTCGATCACCGTGCCCGCCAGTTCGAGCGCCCGCTCATAAGCGGCAGGATCCAGGCACTGCGATCCGACATGGAAGCAGATGCCGACCTTGCGGCCGACGGCGCGGGCGGTGCGCAGCAGTCTGGCCGCCTCGTCCGGAGCGGCTCCGAACTTGCCGGACAGGTCGTACACGGCCGAGCCCTTGGGCAGGGCGAGGCGGATGAACAGGCCCAGGTCGTCGGCACCGTCGGTCTGCTCGACCAGCTTCTCCAGCTCCTCGGCGCTGTCGAGCGAGAAATCGCGCACGCCGAAGTCGAAATAGGCTTGGCGAATGGCGTCGGGCGACTTGACCGGATGCATGTAGTGGATCTCGGCGTTCGGGAACATCTGGCGGACCAGACGAACCTCCCCCGGAGAGGCGGCATCGAAATGGCGCACGCCGCCCTCGTAGAGCGCGCGCAGCACCGCCGGCTCCGGATTGCACTTCACCGCGTACAGCACGTCGCCGGGAAACGCCGAAACGAAACGGGCGGCGGTCGCGGACAGGACGGCGGGGCGAAGGCAGTGGACCGGATCGGACGGGCGCAACGTCTCGACCAGATTGTCGACGCAGGTGACGGTGCGGCGGACGGACGGCGCGGCGCGGCGGTTGAGCGTGGTGCCTCGGCGCAGCGGCGAAACGGCGGAACGGTAGCGGACTTGAGCCATGACGCATCCTCTCGTGGGCCGCGGCCGCGCCGGCAGACCCATGAAGACAAAACGACCCCAACGGCTTTGATGCCGCGGGAATGGACGAATTGAGCGGGGATGTGGTTGGCAAATCGGGCGACGCTCCGGCACCGCTCTTGAACGCGGTGTGCGGGATCTTCTCAGCGCCGGCGGATTTGCCCGCTACCTTACGGTACTAAAGCCTTCTGGCCGATATCTAACATACTTACCTCCCTCTCGGGACCGGCCCACGGATGACCGGTTCTGCCAAAAAGGACGCGGTACGTCGTTACATAACCTCAAAGGGCCAGCGGCACGTGCGGGTGCGTCAACGACAGTTGAGATACTCTTTCTGTGCGCAGATGCAAGAGTATTTTTGTTACAGATCCGGATTTTTGGCCGGGGAGTCAGGAAACGCCGGACTACAGCAGTCCCAGCGCCAGATAATCGCCGAGATGGCGCCAGATGCAGCCGACTTCGCGGAACCCGACCTGCCGCAGGGCGGCCAGGTGGAATTCCATGGTCATCTCCTGCTTGCGCGGGAGATTGGAGAAGCGGCGGTGGCGCTCGGCCACGGCAGCCTGCAACGCGGGTTCGGCCGCGACCGCTTCCCACCAGCCGACCCAGTCATGGGCGCCGTCCGCCTTCGCCGCGGCGCGATTCGCCTTGATCGACGCGGCCGTCATGCGCCTGAGGGTCGGCTGGGTCTGGTCGTAGGAGCAGATGTCGCCGTTGACGAAGACGCCGCCGGGCGCCAGCACCTGCGTCAGGTCCTGGTAGACCCGCATCAGGTTCGGGGCGCCCAGCCAGTGCAGCGCGGTGGTGCTGACGACGGCGTCGAACTGACGGCCGTCCAGGTAGTCGACCCAGTCCTGCCGACGCATGTCCAACTCGATCCAGCTCCGGTCGGGGCTCTCGGCGTGGACGGCGCGGGCGAGGGTCAGAAGAACGGGATCATAGTCCAGGCCGACGATCTCCGCGCCGGGCAGGCGTTCCGCGAGGCGGTCGCCCAGGCTGCCGGGACCGCATCCGAGGTCCAGGATGACGGGGGCGACGAGACCGGCGGCGGTCAGGGCGTCGGCTATGATCTCGAATCGGGTCTCCCGGTGACCGACATAGCCTTCCTGCTGCCGGTCCCATTCCTTGATCCAGCGGGAGGCCTTCTCAACGGTCAAATTTCGCATCCGGGTCGCCGTCAACGCCTGATCCATTCGCGACATCCTATTCCTGGGCCGCAAGCCCGGTCCATGATCGTACAGTCCATGATCGTACGAACGTAAGTTCTCCGTCCGACGATAAGACCACCTGTGACATAAAGTCTTCACGAATGCCGGTGCGGTGGCGCAGAAATTGGGTATGACCCTGATGGTGCAATGCAGCAATCATTTGGGCTATCGAAAGGATAATATCGTTGTTAAACAATTTATTGAAAGACATTCCTGATGCGAAACGCGAGGAGCTGACCACTCGGCTGCTGGCGATGCCGTCTGTGCGGATCGAGCGGATCGTTTCGCACGGACAGGCGTCACCGCCGGGTTTCTGGTATGATCAATGCGAAGGCGAATGGGTGCTGTTGCTGACCGGGGCCGCCGTGCTGGAGATCGAGGGCGAGGCGGAGACCATGCCGCTGGGGCCGGGCGATTGCATCGACATTCCGCCCCGCCGGCGCCATCGCGTCGCCTGGACGGATCCCGGCCAACCCACGGTTTGGCTGGCCGTGTTCTATACCGTCTGACGTTCCGGCCCAGGGGTTCTGAAGAGGCGGTCATGGGGTAGAGATGGCAGCGCCGGTCGGCCAGGGTCGGGATATCGGCATCAACGGCCGCCGACTTCCTTCTCCAGGTCGGAGATCCGCTTCGCCATGGCGGCTCGGATGCCGGGCGCCACGGTGGGCTTCAGGGCCGCGAACTGCTCGCGGAGCTGCTTCAGCAGCAGTATCTTCTGGTCGCGGCTTCGCTTGATGGCGACATTGTCCGAGTGTTGGCCTTCGAAGGCACGCATGACTGTACTGTCCGTTGCTGTCTGGAGTGCTCGTGGTGGGCAGGGACCCTAGGCGGGACTGCTCGATAAATCAAGCTGTTACGATCGGGTGTTGAGGCGCCGCATTAGGTGGAATCAAGCCCGTCGCGCGGGGATCGTCGGCGATGCGGGTTTCCTGCCGGACCGGCACGAACCCGGCGCGCTGATACAGGCGCAGGGCCTTGGGGTGGTCCAGCGTGCAGGTGTTGACGGTCAGCCTGCGGGCTCCTCCCGTCCAGGCCGCGTCGATCGCGCAGCCCAGCAGGAAGGGGCCGAGCCTCATGCCGACGAATTCCGGGATCATGCCGAAGTACCGCAAGTCGACGACACCGTCCTTGCCGCGCCGGTCCAGTTCCGCGAAACCCGCCGGAACGCCGCCGACATACAGCACCGTCATCTCCACCTTGGGATCGTGGATGATCGCAGCCAGGGCGTCGTCGTCCAGCTTGCGCCTGTCGACCCACAGCCAGGGTTCCCCGACCGTGTTGTAAAGATACCGGTAGAAGGAGACCGTCGGGCGCTCCGCCCGCAACAGCGCCAGCTTCTCGACCGGCGGGCGGAGCTTCGGCGCGTTGGGTGGGCTGGTCATCTCCAGGAAGGTGATGACCACGCGGAGCTTGCCCGGCGGCAGACCCGGCACGACGCGAAGATCGGGTGAGGTCGGCATCAGGTCTCCTTCACCGATTTCAGGAGTTCGCCTTGGCAGGCCCGGTCTCGACGGGCAGGTCCTCCCGCCGGCCCCATTCCGCCCAGGAGCCGTCATAGACCGCGACGTCTTCCTTGCCCAGGAGGTAGAGCCCCAGCGCCGTGACGCAGGCGGTGATGCCGCTGCCGCAGCTGGTGACGACCGGGCGCTTCATGTCGATCCCCGCCTTGTCGACGAGCGCCTGGAGTTCGTCCGCGGACTTGAAGGTCCGGTCGCCGGCGTTCAGCATGTCGGCGAACGGCAGGTTGAGGCTGCCGGGGATGTGCCCGGCCTTGCGGCCCGGCCAGAAGTCGGGCTCGGCCCCGGTGAAGCGGCCGGCGGCCCGCGCGTCCACGACCTGTTCGCGGCCGCGGCCGATCGTGTCCTTGACCTGCCCGGCATCACGGACCAGGAACGTGTTGAGGCGCGCGGTGAAATGGCGTTCCCGCGGCATCGGCGGGAGGTCTTCGAGGGGGCTTCCCTCGGCGATCCATTTCGGCAGGCCGCCGTCCAGCACCGCCACGTCGCGGTGGCCGAACACGCGGAACATCCACCAGACGCGCGCGGCGCTCATCAGGCCGTGGGTGTCGTAAACGACGATACGGACACCGTCGCCCAGGCCGAGCTTGCGGACCCGCGACGTGAACTTCTCCGGCGCCGGCAGCATGTGCGGCAGGTCGCTGGAGGTGTCGGCGATCTCGTCGATATCGAAGAACACCGCGCCGGGGATGTGGCGCTCGTTGTATTCGGCGCGGGCGTCGCGGTCGGCGCCCGGCAGGAAGTAGGTCGCATCGACCACCCGGACATCGGGAGCGCTCAGGTGTTGGGCGAGCCAGTCGGTGCTGACCAGCGCGTCGGGCTTGGAATAAGGCATCGTTTCCCCTCGAAAGATCGGTGCGGCTTCAGCCGGCCGTCATGTTGCGAGCGCGACGACCACGCGCCGGTTCTGTTTGCCCTTGTTCTCGATCTTGACGACTTCGACCCGGCCGATCTCGCCGGTGCGGGCGACATGGGTGCCGCCGCAGGGCTGAAGGTCCACCCCGTCGATCTCGACGAGCCGGACCTTCCCGGTGCCGGTCGGCGGCTTGACCGACATGGTGCGGACCAGATCGGGGCTCGCCCCCAGTTCGGCATCGTCGATCCAGCGGTATCGCACGGCATGGTCTCCGTCCACCAGCCGGTTCAGCGCCGCCGTCAAGTCGTCCTTGTCCAGGCTGCCGGACGGCACGTTGAAGTCCAGGCGGCTCTTGTCCGTCCCGATCTGGCCGCCGGTCACCGCTCCCGGCACCAAGGCGCACAGCAGATGCAGGCAGGTATGCATGCGCATATGGGCGAACCGCCGGTCCCAGTCCAGCTCGACCACGACCGGCTCGCCTGGGGCGGGTGCCGCGGTACCCGGTTCCAGCACGTGGATGACCGTGTCGGGACCGTCGCCCTTGATCGTGTCGGTGATCCGGAGTCCGGCTCCGCCATGGCGGAGCACGCCGGTGTCGCCGGGCTGGCCGCCGCCGGTCGGGTAGCAGACGGTCCGGTCCAGCATGACGCCGCGTTCGTCGGACCCCACGACGGTCGCGTCGCACCGGGCCGCGTAGGAATCTTGGCGGAAGATCGTTTCCATGGGCTGCTGCACCTTCACTCGTCCAGCCAGGCCGGCACCGGCAGGTTCTTCTGCCGGAGAAAGGCGGGGTTGAACAGCTTCGACTGGTAGCGCGTCCCGAAGTCGCACAGGATCGTCACGACGGTATGCCCGGGCCCCAGGTCCCGCGCCACCTTCATGGCCGCGGCGACATTGATCCCGCTGGAGCCGCCCAGGCACAGGCCCTCGTTCTTCAGCAACTCGAACAGCAGGGGCAGGGCCTCCCCGTCTGTCACCCGATGCCAGCCGTCGATCGGCGCGCCGTCCAGGTTGCGGGTGATACGGCCCTGGCCGATACCCTCCGTGATCGAGTTTCCCTCGGCCTTGAGCTCGCCATGGGCATAGTGGTTGTAGAGCGCGGAACCCATCGGATCGGCCAGCACGATGCGGATATCCGGGTTCCTTTCCTTCAGCGCCATGCCGACCCCGGCGAGGGTGCCGCCGGTGCCGACCGCGCAGGTGAAGGCGTCCACCCGCCCGTCGGTCTGGCGCCAGATCTCCTGTCCGGTGGTCGCCCTGTGGCCTTCGCGGTTCGCGACGTTGTCGAACTGGTTGGCCCAGATCACGCCGTTCGGCTCGGACGCGGCCAGCTCGTTCGCCAGCGTCTCGGAGTAGCGGACATAATTGCCCGGATCCTTGTAGGGCAGGGCGGGGACCAGGCGAAGGTCGGCGCCGACCAGGCGAAGCATGTCCTTCTTCTCCTGGCTCTGGGTTTCCGGCATCACGATGACGGTGCGATAGCCCAGGGCGTTGCCGACCAGGGCCAGCCCGATGCCCGTGTTGCCGGCGGTGCCCTCGACGATGACCCCGCCCGGCTTCAGGACGCCGCGGCGCTCGGCGTCCCGGACGATCGCGATGGCGGCGCGGTCCTTGACGGAGCCGCCGGGATTAAGGAATTCGGCCTTGCCCAGGATGTCGCAGCCGGTCGCCCTGGAAGGACCTTCCAGCCGGATCAGGGGTGTTTCGCCGATGCTTCCGATGAAGCCGTCGCGTACGTCCACGGTGACAGTTCTTCCCTCTGGCCTGTCGGATGGCTGACAGACTAGCTTTCGCCCGTCACCGGATCAAGCGGGCGGGCTCAGGCCGTCTCCCGCTTCAGTCCGTCGCGGTGCCGGGCCAGCCAGTTCAGCGCGATGATGCTGGCGGCATTGTCGATCTCGCCCTCGTCGACCCGCCGGATCGCTTCGGCCGAGGGAACGACATGGACGCGGATGTCCTCGTGCTCGTCGGACAGGCCGTGGATGCCCCCGGTGCCTGATGCATCCACCAGACCCAGGAAAACCGTCACCACCTCCGTGCTGCCGCCGATGCTCGCCATGAACTCGCCGATCCGCCTGAGGTCGCCGACGATTTCGCAGCCGGTCTCCTCGAACGCCTCGCGGCGGGCGACCTCGGCCAGTTCCTCGCCGGGCTTGACCACTCCCGCCGGGACTTCGAAGCTCCAGGCGGACCGGCCGGCCAGACGCGCCGGCAGGCGGAACTGCTCCACCATCACGACGGTGTCGGTTCCGGGATCGTAGAGAAGCGCCGCGACCGAGTTGCCGCGCTCGAAGATCTCCCGCGAGAGTTCTTCGGTCCAGGTTCCATCGAACTTCCGGTGGCGGAGCCGGTAACGGTCCATCCGGAAAAAACCGTCATGCAGGGTTTCCTTGGCGAGGATCTCGATATCCTGCTCGTCGTTCATCATGTCGCTCGATCGCATCGGAATGAAAGGCACGGGCTAACGTGCGGCAACAGCGAATCTCTTAGCCCATGCCGCCGCCAGGTGCGAGCGCCCCGCCGGACAACCCCAATGCGTCGAACGCCACCCTGCCCGCTACACCTCTTCGGGAACGCTTTCGGGGCTGGCCTCGTCCACCCGGCGGCCCCGGTTGATCGCGGCGCTCTCGCTCACGGTGCGCAGGAAATCGAGCGCCCGCCGGCGGACATCGACGTCGGCTATGCTGTAGTAGGCCCGGACGAGTTCCGCGGTCTCGCGGCTGAGCAGCACGTCGGAGCCCAGCGGCGACTCGCCGAGCGAGCGGGAACCGCCGGGCAGCCGGGTCGACATCACCGCCGCGGTCTCGTCCGGCATGTCGTCGAAGAAATACGCCACCGGAACGTCCAGGACCCTGGACATGTCGAACAGCCGGCTGGCGCCGACCCGGTTGGCGCCCCGCTCGTACTTCTGGATCTGCTGGAAGGTCAGGCCCAGGGCGTCCCCCAGCTTTTCCTGGCTGATTCCCAGCAGCAATCGGCGCAGGCGGAGCCTGGCGCCCACGTGCGCGTCGATCTCGTTGGCGACATTCTTCGGCTTGCCCATCATTCTCCACGCCCGTCTGCGGCTGCATATCGGATGCCCGGCGTGAAAAGATCCGCGCCTCGGGCGATTCGACAAAGCCGGCGCGCACGAATCGCCTCCCCTCGGAGGCGGCGCAGCGCCAGCCCAGGCATGGTATATCCAAATAAATACAAATACCACTAGAAGGCGATAGATCCTTCCGGATAACGCCGCCTATACGAGAAGATATGATGACACGTGATCAAAACGTGGGTTTGAGCCGCAGGTGGCGGAGCCGGTCGATCGATTGGACCGACACTGTCTCGACCCTCCCTGCCCGCTGGATGCCGAGCGGGACGCTGATGCCGGCGTCGCCCAAAGCCCAGATTTTCCGATAGAAATCCGCAAGGCGGGTGACCGGCTGGCCGCCGACCGCGACGATCGCGTCGTCCGGGCGCAGGCCGGCCGCCGCCGCCGGGCTGCCCGGCGTGACCCGCTGGATGACGAGCCTGTCTCCGGCCTGCTGCGTCGTGACGCCGAGCCACGGGCGCGGCGACTCGGCGGAGCGGCCGAGCGCCAGCAGATCGCCGAGAATGGGGCGAAGCACGTCGACCGGGATGAACATGTTGCCGGGGGCCGTCAGCGGCGGTGCCGCGTCATGCACGAACAGGGAGCCGACGCCCATCAGTTCGCCCCGCGGCGAGACCAGCGCCGCTCCCCCGAACTCGGCGATGGCCGGCGAGGTGAAGATCGCCTCTTCCAGCAGGTATTCCCAGTATCCCGCGAATTCCCGCTTGCTGACGATCAGCGTCGCGTGGACCGCGTCGGGACCGCCGTGCGCCAGGGCCAGCATCGGGTCGCCGACCTTGACCTCCTCGGAGCGGCCGAGCCGCATCGGCTTGGCGCGGAACCCGTACTGTCCCCTGACCAGGCCGAAGCCGCTGACATGGTCGTAGGCCACGATCTCCGCGGGATGGACCTTGCCTTCCGCGGTCCTGACCTCGACCGCGCTGGCTTCCATGATCAGGTAGCCGATGGTGACGATCAAGCCGCTGCCGTCGATCACGATTCCGCTGCCCAGCCGCTCCGTGCCGAGGCTGTCTGCGGAGCGGGCATCGGACGGGACCGTCGCCTTGACCCCCACGACCGATTGCATCATCGCGGTGACGTCCGGCGCCTCGGCCTGCTGGGCGGCGGTTGGAAGCGGCCTCGCGACCCACGGGACCGCGGCCAGCGCGGCGATCACTCCTACCCGCCCCAGGCGGGCCAGCGGTCGGCTGAGCAGCCGGAAAGCCGAAAGCATCAAAAGCCTCCCTCGCATCCGCGCGTTCGCCGCGCCACTTCCCATTCACATGTGCGGGAACGGAGGCTTCATCAAGCGCCTGTCGGGCGAAGAGGCCGGACAAAAAAGTGCGGAGGCAGGCAACGCGGCAGATCCTGCCTCCGCAACAGTCGCGCCAGCGAAGGAGAGGTGCGAAAGGGATGAGGCGCCCGCGGCTCAGCGGGGCAAGGGTACCAGGATCATCGGACGGGTGTTTTCGGGTAGCGAACCGCCCTGGACCGACAGCAGGTCGGACGGACCCTGCCACGCCTGGAACGCGACGCCCCCGGCCACCGCAGCCGTCAGCGCCAGTGCAGCCATGGCCGCGATGGCCTGGTTGCGGGTAAACGATGCTGTGTTTCCTGCCACGATATGCATGGTCCGCTCCTAATACAGATTGGCAGGCCCGCCTCAAATCCCCCGATCCTCCCCAGGACTCCGCTCGGAGTTCCGCTCGGGCCGGCCCGCTCTCCGGCCGGAGCGCCGGCTCCTTCCGGACCGTCGCTCCAGGCCAATCATTCGCTTTCGAAAAGTATGATGCACGAATCCCGCGGGGCTTTGCCACAGTTTCAAAGAGGTCCGCCTGAATAGTTCGCCAGGTGTAGTAAAAATGCGTCAGCAATATCGACCTATTCCATAGCCCGATAAACAAAGACCAAAACAACGAAAGAACTCACCATTCCTGAAATCAAATTAAAATCGATTTAGGTATGCGGTTGTTCGGCGGGGGAGGGGAGGGGAGGGCGGGGGAGGGGGCGCTTCGGCTCTGAACCGGCCAGTCTTAGCTCCGAAAATCGGTCGAGGAACGAGCCCCGGGACCCGGGCATGGCTTGTGGCCGCAGTCACCGCTGCGCCGTCAGGATCTTCGGTCTTCGGGAGGATTGGAGGCACGGCCGGGAATCGAACCCGGATATACGGATTTGCAGTCCGCTGCATCACCACTCTGCCACCGCGCCAGGTGCCGGGGCCGGCCCTTGATCGCGCCGGCTCCGGAGAGGTGACCTGATATAGCCGGCCCGGAACCGCGGGTCAAGCGGCGGTCGGCGTGCCGGTGCCCGCCGATGAGGCATACATGCGACAGACCGTCTGCGTCGTCGGACGCTTCGATGGCTCTCCGTTGTGTTCGAACGCGTTGACGGATATAAGGCGATACAGCGCCGCTCCGCCGCGGAAGACTGGCGCGCCGGATGAAACAAGATCAGAAAACGGTTGCCATGCCCGATTATTCCGCAGCCCGCTACAACATGGTCGAAGGGCAGGTCCGCCCCAACAAAGTAACCGACCCCGCGCTGGTCGAAGCGATGTCGAACATTCCCCGCGAACTGTTCGCGCCCAAGGCGTCGCGCAGCTTCGCCTATGTGGACGAAGACATCCCGGTCGCCAAGGGACGGTACCTGATCGAGCCCATGGTGATCGCCCGCCTCCTCCAGGAGGCGCGTGTCAAGCCGACGGACATCGTTCTCGATATCGGCTGCGGCACCGGCTATGCCAGCGCGCTCCTGTCGCGCATGGCGGCCACCGTCGTGGCGCTCGAGGAAAACCCCGAGCTGGCGGCCCGGGCCGAGGAGACGCTGCGCGAGCTGGGCGTGGACAACGTCGTGCTCGTCCAGGGGCCGCTGACCGAAGGCTATGCCAAACAGGCGCCCTACGACGCCATCCTGATCCACGGCGCGGTGACCGAGGTTCCGCAGGCGATCCTGGAGCAGCTGGCCGACGGCGGCCGGCTGGTGACGGTGGTGGCGCCGGACGCGCGGATGGGGCAGGCGCGCCTGTTCCAGCGCACCGGCGAGGTCGAGACCGGCCGAATCCTGTTCGACGCCGCCACTCCCCTGCTTCCGGGCTTCGAGCCGAAGCCGGTGTTCCAGTTCTGACGACCTGCCGCGATGTCCGGCGGACGCCGCCAGGGCCTGGAGCTTTCAGTGACTAGGAGCGAGTGATGACCGACACAGTGCCGCTGCAGATAGATGTCGATGCTCTCCAAGGTCTGCGCCAGTCCGGTGCCGACCTCGCCCTGGTCGACGTGCGGGAACCCTGGGAGTTTGAACTCTGCGCGATCGAGGGGAGCACCAGCGTTCCCCTGGGGACGCTGGCCCGGCGCGCCGGGGAGCTGCCGAAGGATCGCCAGATCGTCCTCGTGTGCCATCACGGCGGGCGGAGCGCCCAGGCGACCGCCTGGCTGCGTCACAACGGGTTCGACAAGGCGACCAACCTGATGGGCGGCGTGGACGCCTGGGCTCGCCGAATCGACCCGACGATGAAGGTGTATTGATGAGACGGAACTCACGGCGGACCGGCACCGCCCTCGGGGCGTCCCTGGGCGGCGCCCTGCTGGCCCTGGTGGCGAGCCACCCCGCCTCGGCGCAGAGCCTTGAGGAAGCGTTGGCGAACGCCTATGCGACCAATCCGACGATCGATTCGCAACGCGCACAGCTGCGCGCGACCGACGAGCTGGTGCCGCAGGCGCTGTCCGGCTACCGTCCTTCGGTGGAAGCCAGCGCCGACGCCGGCTACAGCCGCCAGCGGACCCGGGCGGCCGGCGTCAACCGCGACAGCAACCTCCAGCAGCGCGGCGTCGACCTCAGCGTCGTGCAGCCGCTCTATACCGGCGGCAGGACGGAAGCGGGCACCAAGCGCGCCGAAGCCCTGGTCCAGGCCCAGCGGGCGGACCTGCTGTCCACCGAGCAGTCGGTCCTGCTCGATGCCGCCACCGCATACCTGGACGTGGTGCGCGACCAGGCCGTGGTGGACCTGAACGTCAACAATGAGCAGGTCCTGCGGCGTCAGCTCGACGCCTCGCAGGACAGGTTCAATGTCGGCGAGATCACCCGGACCGACGTCAGCCAAGCGGAGTCGCGGCTTGCCCGCGCGGTTTCCGACCGCATCCAGGCCGAGGGCCTGCTGAGCGCCAGCCGCGCGGTCTATGCCCGCCTGATCGGAGCGCCTCCCGGCCGGCTGACCGCGCCGCGCCTGCGCTTCGACCTGCCGGCGACTCGCGAGGAGACGATCTCTCTGGCCGAGAGCAACAATCCCGGCGTGGTCGCGGCGGAGTATTCGGAAACGGCGGCCCGCAACGCGGTCGACCAGGTCCGGGGCGAGATGCTGCCGTCGGCCAACCTGCGCGGCACCGTGTCGCGTGTCTACGAGCCGAGCAGCCAGGCCGACCGGTCCGACGGCGCCTCGGTCACCGCCTCCGTCACGATCCCGCTCTACCAGGCCGGTTCGACGGCGGCGCGGGTCCGCGAGGCCCGCCAGACCGCCAGCCAGCGGCGCATCCAGATCGAGGAGGCGCGGCGCCAGGTGGTGGAGAACGCCATCCGGGCCTGGGAGGGCCTGACCACCGCCCGCGCCACGATCCAGTCGCGCCAGTCCCAGGTCCGGGCGTCCGAGATCGCGCTGGAAGGCGTGCGCCAGGAAGCCCTGGTCGGATCGCGCACGACGCTGGACACGCTGGACTCCGAACAGGAGCTGCTGGACGCGCGCGTCGAGCTCGTCCGGGCGCAGCGCGACGAGACCGTGGCCGCCTTCGCGGTGCTGGAATCCACCGGCCAGCTCACCGCCCGCCAACTCGGGCTCCAGGTCAACTACTACGATCACGAGAAGCACTACAAACAGGTTCGCGACAAGTGGTGGGGAACCGATATCGATGAGTGACACTTCGGCTCTCGCCAAACCGGTTGAACGACTTGGTAGTAATTTAACCTGTTGTGACATAGGCTCCGGGTTCCGGATCAGGCTCCTGGGGTTGCGCTGATGAGTGATACCAAGTCCCAGCAAGAACCATCGATGGAGGAAATCCTAGCCTCCATCCGGCGAATCATATCCGAAGACACCGAGCCCGCGGAGCCGAGCAAGCCTGAACCGGCCCCGCCGCCTTCCGCTCCGGCGCCGGCTCCCGTCTCCGCCTATGTCGCTCCGCCGCCGCCGCCTCCTCCTCCCGAGGAGCCGATGGACGAGGATGTGCTGGAACTCACCCAGATGGTGCAGGACGACGGTTCGGTCGTCGACGTGGAGGATCCGCAGGACGATCCCTGGGCCCGGGCGATGGATCCGGAGCCCGAACCCGACGAGCCCGAGCCGCCGCTGTCCCTCGAATCCCTGGACGACCTGTTCGAGAAGCCGGCGCCGCGCCGCCAGCCCGTCTCCAGCTATGACGACGACGATCTGGTGTCGGCGCCGACGGCGGCCGCGACCAGCGCCGCCTTCGCGCAGCTCGCCAGCAGCATCGGCGGCAACCGTTTCTCCGGCAGCATGCAGGCCTATGGCGGCGGCCCGACGGTCGAGGATATCCTGAAGGACGTCATGCGTCCGTTGCTGCGCGACTGGCTTGACCAGAACCTACCGCCCATGGTCGAGCGGATGGTCCAGCGCGAGATCGAGAAGATGGTACGCCGCGCCCAGGGCGGCTGACGAGCGATCCAGCCATAAGCCTTGGGCGGTAGAACTTATCGGGGCGGGCCGTGCTGAAGGCAGGGTCCGCCAAATCCATTTCCGCGGTCCAGGGCATACAGATCCCGGGACCCGAAGAGTTGAAAGATTCAGCGATGCTGGACAAGACCTATCGCCCCGCCGACGTCGAAGCGAAGCACTACGACGCGTGGGAGATGTCGGGCGCCTTTGCCGCCCATACCGAGTCGAACGCCCATCCCTATACCATCATGATGCCGCCGCCCAACGTGACCGGCAGCCTGCACATGGGGCACGCGCTCACCTTCACCCTCCAGGACATCCTGGTCCGGTACCATCGCATGCGCGGCGACGACGCCCTGTGGCAGCCGGGAACCGACCATGCCGGCATCGCGACCCAGATGGTGGTCGAGCGGAACCTGGCCGCGGACGGCAAGACCCGCCACGACCTCGGCCGCGCCGCCTTCATCGACAAGGTCTGGCAGTGGAAAGCGGAATCGGGCGGCACGATCACGCGCCAGCTCCGCCGGCTTGGCGCCTCGCCCGACTGGGAGCGCGAGCGCTTCACCATGGACGAGGGGCTGTCGGAGGCGGTCGCCAAGGTCTTCGTCACGCTCTATAAGCAGAACCTCATCTACCGCGACAAGCGCCTGGTCAACTGGGACCCGAAGCTGCACACCGCCATTTCGGACCTGGAAGTGGAGTCGCGGGAGGTCAAGGGGCACCTCTGGCACTTCAAGTATCCGCTGGAGAACCAGCCCGAACGCTTCATCACCGTCGCGACCACCCGGCCGGAAACCATGCTGGGCGACACCGCCATCGCGGTGCATCCCGAGGACGAGCGCTATCGCGACCTGATCGGCGGCTTCGCGGTGCTCCCGCTGGTCGGGAGGCGTATCAGGATCGTCGGTGACGAGTATGCCGACCCGGAGACCGGGAGCGGCGCCGTCAAGATCACCCCGGCGCACGACTTCAACGACTTCGAGGTCGGCCGGCGCCACGGGCTTGAGATGATCAACGTCCTGGACAGGGACGCGCGGATCATCGACGACGCGATCATCCCCGAAGCCTATCGCGGCTTGGATCGGTACGAGGCGCGCAAGCGCATCGTCGCCGACCTGGAAGAGCAGGGCCTGGTCGAGAAGATCGAGCCGCACACGCACATGCTGCCCCATGGCGACCGGTCCGGCATGGTGATCGAGCCGTGGCTGACCGACCAGTGGTACTGCGACGCGGTCACCCTTGCCCAGCCCGCGATCAAGGCGGTCGAGGAGGGCAGGACGGTGTTCGTTCCCAAGCAGTGGGAGAACACCTATTTCGAGTGGATGCGCAACATCCAGCCCTGGTGCATCAGCCGGCAGATCTGGTGGGGCCATCAGATCCCGGCTTGGTATGGCCCGGACGGGACCGTCTTCGTGGAGGAGACCGAGGAGGCGGCGAAAGCGGCCGCCGCGGCCCATTACGGTACGGGGACCGAGCTGACCCGCGACCCGGACGTGCTGGACACCTGGTTCTCGTCGGCGCTTTGGCCGTTCTCGACCCTGGGTTGGCCGCAGCAGACCAAGGAGTTGGAGCGCTATTACCCGGGTGACGTGCTGGTCACCGGCTTCGACATCATCTTCTTCTGGGTTGCCCGGATGATGATGATGGGGCTTCACTTCATGGGGGACGTGCCGTTCCGCCACGTCTACATCCATGCCCTGGTGCGCGACGAGCGCGGGCAGAAGATGTCTAAGTCCAAGGGCAACGTCATCGACCCGCTGAACCTGATCGACGAGTATGGCTGCGACGCGCTGCGCTTCACGCTGGCGGCCATGGCGGCCCAGGGGCGCGACATCAAGCTGGCGGTCGGCCGGGTCGAGGGATACCGCAACTTCGCGACGAAGCTGTGGAATGCCGCGCGCTATTGCCAGATGAACGAGTGCCTGCCGCAGCCGGGCTTCGATCCCGGTTCCGCCGGCCAGACGGTCAACCGCTGGATCGTCGGCGAAGTGGCGAAAACGTCCGCCCGCGCGGCCGAGGCGATCGAGGCCTATCGCTTCAACGATGCGGCCAACGTGCTGTACCAGTTCACCTGGGGCACCTTCTGCGACTGGTACCTGGAGTTCACCAAGCCGATCCTCAACGGCGACGACGCGGCCGCCAAGGCCGAAACGCGGGCTACGACCGCCTGGGTGCTCGACGAGATCCTCCATTTGCTCCACCCCTTCATGCCCTTCATCACGGAGGAGCTTTGGGAGCAGATCGGCGCCGAACGGGCATCCGGCCTGATCCGCGCCGCGTGGCCGGAGTTCGGTCCGGAGATGGAGGACGCCGCCGCCCAGGCCGAGATGGATGCGGTGGTCCGCCTGATCTCGACGATCCGTACCGTTCGGAACGAGATGAACGTGCCGGCGGGTGCCCAGATCCCGATGCTTCTCAAGGACGCCACGGCTGAGACGATCCGGCGCCTGGATACTCACAGGGACATCATCCTGCGGATGGCCCGCCTGTCCTCCGCCGAGACGACCGCCGAGGCCGCGCCCAAGGGAGCCGTGCAGGCGGTGCTGGACGAGGCGACGGTGGTGCTGCCCCTGGCCGGCGTGATCGACATCGAGCAGGAGAAGGCGCGCCTGACGAAGGAGATCGACAAGCTCTCCGGCGAGATCGCGAAGATCGACCAGAAGCTGAACAATGCGAACTTCGTTTCCCGCGCTCCCGAGGAAGTCATCGAGGAACAGCGGGATCGCCGTGCGGCGGCGGAATCGGCGCAGCGGAAACTGGCCGAGGCTCTCGCGCGACTGACTTCGGCGTAGGGCAACGTCGGGCCACTGTTTCCCACGGGCTTTCCTGACGATAACCTCGAAGGGAAATGGTGGTCCGACGCCGATGACGCGGCTCGGACCACCTATATTGCCTATAAAAGAACAAATCATGTTCAAATATAGAACGCGCTATACTTCCTGCGGGGAGACAAGGGCTTGCGACCCATCAGCTTGGATAGATGTATACATTACCAGTCGGCGCCCGATATTCTTTCACAGCGTCGGCCGACCCTTCGGTGCCTTCCAGCATATTTTCCTATAGACAGGCTTTTGCGCGGATCCTCGTCTGAAAATTTCCGATACCTTGGATTGGATCGGTTCTTGATCAACCGGCCCGGGGTATTTATGATATTATGCATTAGAGCGCCTAACAAAACCATCGTTCAACGAAGCGGAAGGTGATGAGAGCGGCGGCGAGGTGATGGAATGCTTCGAAGATGTCGCTGCGGCGCTCATAACGCACGGCGATCCGCCGGAAGCAGGCGAACCATGCCAGGGTGCGTTCGACTTTCCAGCGGTGCCGGCCGAGCCGTTCGCTGTTTTCGATGCCGCGGCGCGCGATGCGGGGAATGATGGCGCGCCGGCGCAAGGCGCGGCGGCAGCGGGAGAAATCATAACCCTTGTCGGCGTGGAGCTTGGCGGGACGGCGGCGGGGCCGTCCGGCGCACTGGCGAATGGCCGGGATGGCGTCCACCGTGGCCTCCAGCATGCGGCTGTCGTGGACGTTGGCGGCCGACAGGGTCACGGCCAACGGGATGCCATTGGCGTCGATGACGACATGGCGCTTGGAGCCCGGCTTGCCCCGGTCGGTCGGGTTCGGCCCGGTCTCAAGCCCCCCCTTTTTGCCGGGACGCTGGCGCTGTCCAGCGCCGCCCGGCTCCAATCGATCGCATTGGCCTTGCCCAACCGGTCCAGAAGGACATGGTGCAGCCTCTCCCAAACCCCGGCGGCCTGCCAGTCGCGCAGACGCCGCCAGCAGGTCATGCCCGAGCCGCAGCCCATCTCCCGCGGCAGCATCTCCCACGGTATGCCGCTTCTCAACACGAACAGGATGCCGGTCAGCGCCGCCCGGTCATCGACCGGCGGCCGACCGCCTTTCGGACGGGGCGGACGGGACGGCAACAGCGGCGCCACGACAGCCCACAGCTCATCGCTGACAAGGGGTTTCGCCATGCCCTTCAGATAGGCGGCGTCAGCCTCTCATCAAGGTTTTGTTAGGCGTTCTTAACACTATGGCGGAGGGGCGAAATGGCATCGAGACCAGCGGGCGACTTAGGACGCCGCGGCAAAGCGACAAGGCGCCTACCCCAAAGTGATTCTCCGCATGCCTCGTCAACCCGTAAGAAGCCACCGGCGGGTGGGCGCAGAGAAGCCGTTGCAAGCACTGCGGTAGCTAAAACTTTAAGTGTGGAAGAGTTTCTCGATGAAGTAGAGAAGGAAGCCGACGAGAAAGGCTGGATTGACTATGAACAACATAACCCTTTCAGCTGAATGAATTGGCCTCGCGGAATTTAGACCGTTACGATTATGGTTAAGCTCGAATATTCGCCTCGCTTCATGGACTCGGCCAAGAAGCTCGATTCCAAGTTCCAGTTCATCATTATTGAAATGATGAAATCAGTGAAACGGACACAGGACTTGAGTTGTGCCCTGGGTATTCATCAGATGACCTTAGGGAAATGGTTCGTCCTTGTTCATTCCGGATGGTACCTGATTTACGGTAGAGTCACAGTGGGTGATGTGACGAAGATAAAGATGGTTTTCTTCGGCCAAGTGATTTTGCAGGACGAGAGACTATGGTTTGATATCGAGAAATCGGCCCCCTTTGCCCAGCAAGGCGGCTGACGCGGGCCAGGGCGGTTTCCGAACAGGTTGAACCGCTCCGGTCCATGCAGCCTGCCGTTCCATTCGCCGCGATGCGTTGGGCCGTGGCCCAACGCATCGGCCCGGCTGCCCCGGCCGGATCGACCTGATCGGGCACAGCTCTAACCAGCCATGTGCCGGCATCATCCGAACTGCCCGCCCGGCAGTTCCCCTTCGTCGTCCGAAGCGCAGCGGCGGAGCGTTGACGCAGGGTGTCGGCGTTCGCCCTGACGGGCGAAGGCCGAACGTAATCAAAAACACTTTGCAGGACCACTAGGCTTCACGGACCCGCGGCGCTATGTTCCGGCGCAATAAGTGCAGCCCCCCGCGGGCCCAGAAGGCAACAAGAGGTGATCGGCCATGCCCTACGGCGACAACAAACCCACCACCTGGGACAAGTCCAACCTGCCAAGCCGGCATGTTTCCGTTGGACCCGAGCGGGCGCCGCATCGCTCCTACTATTACGCCATGGGGATGACGGAGGAGGAGATCGCGCAGCCCTTCATCGGCGTCGCGACCTGCTGGAACGAGGCGGCTCCCTGCAACATCTCGCTGAACCGGCAGGCCCAGGCGGTCAAGATCGGCGTCAAGGCGGAGGCGGGCACCCCGCGCGAATTCACCACCATCACCGTCACCGACGGCATCGCGATGGGCCATGCCGGCATGAAGTCGTCGCTGGTCAGCCGCGAGGTCATCGCGGACTCCGTCGAGGTGACCATGCGGGGCCACTGCTACGACGGCTTGGTCGGGCTCGCCGGCTGCGACAAGTCGCTCCCCGGCATGATGATGGCCATGGTGCGCCTCAACGTGCCGAGCGTCTTCATGTATGGCGGCTCGATCCTGCCGGGCAAGTACAAGGGCAGGGACGTCACGGTGCAGGACGTGTTCGAGGCGGTCGGCGCCCACTCAGCCGGCCGTATGAGCGACAGCGACCTGCACGAGCTGGAATGCGTCGCCTGCCCGTCGGCCGGTTCCTGCGGCGGCCAGTTCACCGCCAACACCATGGCCTGCGTCTCCGAGGCTATGGGCCTGGCGATTCCGGGTTCCGCCGGCGCCCCGGCCCCCTACGAGAGCCGTGACGCCTATGCCGAGGCTTCGGGCCGCGCCGTCATGGAACTGGTCAAGCGCAACATCCGCCCGCGGGACATCGTGACCCGCAAGGCGCTGGAGAACGCCTGCGTCGTCGTCGCCGCTTCGGGAGGATCGACCAATGCCGGCCTTCACCTGCCGGCCATCGCGCACGAATGCGGCATCGAGTTCGACCTGCACGACGTCGCCGAAGTGTTCAAGCGCACCCCCTATATCGCCGACCTGAAGCCGGGCGGGCGCTACGTCGCCAAGGACCTGTTCGAGATCGGCGGCGTGCCGGTCCTGATGAAGGCGCTGCTGGACGGCGGATATCTGCATGGCGACTGCATGACCGTGACCGGCAAGACGATCGCCGAGAACCTCGCCGACGTGGTGTTCCCGACCGACCAGGACGTCATCCGCCCGACCAGCGATCCGATCACCCCGACCGGCGGCGTCGTGGGCCTGCGCGGCAACCTGGCGCCCGGCGGAGCGATCGTGAAGGTCGCCGGCATGAAGAAGCTCCAGTTCAGCGGCCCGGCCCGCGTGTTCGACTGCGAGGAGGACGCCTTCGCCGCCGTCGAGCGCCGCGACTACAAGGAAGGCGAGGTCATCGTCATCCGCTACGAGGGACCGCGCGGCGGCCCCGGCATGCGCGAGATGCTGTCGACCACCTCGGCCATCTACGGCCAGGGCATGGGCGACAAGGTGGCCCTGATCACCGACGGCCGCTTCTCCGGTGCCACGCGCGGCTTCTGCATCGGCCATGTCGGGCCGGAGGCGGCGATTGGCGGTCCGATCGGCCTGCTGAACGACGGCGACATCATCTCGATCGACGCCGAGGCCGGCACCATCACGGTAGAGCTGTCGGACGAGGATCTGGAGGAGCGCCGCAAGGCGTGGAATCCGCGCCGCCACGACTTCCAGTCCGGTACGCTGTGGAAGTACGCGCAGCTCGTCGGCGACGCGGAGAAGGGTGCGGTGACCCACCCTGGCGGAGCGGCCGAAACCCACTGCTACGCCGACATCTGACGGCACGACAGGAAACCCGGATCGGCTTCGACCCATGTCATTCGTCCTGTCGAAGCTGGGCTGGGCGCTCGTAAAGCCCGGCAACGTCCTGGCGATGCTGCTGGTGTCGGGACAGCTATTGCAGGTCAGCGGCCGGTCCGGCCTGAGGCGGGCGGGGTGGTGGTTGACCACCGCGGGCATCCTCGCGGTCGTCCTCATCACGCTGCTGCCGATCGGGCAGGTGATCCTTCGGCCGCTGGAGGAGCGGTTCCCCCAGCCGGACCTGCCCGACACGGTGGACGGGATCATCCTGCTCGGCGGCTCCGTCCATACCGAGATGACCGCCGACCGTGGGCAGCCGGTGCTGAACGGTGCCGCAGAGCGGATCACCGAGTTCGTCAAGCTCGCCCGCCGCTACCCGGATGCCCGGCTGGTCTTCACCGGCGGGTCCGGCTTCGTCTTTTCCGGCGACCTGCGGGAAACCGACGTGGTCGCCGAGGTGCTGGACGGGCTCGGCTTCGACATCTCCCGCATCCTGTTCGAACGCGAGTCGCGCAACACCTATGAGAACGCGGTCTTCACCAGGGCGCTGGTCGGCGCAGCCTCCGGCGGGACCTGGCTGATCATCACGTCCGCCGCCCACATGCCGCGGTCGGTCGGCATCTTCCACAAGGCGGGCTGGCCGGTCGTGGCCTACCCGGTCGACTACCGCAGCGCCGGCGAGCTAATGTGGGGACCGGACCTGCTGGCCGGCCTGGACGCGCTGAACGAAGCCATGCGCGAATGGATCGGGCTGGTCGCCTACAGGATCATGGGGCGGACCGACAGCCTGTTTCCCGGACCTGCCTGATTACTCGAATCGGTTAACCATTTTTGTTGGAGCTTTGACTTAGATGGGGTAGGTTGCCCCACCTATCGAGGAAGTCAGGATGGCCGGGAAAGCTGTGGCCAGCAACTTGGTGAATGCTCTGCTGGTGGCCGCCGCCATCATCGCCCTGTCGGGATGCTCGACCCAGACGACGCCGTCCAAGGTGACCGGCCAGGGGGGCGTCCGGTCGGCCATGGGCGGCTACAAGGTCGGGGAACCATATCAGATCAAGGGGGTCTGGTATTACCCCAAGGAAGATTTCGGCTATGACGAGACCGGGATAGCGTCGTGGTACGGTCCCGGCTTCCATGCCGAAACCACGGCGAACGGCGAGCGGTTCGACCAGAACGAGCTGACCGGCGCGCACAAGACCCTGCCGATGCCGAGCCTGGTGCGGGTGACCAACCTGGAGAACGGCCGGTCCATCATCGTCCGCATCAACGATCGCGGCCCCTTCGTGCCGGGGCGCATCGTCGACCTGTCGCGCCGGGGCGCCCAATTGCTCGGGTTCGAGGCGCAGGGCAGCGCGAAGGTCCGCGTCACGATGCTGCCCGACGAGAGCAGGGCGGTCGCCGCCGCGGCCCGGGCAGGGCAGGCGGGAGTCGACATCGCGCAAGTGTCCCCGGACGGGGCCCCTGTGCCGGTCGCGGCGCCGCGCGGAGCCGTACAGGTCGAAGGAGCGCAGACCCCGATCCAGGTCGCGGAACGGCGGTCGTTCGATCCGGCGCAGACTTTGCCCGGAGCGACCGTGGACGGCCGGTTCATGCCGGCTCCGGTCGTCGCCGAGCTTCCGGTGCGCTCATCCGGCAGGATCTACGTGCAGGCCGGGGCCTTCACGGTGTATGAAAACGCCAACAGGCTGCGGGCGCGGCTGTCGGGTCTGGGGGTTTCCCGGATCGACCCGGCGATGGTCGGGGATACCCAGTATTTCCGGGTCCGTGTCGGTCCTCTCGCGACGATCGAGGCGGCGGACCAGGTCCTGGGCCAGGTGATCGAGGCCGGCAGCAACGGCGCACGGGTCATCGTCGATTAGAGGCGATACGGGGTCACGTCCGCGAGGATCGAGCCCCAGGCAGCGCGCGGCTGGATTTCACGCCGCGCAGGTATTTGGAAAATGAGGGTAACAAGAGAGATGTCCGTCGCCCATCCGCGCAAACCGATCGCCTGGATCGCAGGGATCATCGTCTCCTGCATCGCGAGCGTCTCGTCGGCTGCGTCGATCGACACCATCGCGAAGCAGGCGATCCTGATCGACATGTCGACGGGGACAACCCTGTTCGAGAAGAATGCCCACCAGCGCATGCCGACTTCCTCGATGAGCAAGATCATGACCATGTACATGGTCTTCGATCGGCTCAGGGCGGGCCGCCTGTCGCTGGACGACACGCTCCCGGTCAGCGAGCGTGCCTGGCGCATGCAGGGCTCGAAGATGTTCACCGAGCTGAACGCCCAGATCCGGGTCGAGGACCTCATCAGGGGCGTGATCATCCAGTCCGGCAACGACGCCTCGGTCGTGCTGGCGGAAGGGTTGTCCGGCTCGGAAGAGCGTTTCGCGGAGGAGATGACCCGGCGCGCGCGGGAGATCGGCCTGAACGAAAGCAACTTCAAGAACTCGACCGGCTGGCCGGACGAGAACCACTATTCCACCGCCTCCGACCTGGCGCTGCTCGCCCAGCACCTGATCAAGGACTACCCGGAATATTATCACTACTACTCGCAGACCGAGTTCACCTATCACGGGATCAAACAGGGTAATCGCAACCCCTTGTTGTACCGCAACATGGACGTGGACGGGCTGAAGACCGGCCATACCGAAACCGCGGGCTATGGCCTGACGGCATCCGCCCAGCGCAATGGCCGGCGGTTGGTCCTGGTGGTCAACGGGCTGCCCAGCATGCAGGCCCGCGCCGACGAATCGGCCCGCCTGCTGGAGTGGGGTTTCCGGGAATTCGAATCCTACGCCCTGTTCAAGAAGGGCGAGCCGGTCGACCAGGCCGCCGTCTGGCTGGGCGATGCCGACACCGTCCCGCTGGTGGTCGAGGAGGACCTGCGGGTCACCATGAACCGGGACGAGCGCCGCAACCTCAAGGTCTCGGTCGTGCTGGAGGAGCCGGTGCCGGCGCCGGTTGCCCAGGGCACGCCGCTCGGCAAGATCGTCATGGAGGCGCCGGGCTTCAGCAGGAAGGAAGTCCCGCTGGTGGCGGGCCAGAGCGTCGACCGGCTCGGCTTCGTCGGCCGGATCGGCGCCGCGGCGATGCACCTGATTTCGGGCGGAGGCAGCTGACCGGTGGCGCGCGGCCGATTCATCACGTTCGAAGGCGGCGAAGGCGCCGGCAAGAGTACCCAGCTCAAGCTGCTCGCCGCGGCGCTGGCGGGGCAGGGCAGGGATGTGCTGCCGACCCGCGAGCCCGGCGGCGCCACCGGGGCCGAGGAGATCCGCAAGCTCCTGGTTTCCGGGGAGCCGGGCCGGTGGGACGGGGTGACCGAAGCGCTGCTCCACTTCGCGGCGCGCCGGGACCACCTGACGCGGACGGTCTGGCCGGCACTCGACGCCGGCCGCTGGGTCGTTTCCGACCGCTTCGCCGACAGCACCATGGCTTATCAGGGCTATGGGCATGGATTGGGTCGGGAGCCGATCGAGCGGCTTTATGGCGTCACCGTCGGCGATTTCGCCCCCGACCTGACGCTGATCCTCGACATCCCGCCGGGCGCCGGCGTCGCGCGCGCCCACGCCCGGCATGACGGCGAGGACCGTTACGAGCGGATGGACCTGAGCTTCCACGAGCGGCTCCGCGAGGGTTTCCTGGACATAGCGTCCCGCGAACCCGGCCGTTGCGTCGTGATCGATGCCGGCGGCACGGTCGAGCAGGTCCATGCCGCCGTCCTGGCCGCCGTGACCCAGCGGCTCCGGCCATGAGCACGGAGATCGCCGATCCCCGCCATAATCCGGAGCTTCTGGCCCATGATCAGGCGGAGCGTGTCCTGCTCGACGCCTGGAACTCGGGCCGGCTGCCCCATGCCTGGCTGATCGGCGGCATACCGGGCATCGGCAAGGCGACCCTGGCGTTCCGTTTCGCCCGGTTCCTGCTGGCCCAGGGCGAGGAGGCCGGCGGGCTGTTCGGCGACCCGCAGCCCGCGACGAGCCTGCGGATCGGTCCCGAGCATCCCGTGTTCACCCGCGTCGCGTCCGGCGGGCATGCCGACCTGCTGACCATCGAACGGCCCTTCGACGACAAGAAGGGCCGGCTGAAGTCGGACATCCCGGTCGACCAGGTCCGCCGCGTCGCGCCATTCCTGCGCCTGACGGCTGCGGAAGGCGGCTGGCGCGTGGTCGTGCTGGACGGGGCCGAGCGGCTGAACATGAACGGCCAGAACGCGATCCTGAAGATCCTGGAGGAGCCGCCGGCCCGGACCGTGCTGCTGGTCGTCACGGAAAATCCCGGCGGCCTGCTCCCGACCATCCGGTCGCGCTGCCGGAAGCTTCTGCTCAATCCCTTGCCCGAGGAGGTCGTCGCCGGCCTGCTGGCCCGGATGCGGCCCGATCTCGCCGACGCCGACCGGGCGGCGCTGGCCCGTCTGGCAGAAGGCAGCATCGGCCGGGCGCTCGATCTCGCCGAGGCGGGAGGGCTGGCGCTGTACCGCGACCTGATGGGCCTGCTCGGCACGCTGCCGCGGCTCGACGTCGTCGCCGCCCACGGGCTGGGGGACAAGCTGGCGCGCAAGGGAGCCGACACCGCATACTATGCGGTGACCGATCTGCTCGTCTGGTGGCTCGCCCGCTTCGCTCGTTCGCTCGCCCGTGGCACGATCCCGCCGGAAGTGGTCCCCGGGGAGGCAGCCCTGATGCAGCGTCTGGCGCGGGATCGCGGCCTTGATCGGTGGGTGGAGGTATGGGAAAAGGTCAATCGCCTTTTCGCACGGGCCGAAAGCGCCAATCTCGATCGCAAACAGGTCGTCCTGAACGCCTTGCTGACGGTGGAGGCCGCCGCTTCGGCCTGACGATCGAAGGCGGCACCGGAATTCAAGAAGTCACGCCGCGCAGGAGAGCCGAGAAATGGCCGGGCCACAGCCCTTCTACATCACGACGCCGATCTATTACGTCAACGACGTGCCCCATATCGGCCACGCCTATACCACACTGGCGTGCGATGTCCTGGCCCGGTTCATGCGGCTGGACGGCCGCGACGTGAAGTTCCTGACCGGCACCGACGAGCATGGTCAGAAGGTCGAGAAGTCGGCCCAGGTGGCCGGCATCGATCCCCAGGCCTTCACCGACCGGGTGTCGCAGAATTTCCGCGATCTCGTCGGCGCCATGAACTATTCCAACGACGACTTCATCCGCACGACCGAGCCGCGCCACATCGAGGCCTGCCAGGCCCTGTGGCGGACGCTGGCCGACAAGGGCGAGATCTATCTGGGGTCCTACGCCGGCTGGTACGCCGTCCGGGACGAGGCGTTCTACGGCGAGGACGAACTGACCACAACGCCGACCGGCAGGAAGCTGGCGCCTAGCGGGGCGGAGTGCGAGTGGGTCGAGGAGCCCAGCTACTTCTTCCGCCTGTCGGCCTGGCAGGACCGGCTGCTGAAGTTCTATGACGAGCACCCCGACTTCATCCTGCCGCCGGGCAAGCGGAACGAGGTGATGGCCTTCGTCAAGTCGGGGCTGCGCGACCTGTCGGTCAGCCGGACCACTTTCAACTGGGGCGTCCCGGTCCCGGGCGACGAGCAGCACATCATGTATGTCTGGCTCGACGCGCTGACCAATTACATCACCGCGCTTGGCTATCCCGGCACGGCGCCGGGCACCCCGTACGCCAAGTACTGGCCGGCCGACCTGCACATGGTCGGCAAGGACATCCTGCGCTTCCACGCGGTCTATTGGCCGGCCTTCCTGATGGCGGCCGGCCTGGAGCCGCCCAAGCGGGTGTTCGCCCATGGCTGGTGGACCATCGAAGGCCAGAAGATGTCCAAGTCCCTGGGCAACGTGATCGCGCCCGAGACGCTGGTCTCGACCTACGGGCTCGACCCGACGCGCTATTTCCTGCTGCGCGAAGTGCCTTTCGGCAACGACGGGGACTTCTCGCACCGGGCGATGGTCAACCGGCTGAACGGCGACCTCGCGAACGACTACGGCAATCTGGTGCAGCGCGTGCTGTCCATGATCCAGAAGAACTGCGGCGCCATGGTGCCGGACGCCGGCGCCTTCAGCCAGGCCGACGACAAGCTCCTGGGTTCGGCTGCCGCACTGCTCGACACCGTCCGGCGGGAACTGTCGGTGCAGGCCTTCCACAAGGCCATCGAGGCGATCTGGGCCGTCATCGGCGACGCCAACCGCTATGTGGACGAGCAGGCCCCCTGGGCATTGCGCAAGACCGATCCGGCGCGTATGGGAACGGTTCTGTATGTGTTGGCCGAGACGATCCGCCAGCTGGCGATCATGACCCAGCCGCTGATGCCCGACGCGTCGGCGAAGATCCTGGATCAGCTCGCCGTTCCGGCCGGGGAGCGCGGGTTCGAAAGGCTCGCCGAAGGGCAGGCGCTGGCGTCGGGAACCCCGCTGCCCCGTCCCCAGGGCGTCTTCCCGCGATTCGTCGAGGAAGCTGAGAACTGAGAGTACGATGCTGATCGACAGCCATTGCCATCTGGATTTCCCCGACTTCGCGGAGGAGCGGGACGAGGTGATCGCGCGGGCCAGGCGGGCAGGGGTCGCCCGCATGGTCACTATCTCGACCCGGATCAGCCGATTCGACCAGATCCGGGAGATCGCGGAAGCTTACGACGAGGTCTATTGCACCGTCGGCGTCCACCCGCATCAGGCGGCCGAGGAACAGGCCGTCACCTCGGTGGAGAGGCTGGTGGAGCTGTCGCGCCACCCCAAGGTGGTCGGGATCGGCGAGAGCGGTCTCGACTATTTCTACGACAACAGTCCGCGCGACATCCAGCAGGCGGGTTTCCGCATCCATGCCCAGGCTTGCCGTGAGACGGACCTTCCCATCGTGGTCCATACCCGCGACGCCGACGAGGATACCGCCCGGATCCTCAAGGAGGAGGGGGCGGGGCAGGGGCTTCGGGGCGTCCTGCACTGCTTCAGCTCGGGCCGCGCCCTGGCCGAGCAGGCCCTGGAGTTCGGATTCTACATCTCTCTGTCGGGCATCGTGACCTTCAAGCGGTCCGAGGAACTGCGCGACATCGTCCGTTCGGTGCCGCTCGACCGCATCCTGGTGGAAACCGACGCACCGTTCCTGGCCCCGATGCCTAAACGCGGCAAGCGGAACGAGCCCGCCTTCGTTGCCCATACCGCGGCGGCCGTCGCCGAGGTCAAGGGCGTCGGACCGGAGGAACTCGCGGCGCGGACGACCGAGAATTTCCTCAGGCTGTTCAACCGCATGCCGGCACCGGCCGCCGGGCCGACGCCGGCACCATGAGGATCACGATACTCGGCTCGGGAGGCTCTGGAGGAGTTCCGCTGATCGGGGGCGACTGGGGCGCCTGCGACCCGACCAACCCGAAGAACCGGCGGAGCCGGCCGTCGATCCTGGTCGAGGACCGGGGATCCCGCGTGCTCGTGGACACCAGTCCCGACCTGCGGGAGCAGCTGATCGCCAACCGGACGACCTGGCTGAGCGGCGTGGTCTTCACCCATGCCCATGCCGACCATACCCACGGGCTGGACGACCTCCGCGGAATAAACCATGCCATGGACGCGGCGATCGACGTCCATGCGGACCGGAGCACCCTGGACGACCTGATGCACCGGTTCGGTTACTGCTTCACGCCGATCAAGCCGGGAGGAATCTATTACAAGCCGACGCTTGTCCCGCACGAGATCACGGGTCCGTTCAACGTCGGCGGAATCGAGATCCTGCCGTTCGAGCAGGACCATGGCTGGATGAGGACGCTAGGCTTACGGTTCGGGCGGTTCGGCTATTCCACCGATGTGGTCAGGATGGAGGATGCCGCTTTCGAGGCGCTGGAGGGCATCGACACCTGGGTGGTCGACTGCGTCCGCGTGGCGCCGGCCCATCCTGTCCATGCCCATCTGGAGCTGACGCTGGAATGGATCGAACGGGTTCGCCCGCGCCGGGCCTACCTGACCCACATGAACCAGAGCATGGATTATGAAACGGTGCTGGCGATGCTCCCTCCGGGAGTCGAGCCGGCCTATGACGGCCTTGTCATCGACATCCCGGATTGAGCACCTGCGTCAATCGGACTCCGATCACTCGGCGGCGGCGCTGGTCTCCTTGAGCGCGAACCGCCGCTCCATGTCGCGGCGCACCCGCACCGCCTCGGTGTCGGGAATGCTGATGTCCGCCCACGTGACGATCCGGCCCGCCGGAACGTCCCTCAGCAGCTTGACCTTGTGCGCGAGCCCGATCGGCAGCGCCCCTTCGGCAAGGCTTCGCTCGGCCGGCACCAGCTTGCCCCAGACGGTATAGCCGCCCTCGCCATCCAGCGTCTCACCGGCCTTTAGCGGGCGCTTGGCGATGGCGGCCACATCGCCGCGGAAACCGCGGGTCTGGCCGGTCGGTTCGCCCCGGAGCGCCGCCGACAGGACCGAGATCCCCAGTTCCAGCCCAATCAGGTGGTACGGCTTGTACATGGCGGCGTAGCTGCCGCTGTCGTCCGTCTTCAGGCCGTACTGCTTGAAGCAGGCCCGGGCGTAGTCGTTGGGTGCCTTCAGGACGACGTAGACGCCCCAGCGCAGGTCCCGGAAAACCGGCCTTCCGTCACGTTCCAGGGAGGAGACGGTCTCGACCATGCCCTCGCGCTCCAGCACGCCGCCGGCGGATGCGGGGCGCAGGACGTGGGGCAGGTCGTCCACGCCGCACGGCGGAAAGAGCAGGCCGTCGGACGGCACGGCCAGATCGCAGGCGTTCGCGATCGCCGCCATTTCGAGCGCCGACTTGGTCCCGTCCAGGAAGGAATTGAACATCTGGGCGTTCATGCCGGCCGTGCGCGCTTCCTCCGGCGTCAGGCCGTAGTGGCTCCAGACATCGTCCGGGGTCACCGTGTGGAACAGCGGCAGGTACTTGGTTCCCTTGCCGGCGGCGACCACCTGGAACCCGCAGGATCGGCCCCAGTCCACCATCTCGGCGGTGAGGGCGGGCTGGTCGCCGTAGGCCATGGAATACACCACGCCCTTGGCCCGGGCCTCCTCGGCCAGCAGGGCGCCGGCCAGCACGTCCGCTTCGACGTTCACCATGACGATGTGCTTGCCGGCCGCAATGGCGGCGCGGGCATGGGCGATGCCGGCGGCCGGCGCGCCGGTCGCCTCGATCACGACTTCGACCGCATCGTGCCCGCACGCCTCGGCGCCGGAGGTGACGAACTCCGTGCGCTCGATCCGGGCTTCGTCCCAGCCGACCTGCCGGCACGCCGACCGGGCCCGTTCCGGGTCGAGGTCGGCGATGACGGCGACCTCCAGGCCCGGCGTCGTCGGGACCTGTGACAGGAACATGGAGCCGAACTTGCCGGCGCCGATCAGGCCGACCCGGACCGGCCGGCCTGCCGCGACCCGGGTCTGGAGCAGATGATGGAGATTCATCAGACCGTTACTCCGCGGCCAGCCGGCCGGACCGGGCATAGGCGGTCAGGGCGTCGTCGGCGACCGTCTCGATCGGCGTGAAGTCCTGGTGGGCGATCCATTCCGGCCGGGTCGGCTTGCGGATGTGGTTGGAAACCGCGCACAGGGTCAGATAGACGATCTTGCGAGGGTAGGGGGTGATGTTGCCGGCCGAACCATGGACAAGGTTGCCGTGGAACATCAGGACCGAGCCGGGCTTGCCGGTCGGCGCCACGATGCCGCCTTCGTCGACCAGCTTGGCGACGGAATCATGGTCCAGGGTCCAGAGCGGATACGACGTGGTCTGCTTGTCATGGCCGGCCGGGAGCGTGCCGTGCGTGTGGCTGCGCGGGATCAGCATCAGCGGGCCGTTGATCGGCATGACCTCGTCGATGAACACCGAAATGTTCATGGCGCGGGGTTCCGGCATGCCGTCGTCACGCGCCCAGGTTCCATAATCCTGGTGCCACTGCCAGACCTCGCCGTCGAACGCCGCCTTGGCGTTGATCTTGTACTGGTGCATGTAGAGCTTTTCGCCGAAGAACTGCTCCACCGGCTCGATCAGGCGGGGATGTGCGCCGAGGATGCGGAAGGCCTCGTTGTAGGTGTGCGCCGCGAAGGCGGTGCGCGGTGCGCCGCTCTTTTCGCGCCAGATCTCCGGCCGGTCGGAACGGTAGATCTGCTCGGCCTCGCGGCGGAGGACTTCGACCTCCTCGGGCGTGAAAGCTTCCGGCAGGAAGATGTAGCCCTGTTCCTCGAAGGTGGCGAGCTGTTCCGGGGTGAGTTTCATGGTCGTTTCCTCCGTTGCTGTGGTCAAGCGGCCTGATTGATCGCCGCCAGCCTTTGGGATGTCTCGGTGCCGGCGCGGCTGGCGTGCTTGAGTGCCGCGGCTTCGGCGTTGATGGCGTCACCGGCCAGGATGAAGCCCGCGATGACGGCATGTTCGTTCCAGACCTTGGGCCGGTGTCCGGGATCGTTCAGGACGACACCCATGGACCGCTTGAGATGGGGCCACTGCGGCGCCACGGTTTCCTCGATCGCCGAGTTTCCGGACAGGCGGTAGATCGCCGTATGGAATTCGGCGTCGGCCTGGATGAAGACGGCGGCCGGCCTGTCGGGATCCAGGGACGCGCCGCGCTGAAGGGCGTCTTCAAGCTCCCGGCGTGCCGAAAGGCCGGCGATGCCGGCCGCGATTCGCAGGGCAGCCAGCCGGGCGGCGAGGGCGTCGAGCGACGTCCTGACCTGATAGAGGTCGAGGATGCGGGCGGAATCCAGCGGGGCCACGGTCAGGCCGCGCTTGCCGCTTTCCACGAGCAAGCCCTGGCGCTTGAGGAGCTGGAGAGCGTGGCTGACCGGCTGACGGGATACGCCGAGCCTTTCGGCAAGTTCCTCCTGGCGGATGCGGCTGCCAGCCGGCAAACTGCCGTCGGCGATCGCCTTGACGAGAGATTCGTAAACTTGGTCGATCAGAACCGGCTGGGAGGATATCGGCTTCATGGGTCCGTCGCTCGGAAATGCGGTTTCGGAATTCAGAATTCCGAATACCATGAAGCTAGGCTATTTGGTCCTGATGGTCAACCCACATACCGCTATATCCAGTTTGCTATTTCCATAATATAAATTATCACATCGTTGTCGGGGTGCGGAAAGGGCGGTATCCGAGTTCCGGCATGCCTGGATTTCCATATGTTGCCGACGACCCTGCCCGCCTGTTCATGGTTCCAGGAGGATTCGGAATGCACAGTGATTCCCTTCATCGTTGGCAGCATGACCACAGCTTCGGCCAGGATCGCGCGGCGGCCGGCGAACGGCGCACGATGCTGGTGGTCGCCATAACCGCCATGACCATGGTGATCGAGATCGGCGCCGGCGTGTGGACCGGATCGATGGCGCTTCTTGCGGACGGCGTCCACATGGCGTCCCATGTGCTGGCGCTCGGGATTTCGGCCTTCGCCTATGTCTATGCGCGCCGGCATGCCCATGATGCCCGCTTCAGCTTCGGGACCGGCAAGGTCAATGCCCTGGCCGGCTTCACCGGTGCGCTGCTGCTGGCCGTCGTGGCGCTGGGAATGGCCTGGGAAAGCGCCGGCCGCCTGCTCGCCCCCGGGGATATCGCGTTCGACGAGGCGATAATGGTCGCGGTCCTGGGGCTGGCCGTCAACGCGGCGAGCGTCGTGATCCTCGGTGGGCATCGGCACGGCCACGATCATGGCCATGAGCACGCCCGTCACCATCATGATGAACATCATCATGACCATGGGCATGATCGAGAGGACCATAACCTGCGGTCGGCCTACCTGCATATCCTGGCCGACGCGCTGACCTCGGTGCTGGCGATCCTGGCGCTTCTCGGGGCCAAGTATCTCGGAGCCGGTTGGCTGGACCCGGTGATGGGCATCGTCGGCGCTGTTCTGGTCGCCAACTGGTCACGCGGCCTGCTGCGCAGCACGACCGGAGTCCTGCTGGACCACCAAGCTCCCGAACCGGTGCGCGAGCGGTTGCGGAACATCTTCGAGATAGGGAACGGCGATCGGATCGCCGACCTGCATGTCTGGTCGATCGGCCCCGGAATCCATGCCGCCATCGTCAGCATCGTCACTCACGATCCAAAGACGCCGGAATTCTACCGGGCTCTGGTTCCTGACGATCTCGGCATCAGGCATTTGAGCGTGGAGGTCAATCGCTGCACATAACGAGAGCCAATTCCCGCATGATCGCAGTCTCACGTCGGTCTTCGCCGTCGCTTTGGCATGACGCTGGCCGTTAGGCTCGTATACCAGGGCATCCGCTTGCTGCGCATCGGACATACGGGTTTGCACCTCCCGCGCCCTCGGCTAAGGTCTGATTTCATCCTCCGCGACAGATCGAACCCGCATGTCCCGAAACATCGACCGCCTGCTCGACATCATGGCCCGGCTGCGCGACCGCGACGGCGGCTGCCCGTGGGACCTGGAGCAGACCTTCCGAACCATCGCGCCCCACACGATCGAGGAAGCCTACGAAGTCGCCGACGCGATCGAGCAGGACGACATGCCGGCGCTCAAGGACGAGCTGGGCGACCTGCTGTTCCAGGTGGTCTTCTACGCCCAAATGGCCCGGGAGGCCGGCGAGTTCGACTTCGAGGCGATCGCGGGAGCCATTTCCGACAAGATGATCCGGCGGCACCCGCATGTCTTCGGCGACGTGACGGTGGAGAGCGCCGATGCCATGGTCCTCCGCTGGGAGGACCAGAAGGCGGCCGAGCGCGAGGCCAAGGCCGCTGCCGAAGGCAGGGTTCCCAGCGTGCTGGACGGCGTGATCGGCGGCCTGCCGGCGCTGACCCGGTCGATCAAGCTCCAGAAGCGGGCGGCCCGCGTCGGTTTCGATTGGGCGGAGACCGCCGACATCCTGGACAAGATCGAGGAGGAGATCGGCGAGCTTCGGGCGGAACTGCAAGCCGCCGACCCCGCCCGGCTGCGGGACGAGCTGGGCGACCTGCTGTTCGCCGTCACCAATCTGGCGCGGCGTCTGGACATCGACCCGGAGACGGCCTTGCGTGGGACGAATGCCAAGTTCGAGCGCCGATTCCGCCGCATCGAGTCCTGGCTAGCCGAGGCCGGCCGCGGACCCGAGCAGTCGGATCTGGTCGAGATGGAGACGCTTTGGCAACGGGCCAAGCGCGAGGAGACGGCGCTGGGATCGGACGGCAGGAACAACAAGAACGAGGAGTGAGACGATGACCTATGCCAACAACGCCCCGCACAAGCCGGGACTGGTGCTGATCACCGGCGCCACCGGGGGCTTCGGCGGCGCCTTCGCGCGCCGGTTCGCCGCGATCGGGTCGAGGCTCGTGCTGGCCGGGCGCCGTGCGGACCGGCTGAAGGCGCTCCGCGACGAACTGGAGACGGAGGTCCACACCGTCGAGGTGGATGTCCGCGACCGCAGGGCCATCGAGCAGGCCTTCGGCTCCCTGCCTTCTGGTTTCGCCGAGGTCGAGACGCTGATCAACAATGCCGGTCTGGCGCTGGGCGCCGACTCCGCCCAGAAATCCGACCCGGACGACTGGGAAACCATGATCGACACCAACGACAAGGGGCTGGTTTTCTGCACCCGCGCGCTGCTGCCGGGCATGATCGAGCGCGGACGCGGACATGTGGTGAACATCGGTTCGACCGCGGGCAACTATCCCTACCCCGGCGGCCATGTCTACTGCGCCTCGAAAGCCTTCGTGAAGCAGTTCTCCCTTGCCCTGCGGGCCGACCTCCAGGGCACGGGGGTGCGGGTCACCAACGTGGAGCCGGGCATGGTAGAGACCGATTTCTCGCTGGTGCGCTTCAAGGGCGATGCCGAGAAGGCGGGCAAGGTCTATGCGGACACCACGCCGCTGACCGCCGACGATGTGGCCGAAGCGGTCTTCTGGGCCGCGACGCTGCCGCCCCACTTCAACGTCAACCGGCTGGAGATCATGCCGACCACCCAGGCCTTCGGACCGCTGTCGATCCACCGGTCGAAGTGACCGTTCCGGCGGTCAGTCCTGGAACAGGAGGTCGCACAGTTCCGTCCAGCTCCGGCGATCGGGGGCCAGCAGGAGGCCCCCGGTCTGCTCGGTCGGGGCATAGGGGCTGCCGTCGAGCCTGGCATGGTAACCGCCCGCCTCGGCGTGCATCAGCGTCCCGGCGGCATGGTCCCACGGCATGATCCGGCGGTAGAGGGAGAAATGGACCTCGCCGCTGTTCAGGCTCAGATACTCGTGCGCCGCGCAGCGGAGCGAGAAGGTATGGGCGAACCGATGCCGGCGATCTTCCAGCCGCTCCCGGATCGACAGGTCGAAGTAGCGGGACGACAGCACGCCGGTCATGTCGGCGGGCGAGGCCGGCCCGGCGGCGCGGAGCCGGGTGGAATCCAGCCAGGCCCCCTCGCCTTTCACGGCGACGGCCGTGCGCCGGCCCAACGGGTCGTGGATCCAGCCCGCGAGGGTCTCGCCCCCGCCGGCCAAGGCGACGATCACGCCGAACTGCGGCTTGCCGGAGGCGAAGTTGGACGTGCCGTCCACCGGATCGATGATCCAGACCGGCTCGTCGTTGAAGATCCTCTGGAGCACCGACTGATCCGCGGCCGCGGCTTCCTCGCCGATCACCGCCGAGCCGGGAAGCAGGTCGCGCAGGCGGCGGGCCAGTTCCCGTTCGCTGGACTCGTCGGCGATGGTAACGAGGTCGCCCGGACCTTTCTCACGGATGTCGGAACTCGCCAAACGGCGGAAACGCGGCAGGATCTCGGCTTCGGCCACCTCGCGGATGATGGTCGAAACGCGGTCGGTATCTGGCAGCATACAGGGAAAATCCAGGTCAGCTCTGCGGAGTGCTTCTGAAGGATATATTGGAAGGCATCGCGATATTGCAAAACCTGATTGCCGGTCCTGGAATCCCCCCTGCCCCGCCGCCGGATGAGACCCGTCGCACGGGCTTCCAGGCGCCGTTGCAGCCGCCTATCGAGGCAATCCGAGCGACATTTCGCCATACGACCTTCGGATGAGACGGCTTGTCCGCACACGGCGGTTCCCGAACCCGCAAACGGAAAAAGGCCGCAGCGCGAAGCTGCGGCCCCTTCCCTACTCGACTTCCAGCCGGATCGGCCGAACGACCGGTGCTTAGAAGCCCATGTCGCCCATGCCGCCCATGCCACCCATGCCGCCCGGCGGCATGGCCGGGCCGCCCTTGGGCTCCGGCTTGTCGGCGATCATCGCCTCGGTGGTGATCAGCAGGCCGGCGACCGAAGCCGCGTCCTGCAGGGCGGTGCGCACGACCTTGGTCGGGTCGATGATGCCGGCCTTGAACATGTCGCCGAAGACGCCGTTCTGGGCGTCGTAGCCGTAGGACGGATCAGTCGACTCGAGCAGCTTGCCGACCACCACGGCACCGTCGGCACCGGCGTTGTCTGCGATCTGACGGGCCGGAGACTTCAGGGCGCGACGGATGATCTCGACGCCGACGCGCTGGTCGTCGTTGGTGACCTGGACGTTGTCCAGGGCCTTGATCGCGTACAGCAGGGCCGCACCGCCGCCCGAAACAACGCCTTCCTCGACCGCGGCGCGGGTCGCGTGCATCGCGTCGTCGACGCGATCCTTGCGCTCCTTCACCTCGATCTCGGTCGCACCGCCGACGCGGATCACCGCGACGCCGCCGGCCAGCTTGGCCAGCCGCTCCTGCAGCTTCTCACGGTCGTAGTCGCTGGTGGTCTCGTCGATCTGGCGACGGATCTGCGTGCAGCGGGCCTCGATGTCGGCGCCGGCGCCGGCGCCGTCGACGATCGTGGTCTCTTCCTTGGTGATCAGGACGCGCTTGGCCGTGCCGAGCATCTCCAGGTTCACGTTCTCGAGCTTGATACCGAGATCCTCGCTGACGACCTGGCCGCCGGTCAGGATGGCCATGTCCTCCAGCATCGCCTTGCGGCGGTCACCGAAGCCGGGAGCCTTGACGGCAGCGACCTTCAGGCCGCCGCGCAGCTTGTTGACCACCAGGGTCGCCAGGACCTCGCCCTCGACGTCCTCGGCGACGATCAGCAGCGGACGGCCGCTCTGGACGACGGACTCGAGGACCGGCAGCATCGCCTGAAGACCGGAAAGCTTCTTCTCGTGCAGGAGAATGAACGGATTCTCCAGCTCGGTGGTCATCTTCTCGGCGTTGGTGACGAAGTAGGGGCTGAGGTAGCCGCGGTCGAACTGCATGCCTTCGACCACTTCCAGCTCGGTCTCCAGCGACTTCGCCTCTTCGACGGTGATGACGCCCTCGTTGCCGACCTTCTCCATGGCGCGGGCGATCATCTCGCCGATCTCGCGCTCACCGTTGGCGGAGATCGTGCCGACCTGGGCGATTTCCGCGTTGGTGTTGATCTTCTTGGAGGAAGCCTTGACGGAATTGACGACGGCTTCCACCGCCAGGTCGATGCCGCGCTTCAGGTCCATCGGGTTCATGCCGGCCGCGACCGACTTGACGCCCTCGCGGACGATCGCCTGGGCCAGGACCGTCGCGGTGGTGGTGCCGTCGCCGGCCAGGTCGTTGGTCTTGCTGGCGACCTCGCGCACCATCTGCGCGCCCATGTTCTCGAACCTGTCGGACAGCTCGATTTCCTTGGCGACCGTCACGCCGTCCTTGGTGATGCGCGGAGCGCCGAAGCTCTTCTCCAGCACCACGTTGCGGCCCTTCGGGCCCAGCGTCACCTTGACGGCGTCGGCCAGAATGTCCACGCCACGCAGCATGCGGGTGCGGGCGTCGACCGAAAACTTAACTTCCTTGGCAGCCATGCCCTGGATCTCCTATATGGCGGTTGACGCGGGGTTTTTACTCGAGGACGCCCATCAGGTCGGACTCACGCATGATCAGAAGCGTGTCGCCCTCGATCTTGACCTCGGTACCGGACCACTTGCCGTACAGCACCTTGTCGCCCGCCTTGACGTCGAGCGCGGTGACCTTGCCGTCCTCGCCGCGGGCACCGGGGCCGACGGCGATGACTTCGCCCTGCATCGGCTTTTCCTTGGCGGTGTCCGGAATGATGATGCCGCCGGCAGTCTTGTTTTCCTGCTCGGTCGGCTTCACGACGACGCGATCATGCAAAGGCCTGAACTTCATGGGATCTCTCCGAGATGTCTGTCGCCGGCCTTGGTGCCGGCTGTGTTGTCAGCGCTGGCTGTTAGCACTCAAGGCCAGGGAGTGCCAGCCGTATAACTCCAGATCTCCCCGCCGTCAAGCATTTCACCCCGGCAGATGGGGCATCGCCTCTTTTGCACCAGGGGTGACGGCCCATTTTCCCGGGGCAAAATGAAGGCCGGCACCCTGGAAGGCGCCGGCCCGGAGCTTGCTGCACGCGAACGGGAACGCGTCAGGTCGCGGGATGGTAGTCGTAGCGCCGCTCGAAGCGGGCGAGGTCGGCCGGATCCAGGGCGATCTGGAGATGGGCGAAAGACTCGTCGTCCCGCCGCTCCAGCACGTCCCCGCGCTGGTAGAGCCAAGCCAGCGCCGCCCCGTCGTCGATCCGGACGGCGAGATCGACCGTCTGCCGGTCCATCGTCATGTGGCGGTCGAGAAGCGCGAACAGCTCGGGCAATCCCTCGCCGGTCAGGGCCGAAACCGCCTGCATGTGGTCGTTCCGCGCGGCCTGGGCGAGCAGGGCGTCGCGCGTCGCGGCGTCGAGCAGGTCGATCTTGTTCAGCACCTCCACGACTCGCCCGTCCTCGGACGGATCGATGTCGAGGTCACGCAGCACCCCTTCCACGTCGGCCTTCTGGGCCTCCGAGTCCGGATGGGCGATGTCCCGGACATGCAGGACGATGTCGGCGGCCTGAACCTCCTCCAGGGTCGCCCGGAAGGCGGCGACAAGGTGGGTCGGCAGGTCGGAGATGAACCCCACCGTGTCGGACAGGATCACCTTGCGGCCGGTCGGCAGCTCGATGCCGCGCATCGTCGGGTCGAGCGTCGCGAACAACAGGTTCTTGGCGAACACGTCGGCGCCGGCCATCCGGTTGAACAACGATGACTTGCCGGCGTTGGTGTAGCCGACCAGGGCCACCACCGGATACGGTACCCTCTCCCGCGCCTTGCGGTGCAGATCCCGGGTCCGCCGGACCTCGTCCAGCTCGCGCTTCAGCTTGATGATGCGATCGCCGATCAGGCGGCGGTCGATCTCGAGCTGGCTCTCGCCGGGTCCGCCCAGAAAGCCGAAGCCGCCGCGCTGGCGCTCCAGGTGGGTCCAGGACCGGACCAGCCGCGAGCGCTGGTAGCTGAGCGCGGCAAGCTCGACCTGCAACTGTCCTTCGCGGGTCCGGGCCCGGGCTCCGAAGATCTCCAGGATCAGGCCGGTGCGGTCGATGACCTTGGCGTGGAGTCCCCGCTCCAGGTTGCGCTGCTGGACCGGCGACAAGGCATGATCCATCACCACGAGGTCGATCGGTTCTTCCTTCTCCTCGGCGTCGCGAATGAGTTCAGCGAAATGCTCCACCGTGCCCGAGCCGAGCAGGGTCGACGGCTGTGGCCGGTTGACCTTGACTGCTTCGGCATGGACGACGTCCAGGTCGATCGCGGCGGCCAGCCCGACGGCTTCGTCGAGTCGCGCCTCCGGGCTGCGCATGCCGTCGGCGGCCTTGGACTCGCGCAGGATCGGATGGATCACGAGGGCGCGGCCGGTGCCCATGGCGGACCGGCCGGTGCCCTGATCGGGTGCGTTAGGTACCTTCACCTTCCTTGGGCGGCTCGAAGAGTTGAATAGGATGGGCTGGCATCACAGTCGAGATTGCGTGCTTGTAGACCAGTTGGCTATGCGCATCACGTCGCAGCAGGACGGAGAAGTTATCGAACCACGTTATGATGCCTTGGAGTTTGACACCGTTCACCAGGAACACGGTGACCGGGGTCTTGTTCTTTCGGACGTGGTTTAAGAAAACGTCCTGAACATTTTGACTTTTTTCGGACATGTGCAATCGCCCCGTTTGTGATGGTTCTTGGGGCCCCATCCCAGAGCCCGGATAACATTCCATAACCCTTTAGTTGGGCTATTTTCGTTTTTCGACTGGAGACTCCAGCGATATGGGGGCGCCAAGGCGCCGTACCAAGTCGGATACTATATCGCAGGTGTCAAACCGATGCGCAGGCGGAAAATTCCCGAAGTCGTCCGGACTGTTCCCGATCAGCACCGGAACGCATCCGCCGGCATGGGCACACTGCATATCAACATCCGCATCGCCGATGAACCACACGTCAGGGCCGGCAGCCAATCCAAACGGCTCCAGCGCCATGTGGATCGGGTCAACCGCAGGTTTATCTTGCGCCGCATCTCCGGCGCCGACAAGCTTGCCGAAGTACTGGTCCCAACCGAGCAGGGCCGACTCGGCCCGCAGGAAACGGCCCGTCTTGTTGCTGACCACTCCCAGGTAGACCCCCTGCCCGGCCAGGGCGGACAGCAGTCCCTCGGCGCCGGGGAGCGGCTTCAGGTAATCGAGATGGTGGCGGCCGAAATGGTCGTAGAAGATGTCGCGCGCGTCGGTCCAGCGGTCGCCGAACAGGCGGGGAAAGCTGTCGCGCAGGCTCTGCCGGACGCGGACCCGGGTCTCCTCCAGGGTCCAGGGCGGCAGGCCGTGAGCGACCAGCGCGGCATTCAGCGCGGCATGGATGCAACCCCAGTTGTCGACCAGGGTATTGTCCCAATCGAACAGCACCGCGCGGGGCAGCCGCGACGGCTCCCCGTTGCCGAGGCCGGAGCTGGGGGCGGCAAGGCTGTGTTCCGGCATCACGACGCGCCCGCCGTCCGGGCATACTCCAGGTAGGCCTGCCGCAAGCGCTCGCCCAGAGAGCCCGGCTTGCCGTTGCCGACCGTGCGGTCGTCGATCCGGGTGACCGGCATCACGAAGGTGCTGGCGCTGGAAACGAAGGCTTCCCGCGCCCGGTAAGCCTCCTCCAGCGAGAACGGGCGTTCCTCGAACGGGATGCCGGCCTCCCTGGCGAGCCGGATGATCGACAGCCGGGTCACGCCGTTCAGGATCAGGTTGTTGGCGTAGCGGGTAACCAGGGTGCCGTCCTCGGTCACGATCCAGGCATTGCTGGAGCAGCCCTCGGTCACGTTGCCGTCCGGGTCGAGCTGCCACGCCTCGAACGCCCCTGCCTCCACCGCCTGCTGCTTGCCCAGCACCTGCGGCAGCAACGCCACCGATTTGATGTCCCGGCGCAGCCAGCGGATGTCGGGAATCGAGATCACCTTGACACCGTTCTCCAACTGTTCCGGGGTCGCGAAGGCGGCCGCCCGCTTGGTCGTCATGACCAGGCTGCTGTGGGAATGCTTGGGAAATTTGAAGTCCCGCGGGGCGACTCCGCGCGTGATCTGGAGGTAGATCGTTCCCTGGGTCACATGGTTGCGGGCGATCAGCCGGCGCATCAGCAGCTTCAGTACGGGGGGAGCCACCGGCCTCGCGATTCGCAGTTCGTTCAGCGACCGTGCCAGGCGGTCCAGGTGCCCCTGCTCGTCGACGAGCCTGCCGTCGATGATCGTGACCACCTCATAGACCCCGTCGGCGAACTGGAATCCGCGGTCCTCGACATGGACCATGGCCTCGCCGTGGGGTACGAACCGGCCGTTGACATATGCGTATCGAGCCATGCTTTCCGCTTCTTTGGGTGAGCTTCTCAGGGGCGCGGGACGGGTCGGCGGGCGTTCAGAAGAACTCGAGCCGCACCGCGAACATCTTTTCGACCTTCTTCACCTGCCCGACCGCGGCCAGGATGATCACCCGGTCGTGCGGCTTGATCACCGTCGAGGGCCTGGGGATGATCACCTCCTCGCCGCGCACGATGGCGCCGACGATCACGCCGGTCGGCAGCTTGATTTCCCGCAACGGCGTGTTGATCAGGCTGGAGGTTTCCAGCGCCTCCGCCTCGATCACCTCGGCGAAGCCTTCGCGCAGGCTGTGGACCGCGCGGATCCGGCCGCGCCGGACATGCTGCAGGATGGTCGATACGGTGATGGTCCGCGGGCTGACCACCGCGTCGATGCCGAGCGTGGTGACCAGCGGCGAATACGTCGTCTTGTTGATCAGGGTGATGGCGCGCTGGCAGCCGTAGCGCTTGGCGAGCAGCGAGGCGAGGATGTTGCCCTCGTCGTCGTTCGTCACGGCGACCACCGTCTCCGCTGCCCGGACGTTGGCTTCCTCCAGGATCTCCGGGTCCAGGCCGTCGCCGTGCAGCACCATGGTCCGGTTGAGGCGCTGGGCGATGTACTGGGCGCGGCCGCGGTCGACCTCGACGATCCGCGCGCTGACCTGCGGATGCTTCGCCTCCAGCTCCTCGGCGAGGCACAGGCCGATGTTGCCGCCGCCCAGGATGATGATCCGGCGGGCCTCGGTCTCCTCGTGGCCGAAGGCGGCCATGGCGCGACTCAGGTGCCGGGTGTCGGCGACGAAATAGACCTCGTCCCCCGGCAGCATCTGGTCGTCGCTGCCAGGGATGATCGGCTTGTCGTTGCGGACGATCGCCACGACCTCGAGGTTCAGGTCGGGGAACAGGCCGGTCAGCTGGCGTAGCGGCGTGTGCAGGATCGGGCAGTTGTCGGAGCATATCACGCCGATCACCCGGACCTTGCCGTCGGCCAGCGGGATCATGTCGAACGCGCCAGGCACCTGGAGCCGGCGGGCGACCGCGCGGGCCACCTCGATCTCGGGCGATATGATCACGTCGATCGGCATGTGCTCGCGCGAGAACAGGTCTGCCCAGATCGGGGCCAGGTAGCTTTGATTGCGGACGCGGGCGATCTTGGTCGGCACGTTGAACAGCGAGTGCGCCACCTGGCAGGCCACCATGTTGACCTCGTCGGCCAGGGTGACCGCGATGATCATGTCGGCGTCGGCGGCGCCCGCCTGCTCCAGCACGTTGGGGTGGGAGGCGAAACCGACCATGGCCTGGACATCCAGCGTATCGCTGATCTTCTGGATCAGCTCCGGCGACTGGTCGATCACGGTGACGTCGTTGTTCTCGGTCGCGAGATAGCGCGCGATGTTGGAGCCGACCTGCCCGGCACCGCAGACGATGACTTTCATGGACCGGTGACCTTCATGACCTCAATCCCCGGCCAGCTTATGGGGGGGCTTGTCGTTGCCATGCACGCCCAGCGACTTCAGCTTGCGGTGCAAGGCGGAACGCTCCATTCCCACGAACGCGGCCGTGCGGGATATGTTGCCACCGAACCGGGTCACCTGGGCAAGCAGATACTCGCGTTCGAACACTTCGCGGGCCTCGCGCAAGGGCAGGCCCATGATCTCGCCGCCCTTGTCCCATTTCAGGACCGTCGGGGTGATGGCGCCGATCTCGGGGGGCAGCATGTCGGCGCGGATCGGCTCGCGCGGGTCGCCGGTCGACATGATCAGCAGCCAATCCACCACGTTCCGCAGTTGGCGCACATTGCCTGGCCAGTCATAGGCCTGGAGCGCCGCCATGGCGTCCTCGCCATAGTCGCGGGCCGGCAGTCCCGCCGTCTCGGACGAGCGGATCATGAAATGGCGGGCCAGGAGCGGGATGTCCTCCCTGCGTTCGGTCAGCGGCGGGACCCGGATGGGAACGACGCTGAGGCGGTAGAACAGGTCCTGCCGGAACCGCCCGGCCTCGATCTCCGACGGCAGGTCGCGGTTGCTCGACGCGATCACCCGGACGTCGACCTCCACCCGAGAGCTGCCGCCGACCCGCTCGAAGGTCTGCTCCTGCAGCACGCGGACGATCTTGCCCTGGGTCTCCAGCGGCATGTCGGCCACTTCGTCCAGCAGCAGGGTGCCGCCGTGGGCCTGCTCGAAGGTGCCGACCTTGCGCGGCAGGCCGTCCTGGCCGTGCTCGGTTCCGAACAGCTCGACCTCCAGCCGGTCGGGCCGCATGGTCGCGCAGTTGAGCCCGACGAAGGGGCCGTCGGCCCGGCGGGAGCGGGCGTGGAGAAGGCGGGCGACGACCTCCTTGCCGGAACCGGCGGGGCCGGTGATAAGGACCCGGCTGCCGGTCGGCGCCACCTTCTCGATCGAGTGCCGGACATGGTTGATCGCCGACGACTTGCCGATCAGCTCGACCTGGCCGCCGGTCCGAAGCCTCAGCTCCTCGTTCTCCCGCCGGAGCCGGGCCGCCTCGATCGCGCGCTCGACCAGGACCAGCAGGCGGTCGGCCTTGAACGGCTTCTCGATGAAATCGTAGGCGCCCTGCTTGATCGCGGATACGGCGGTCTCGATCGTCCCGTGGCCGCTGATCATGATGACCGGCAGGTTGGGATGCTCGCGCTTCAGCTCGGCGAGAATCTGGATGCCGTCGAGCCGGCTGCCCTGGAGCCAAATGTCCAGGATCACCAGGCTCGGTCTTCGGGTACCGACGGCGGCGATCGCCTGGTCGGCGTCGCCGGCCTGCCGGGTCTTCATGCCTTCGTCTTCGAGGATACCCGCAATCAGCATGCGGATGTCCGCTTCGTCATCGACGATCAGGATGTCATGCGCCATAGCGACTCTGTTTCTGCTGCGTTTCTTCGGCGGCCACGGCCGGCGCGGCGATTTCGGTCTTTGGGATCACCAGACGGACCTGGGCACCCGGACTGGGGGCACCCGGACTGGGGGCACCCGGGCCGGAAGCCCTGTCTTCGAGCACCAGCTCACCGCCATGGTCTTCCATGATCTTCTTGACGATCGCGAGCCCCAGCCCGGTGCCCTTGGCCCGCGTGGTGACGTAGGGCTCGGTGAGCCTGTCCCGTTCCTCGTGCGGCAAGCCCTTGCCGTTGTCGGCGATGACGATCGACACCCGGTCGTCGTCCACCTCGAGGCTGAGATCCACCTGCCCCGGCGGCAGCGTCCCGATGTCGGGCGCGGGGCGGCCGTCGATCGCGTCCACCGCGTTCTGGAGCAGGTTGGTCAGCGCCTGGGAGATCTGCCGGCCGTCGCACGGCACGGTGAGCGGCCCGGGCGGCAGGTCGGCCGTGAACTTGATGGCGGGATGGGCGCTGGACTGTAGGAACACGGCTTGGCGACACAGTTCGTTGATGTTCTGTGGCTTCATCACCGGGCTCGGCATCCGCGCGAAGGCGGAGAACTCGTCAACCATTCGGCCGATATCGTCCACTTGGCGTACGATGGTATCGGTACACATCTGGAACGTCTCGGGGTCGCTGGTGATTTCCTTGAGGTATTTTCGGCGTAATCGCTCGGCCGAGAGCTGAATCGGGGTCAGCGGGTTCTTGATCTCGTGCGCGATGCGACGCGCCACGTCGGCCCAGGCAGCCTTGCGTTGTGCCGAGAGCAGTTCGGTGACGTCGTCGAAGGTCACGACGAAGCCGCGGATGTCGCTTCCGACCGACTCGGCGGCGACCCTCACCAGCAGGGTCCGCGTCGCCCCGGCGCGGCGGAGTTGGACCTGGGCCTCCATCAGCTTGGCCGGGCGGCGCCGAATCATTCCCATCAGCTCGCCCATCTCGGGCGCCACGTCGACCAGCTTGCGGCCGATCAGGATCTCCGGGTCGTCCACCCCCAGCAGGTGGGCGCCGGACAGGTTGGGCAGGTTGATGCGGCCTTCGTGATCCAGGCCGACGACTCCGGCGGATACGCCGGCCAGCACGGTCTCGGTGAAACGCCGGCGCAGGTCGAGCTGGCGGTTCGCCTCGATCAGTTCGCGGCGCTGACTCTCCAGCTGGCTGGTCATGCGGTTGAAGGCCCGGCTCAGGGTGCCCAACTCGTCCTCCGGCAGCAGTTCCGGCACGCGGGCTCCCAGATCCCCTGCCCTAACCCGCTCGGCGGCGCCGATCAGCGAGCCGATCGGCGCCACCAGCGCCGTCGCGAAATTGAGGCCGATCCAGACCGCGGCCAGCAGCAGCAGAAGGGCGACCACCACGAAGATCAGCGTCACCGTGATCTGCAGGCTGGAGCGCTTGCCTTCCAGCTCGGCATAGGCGCTCGCCGCCTCCTGGGCCGACTCCATGTGGCTCAGCACCCGCGGCTCCACCAGCCGGCCGACGAACAGGAAGGTGTCGACGAAACGGTCCAGCCGGACCAGCGCCCTGACCCTGTCGTCGGTGTCGGTCACCATCAGGACGACCTCGCCCTGCCGGGCGCGTTCCAGGGCGCTCTCCGGGATCGGTTCGAACTCCAGCGTGAAGGACAGGCCGGAGCGCGCCAGCATCCTGCCGCTGCCGTCGAACACGATCGCCTCGGTCAATGCCCGCAATGCCGCCTGGGTCGCGACCACCTGGGCGAACCGGCCGGGATCGGTCAGCAGGCGAGCCGCCTCCCGGTTCAGGTCGTTGGCCATGGCCAGCGCGTCGGCCCGGATCACCTGCTGGTGCTCGTGAAGATAGGCCTGGGCGACGGCCCGCGACTCGTTGATCGCGGTGCGCACCCGTTCGCTGAACCAGGACTGGACGCCGACATAGAAGAAGATGGCGGAGAAGGCCGCGACGATGATCGCCGGCATGACGGCCAGAAGGCTGAAGGTCGCGACCACCCGGACATGCAACCGGGACCCCGCCAAGCCGCGCCGCCGCTCGATCCACAGCCCGACGATGCGCCGCGCGATGATGGCGCCGAGCAGCAGCAGCAGCGCCAGGTCAAGTGTCAGCAGCAGGCTGACCGTGTTGGGATCGTTGCCGAACGGGGGCGTCGCGGTCAGTGCCGCGTATGTCGCGAAGCCGGCGCCGATCGCCGCTACGGCCAGGGCGACGGCGAGCTTGCCGGCCAGCCCGACGCGGCTGGCCCAGATCAGGAACTGATTCCAGAAGGATTGCGGCATACCCGCGGGTTCGCTGGTCATCTGTCTCGTCGCACCGGGCTCCCCCTGAACCCGTCCTGTGACCAGGATGCCACGAGACCGATGCAGGGTGTGTTATTTTAGCCCACGTATGACCTGAATATCCAGTTCGCGAATCTTCTTTCTGAGGGTGTTCCGATTAAGTCCCAACATCTGTGCAGCCTTGATCTGGTTGCCGCGCGTCGCCGACAGGCTGAGCGAGATCAGCGGACGCTCGATCTCCCGCAGGACGCGATCGTAGAGACCGGCGGCCGGAATGCCGTCCTTGTGGGCTGCGAAATAGTCCTTCAGGTGCCGTTCCACCGCCGAGCTGAGGCCCTCGTTCTGGTGCTCCTCGACCTGGGGCGTGGCGGGCGCCGCGTCGGCCAGCTCGGACTCGATCACGTCGATGCCGATCACTTCCTGGCTGTAGAGCGCCGCGAGGCGCCGCACCAGGTTCTCCAGCTCGCGCACGTTGCCGGGCCAGCGATAGCGCTTCAGGCGGTCCATCGCCGGGCTGTCGATGCTCTTGATCGGCAGCCCCTGGGCGGAGGTAAGCGTCAGGAAATGGCGGACCAGCGAAGGGATGTCCTCGCTCCGTTCGCGCAGCGGCGGCAGGCGGATCGGCACGACGTTGAGCCGGTAGAACAGGTCCTCGCGGAACAGGCCCTGGCGGATCAGCGTGCGCAGGTCACGGTGGGTCGCGGCGATGATCCGGACATCGGTCTTGATCGGCGTGCGGCCGCCGACCGTCGTGTACTCGCCCTCCTGGAGGACACGGAGCAGGCGGGTCTGGGCTTCCAGCGGCATGTCGCCGATCTCGTCCAGGAACAGGGTGCCGCCCTGGGCCTGCTCGAACCTGCCCGTGGAACGGGTCGTGGCGCCGGTGAAGGCGCCCTTCTCGTGGCCGAACAGTTCCGACTCGATCAGCTCGCGCGGGATCGCCGCCATGTTGATCGCGACGAAGGCGCCGCTGCGGCGCTTGCCGTATTCGTGAAGCGCGCGGGCGACCAGTTCCTTGCCGGTGCCGGACTCCCCGGTGATCATCACCGTCAGGTCGGTGCCCATCAGCCGGGCCAGGACCCGGTAGATCTCCTGCATCGCCGTCGACCGGCCGATCAGGGGGAGCTGCTCCTCCGTCTCCGCATTGTCGAGGACGCTGTTGCCATTGAGGGCGAGCGGCTGAGGCGCGCTGAGGGCGCGCTCGACCACGTTGACCAGTTCCTTCAGGTCGAACGGCTTCGGCAGGTATTCGAAGGCGCCGCGCTCGGCCGCCTTGACCGCGGTCATCAGCGTGTTCTGCGCGCTCATCACGATGACGCGCAGTTCGGGGCGGATCTTCTTGATGCGCGGGATCAGGTCGAGGCCGTTCTCGTCCGGCATGACCACGTCGGTGATGACGAGATCGCCCTGCCCGTCGGCCACCCAGCGCCACAGCGTCGATGCGTTCCCCGTGGTCCGTACGTCGTGGCCCAGCCGGATCAGGGCCTGGTTCAGCACCGTGCGGATCGCGCGGTCGTCATCGGCGACCAGGATCGTCGATGACGGCATTACAACTGCTCCAGAGACTGTTCGAAATCGGCATACATCGGTAGCGATACCTTGAATACGGTTCGGCGCGGCAGTGTCTCGAAGTCGATGACTCCGCCATGGTCGCCAATCAGTTTCGCAACCAATGCAAGACCCAGGCCGGTTCCGTTCCGCTTGGTCGTGACGAACGGATCGAACAGATGCGAACGGAGATCCTCCGGTATGCCGTTGCCATTGTCCTGCACGCTGATCAGCAACGGCAGGTGGACGCGGCTGTCGGTTCCGGGAACCGCCAGCCGGACGCCCTGCTGGTAGGCGGTGCTCAAAATAATCTCACCGCTTTGTTCCGGAACCGCTTCTGCCGCATTTTTAATCAGGTTGAGGAAAACCTGGATCAGCTGGTCGCGGTTGCCGTACACGTCTGGCAGGGACGGGTCATATCGCTCGGTGAAGCGCACCGTGCGGGCGAAGCCGCTCTGGGCGACCTTGCGGACATGCTCCAGCACGCTGTGGATATTGACCGCCGTCCGTTCCGGCGGCCGCTTGTCGGAGAACACCTCCATGCGGTCGACCAGCGCCACGATGCGGTCGGACTCGTCGCAGATCAGGCGGGTCAGCTCACGGTCGGGTTCGGACGCGTTCTGTTCCAGCAGCTGGGCGGCCCCGCGGATGCCGGACAGCGGGTTCTTGACCTCATGGGCCAGCATCGCGGCCATGGCCGTGACCGAGCGGGCGGCGTTCCGGTGGGTCAGCTGATTGTCGATCTTGCGGGTGATCGACTTCTCGTGGAGCGACATCACCACGCAGTCCGCCGGCTCCCCCAGGGGTGCCACGCGGACCGTGACCAGATGGACGCCGATCCGGGGCGTGTCGAGGGTAACGCCGTATTCGGACATGCTGGCGCCGCCGGCGAGGGCCTGCTCGATCAGGAAGAACACCGGGCTGTCCGCCGGCAGCAGATCGGTCAGCGGCTGGCCGATCAGGGCCGCAGCGCCGCAGTCGAAGAACTCCTGGGCTTCCAGGTTGACGTAGCGGATCTCGTGCCGATCGCCGATCACCAGCACCGGGTCGGGCAGGGCGTTGAGGATGCCGGAGGGATCGATTTCCTGCCGCATCGGCTTGCGCCGCAGGGGAGTTGCCGCGCGCGCCATCAGGCTGCCATCCGTTCGATCTCGGGGGAATAGAAGGACCGGATCATGCCGAGCACGACAGCCGGATCGGAGACGCGGTTGACCTCGGCACGGAACTCCGCCGAGCCGGGCAATCCCTTGCTGTACCAGGAAACATGCTTGCGGGCGATCTTGACGCCGGCCTCGGTACCGTAATGTTCCAGCATGGCCTCGTAATGTTCGAGAAGCGTGGCGAGTTGGCTTTCGAGCCGCGGGTCTGGCAGGCGCTCGCCGGTGCGCAGGTAATGGATCACCTGACCGATGAACCAGGGACGGCCGTATGTCCCGCGCCCGATCATGACGCCGTCGGCGCCGGACTCCTCCAGGCAACGGGTCACGTCCTCGAAGGTGGTCATGTCGCCGTTGGCGACGACCGGGATCGAGACACCCTCCTTCACCCGGCGGATCGCCTTCCAGTCCGCGGTGCCGGTATAGAACTGGCACCGGGTGCGCCCGTGGACCGTGACCATCCGGATGCCGCATTCCTGTGCAATACGGGCTAGGTTGGGAGCGTTGCGGTTCGTGTCGTCCCAGCCCAGCCGCATCTTCAGCGTGACCGGGATATCTACCGCCTTGACCGTCGCCTCCAGGATGCGGGCGGCGTGAACCTCGTCCCGCATCAGGGACGATCCGGCGTGGCCGTTGACGATCTTCTTCACCGGGCAGCCGAAATTGATGTCGATCAGCGCGGCGCCCCGGTCCTGGTTCAGTCTGGCCGCTTCCGCCATGACCGCCGGCTCGCATCCGGCGAGTTGCACGGCCATGGGAAATTCCTCGGCGCAGTTGGTCGCCATCTTCATGGTCTGGCGCGACGCGCGGATCATCGCCTGGCTGGCGATCATCTCCGATACGACGAGGCCGGCGCCGGCTCGCTTGACCAGACGGCGGAACGGCATGTCCGACACGCCCGACATGGGGGCCAGGATGACGGGGTCGTCAATCCTGATGGATCCGATGCTAATGCCCATTCTTTGGGCAAATCCCTGTAATGCTGTCATTTTGTGCAGGCTAGCACGCATCCGGAAAATATCGCAAGCGCGAAGAATGCCGATGAAACTATCACTTGGGTCATGGCTGGAACCAATTCGGCTTTCCGGAGCAGTTTAGAGCCGGTTAGCTCATGAAATTAAAATATTCGTGACGAATTTGACGCCCGGATAACCCAAAGTAAGCAGCAGAAAAGCAAGAAGTACAAAGCGGGCGGCCCGCTTGCCCCGCACGCCGGTCGCGGCATGGGCGATCAGCAGTCCGCCGATGACGAGAAAGGTGGCGACAGAAAGAACTGTCTTGTGATCGACTCGAAACACGGCGCCCTGCTCGAAGTAAAGGACCGACATGCCGGTCGCCAGGCCCAGGCCCAGGACGATCTCCGACGCCACCAGCAAGCGCCCTTGGAGCTGCTCGCTGTCGGCCATCGGCGGCAGCATGCGGGTCAGCGCGGTCGGCCGCTTGGCCTTCAGGGCGCGCTCCTGCAGGAAAGCTGCCAGCGCCGCGACGGCCGCCAGCGTCAACAGGGCATAGGTCGTGACCGACACCGCGATGTGCAGGTCGACCCAGACGGTCGGGGCCGCGGCGCTCAGCGTCGGGTCCGGGGCCTCTGCCGTGGCCGTCGCGAACAGGCCCACCAGCATCAGGTAGGGCAGCAGCAGCGGCATCAGCCGCCAGCCGGAGCGAGTGGTCAGGCACAGGCCGGCATACAGAACCATGCAGGCGGTGATGCTGACCCATAGCGTCGTGGACAGCCCGGTGCGCCATGTACCGTCGAGCTGGACCACGGACCAGGCGAGCGGACCGGCGACGGCCACGAACAGGACGGCCCAGAACACCGCATCCGGTCCCCTGCCCTGCCGGAATCCGTCGCGCATGTATGCCAGCAGCGAGGCCGGCATCAATGCCAGCAGGGCGGTGAGGCTGAACATGACGTTCTGGAACATGCTTTTCCGTTCTACTCCGGTCCGGATGGCCGCTTGGCTGCAGCGGCGCGACAGGCTAGGCTCGGTGCCCGAAACTTCCAAGGTGCTTCGAAGAATGCGGACTCGACCATGACTTCATGCGTGGCACTGATCGTCGCCGCCGGCAGCGGAGAACGCTTCGGCGGCGACCGCCCCAAACAATACCAGGATTTGGGGAGCCGTGCCGTGCTGCACCATACGGTCGGCGCGTTTCTTCGGCATCCCGGCGTCGATGCCGTCCAGGTGGTGATCCAACCCGGCCACCGCGAGCTTTATGATGCCGCGGTCGCCGGCCTGGATCTGCCCGAACCCGTGGCGGGCGGCGCCACGCGCCAGGAATCGGTCCGTCTCGGGCTGGAGCGGCTGGCCGCCCGCGACCCGGCGCCCGCCTTCGTGCTGATCCACGACGCCGCCCGGCCGCTGGTCGGCGAAGCCACGATCCGCGCCGTGCGGGACAGGCTCGACGAGGTGCCCGCCGCGATCGCCGCCGTGCCGGTGACGGACACGCTCAAGCGCGCCACCGGCGGCCTCGTCAGCGGCACGGTCGAGCGCGCCGGCCTGTGGCGCGCCCAGACGCCGCAGGGCTTCCGCTTCCAGGAGATCCTGCGGGCGCACCGGGAACTGGCCGGTGCCGAACTGACCGACGACGCGGCGCTGGCCGAGCGGGCCGGGCTGGAAGTGGCTCTGGTGGAAGGCAACGCGGACAATCTGAAAGTGACCAATCGCGATGATATGGCGCAGGCCGCCATGCTGATGAACGCCTCCCTGCCGCCGGACGTGCGGACCGGGATGGGCTACGACGTCCACCGGTTCTCGCCCGGCGACCATGTGGTGCTGTGCGGCGTCGAGGTGCCGCACGAGGCGCGGCTGGAAGGCCACTCCGACGCCGACGTGGGACTCCATGCCCTGACCGACGCGATCCTGGGCGCTCTGGCCGCCGGCGACATCGGCAGCCATTTCCCGCCGAGCGACCCGCAGTGGCGCGGTGCCGACAGCGGCCTGTTCCTGCGCCATGCGGTCGGAATGGTCCGCGCCCGCGGCGGCATGATCGCCCATGCCGACGTGACGCTGATCTGCGAGCGCCCGAAGATCGGTCCGCATCGCGAGGCCATGGTCGCCCGTATGGCCGAGTTGCTGGGGATCGCGCCTGACCGGGTCAGCGTCAAGGCGACCACGACGGAACGTCTGGGCTTCACCGGCCGGGGCGAAGGCATCGCGGCGCAGGCGGTGGCTACCATCCGCCTGCCGGCGACCTGAAGGGGGAGGAAGCGCCGATGTTTCCCGACGATGTCCTGGACCGCGCGCGAGTCGTCCTCGCCGCCTTCGACGCGGCGGGCCTGAAGCTGGCGACGGCGGAGTCCTGCACCGGCGGTCTGATAGCCGGAGCCCTGACGGAGATCGCCGGCTCGTCCAGCGTCGTGGAGCGGGGCTTCGTGACATACTCCAACGAGGCGAAGACGGAATTGCTGGGCGTGCCGTCCGACCTGATCGGCCGGGTCGGCGCCGTCAGCGCCGAGGTGGCGGAGGCGATGGCGGCCGGCGCGGTCGCCCATTCCCGTGCGGATGCCGCTGTCGCGGTCACCGGAATCGCCGGGCCGGGCGGCGCCACGCCGGGCAAGCCGGTCGGCCTGGTCTATTTCGGGGTCGCCAAGCGCGGCGGCGCGCTCCGCCACGAGCGCAGGGTGTTCGAGGGCGACCGGTCGGCGGTGCGGCGGGCGGCGGTGATGTTCGCCCTGGAACTGGCGGCCGGAGTGGCGTCTCAGGGCGACAGGTAAAGGTCCTTGACGCTGGCCAGGGCGATCTGCATGCCGGGATCGCCCTTTTCGAGCACGTCGAAGGGCACGTAGGCGCTGAAATCCAATCCCGTGTCCTCGGACAGGCCGGCGATGCTGACCTGTGAGTCCTGGAAGTCGCCGAAAATGAAACGCCGCCGCCGCGTCGGCAGCAGGCGGGCCTGCGAGCGCTTGTAGCCTATCGCGGTGAGCTGGCGGGTGGCCGCGTTGGTGAAGACGACGACCTTCCAGAACTCCAGGGGGATCGGAACGTCGTAATAGACGGGATCGTCGTCCTGAAACACAGGGCCGGTGATGACCGAGATCCGGATGTTCTCCTGATCGGTGTTGTCGAGGATATAGTCCTCCAGCCCGAGCCAAATGCCACCGTTGAACGACTGCCGCTGCGGGCAGGCGTTGGTGGCGTGGAAGGTGTCGGCGTCGGCCAGCTTGGCCGTCTTCTTGTCCCCCCAGTTCGGATCCTCCCGGCGCGTCATGTGCCCGCGGCTGAAGAATCCTTCCTTGTCGCCGCCGTAGACGCCGTCGAGGATCTGGAACTCCCGCCCGATGCGCGGATCGAACCGCCAGATATTCGTACGCTTGACCGTCCGGTCCGACTTGGCGCCGTCGATGTTGACGGCGCTGAACAGCGGCAGCCGCCGCTTCTTCGAGACCTTGACGGAGAAATGGGTGTATTTGAGTTCGTGGGGATGGTCGCCGTCCGACAGCGCCGCGGGATCGACGCCGGCGACCTCCCAGGCTCCGCTCCCGGGCAGGGGGAGCGGCTGCGCAGCATCCACGAACGCCGGGTCGTACCCACTGCGGCCTGCGTAGTCCCCGATCGGCCGGGGCGTCCGCGCGACCCGCTGGGCCTCGACGGCCGAGGCGGGGCCGAAACGGCGAAGCGCCGGGGCTGAAGCGTTTCTGTTCGCCATGGGGTGCCTGAGGTGTGGCTGTTCAGGAACGAAGGCGGGGCTTCCGGGGCGGATGGCTGGACAACTTTCCATCAGCCGCGAGGTTCCACACGGGCAGCTTCCTTGCCGATGCGGCTACCGCCGCCTCGTCTCCTCCGACCGGCATGGCTCCGGGCACGAACTCGATGACATTGAGGTCGCTGAAAGACTCCACCGCCTCCCTCATCGTCTCCACCGAAGCATCGTCAAGTTCCCCACAGGTCACAGGACGAAACGGCGGACCTCCGGCCTGCCGCTTGCCGGACCCGGCGGTCCCTTGCCTGTCGATGGCTTTGTGCGGACAAGTCCCTGCCCCTCGTACAATGCGTCCCAACAGATAAGACCCGGGACGGCCCCTCAGGCCGGCGTCGAGGTCGTGGTGCCTGCGGTGGCCGTGCCGTCGCCGTAAAGCTGGCGGGCCCGGCTCTCGAATGCCGCGACCATGCGGCGGACGGCCTCGTTGAACAGCACCCCGATGATCTTCTGGAGCATCTTCGAGCGGAACTCGAAATCGACGTAGAAATCGATCAGGCAGCCGCCGTCTTCCGTCGGCAGGAACATCCAGTGGTTGTTCAGGTAGCTGAACGGGCCTTCGGTATAGGAGACGTCGATCCGGTCGGGCGGGCTCAGGGTCACGCGGGACGTGAAGCGTTCCCGGATCATCTTGAACCCGATGATCAGGTCGGCGTAGATCACGTTCCCTTCCCGCTTGCGGATCCGCGCCGCCAGGCACCAGGGGAGAAATTCCGGATACCTCTCGATGTCGGCCACGAGGTCGTACATCTGCTCCGGCTTGTAGGGCAGTACCCGCTTCTCTGCGTGTGTCGGCATCAGGTTTCCTTAGGAGGCGGCGGCCGCGGCAAGCTTGGCGTCGCGCGCGTCGCGCATCCGTCGGAAGTCGTCGCCCGCATGGTAGGACGAGCGGGTCAGCGGCGAACTGGACACCATCAGGAAGCCTTTACCGCGCGCGATCGCCGCGTAGCTGGCGAACTCGTCCGGCGTAACGAAGCGGTCCACCGCGGCGTGCTTGGGCGTGGGTTGGAGATACTGGCCGATGGTCAGGAAATCCACCTCGGCCGCCCGAAGGTCGTCCATCACCTGCAACACCTCTTCCTTGGTCTCGCCAAGCCCGACCATGATGCCGGACTTCGTGAAGATGCCGGGTTCCAGCTCCTTCGCACGGGACAACAGGTTGAGGGAGGTAAAGTAACGCGCGCCCGGCCGGATCGTCGGATAGAGCCGCGGCACGGTTTCCAGATTGTGGTTGAACACGTCCGGCCGCGCCCTGGCGACATGTTCGACGGCACCCTTCTTGCGCATGAAGTCGGGGGTCAGAATCTCGATCGTGGTGGCCGGAGCGGCCTCGCGGATGCTGCGGATCGTGCGGGCGAAGTGGTCGGCGCCCCCGTCGTCCAGGTCGTCGCGGTCGACCGAGGTGATGACGACGTGCTCCAGGCCCAGCGAACCGACGGCTTCGGCGACGTTGTCGGGCTCGTGCGGGTCGAGGAGGTCCGGGCGTCCGGTCGCCACGTTGCAGAAGGCGCAGGCGCGGGTGCAGACGGCACCCAGGATCATGAAGGTGGCGTGCTTCTTCTTCCAGCACTCGCCGATGTTCGGGCAGGCCGCCTCTTCGCAGACCGTGTTCAGCTTCAGTCCGCGCATCAGGCGCCGCGTCTCCGCATATTCGGCGGAAACCGGGGCCTTGACCCTGATCCAGTCCGGTTTGCGCTGCACCGGGTTATCGGGCCGGTGGGCCTTTTCCGGATGGCGGACGCGGTCGATCGGGGGGGATGCGGTCATGATTCCATCAAGCTCCATATGCCTATGCCAGAAGTGTACCGCCCCGACACGGACATCAAGGTGCAAATTGACCCAATAGCCTCGATAGGGAGACGCCGTGCCGCAGGGTCGGGAGCCGCGGCACGGGCGACTGGCCGTCAGTAGTGGATCGCCCTGCCGTAGGCGGCGAGGACCGACTCATGCATCATCTCCGACAGTGTCGGGTGCGGGAAGATGGTGTGCATCAGTTCGGCTTCGGTCGTCTCCATGGTCTTGGCGATGCCGTAGCCCTGGATCAGCTCGGTCACCTCGGCGCCGATCATGTGAGCGCCCAGCAACTCGCCCGTCTTGGCGTCGAACACCGTCTTGACCATGCCTTCCGGTTCGCCGAGCGCGATCGCCTTGCCGTTGCCGATGAAGGGGAAGCGGCCGACCTTGACCTCGTAGCCCGCCTCCTTCGCCTTCGCCTCGCTGAGGCCGACGCTGGCGACCTGCGGGTGCGAGTAGGTGCAGCCCGGGATGTTGCGGACGTCGATCGGGTGGGCCTCCTTGATCCCGGCGATGTGCTCGACGCAGATCACGCCCTCGTGGCTCGCCTTATGGGCCAGCCAGGGAGCGCCGACCACGTCGCCGATGGCGTAGAGTCCGGGCTCGTCGGTCTCCAGCCACTCGTTGACCAGGATGTGCGACTTCTCGGTCTTCACCTTGGTGTTCTCGAGGCCGATGTTCTCGACGTTGCCGACGATCCCGACCGCCAGGATGACCCGGTCGACCGTGATGGTCTCGGTCTTCCCGTTGGCCTCGATCGTGGTGGTGACGCTGTCGGCGCCCTTCTGGAACTCACCGACCTTGGCGCTGGTGTGGATCTTCATGCCCTGCTTCTCGAACGACTTGCGGGCCATGGCGCTGATCTCCTCGTCCTCCGCGGGGAGGATGCGGTCGACCATCTCGGCCACGATCACCTTGGCGCCCATGTTCAGGTAGAAGCTCGCGAACTCGATGCCGATGGCGCCGGAGCCGATCACCAGGATCGACTTGGGCATGGTGTCCGGAACCATCGCATGGCGATAGGTCCAAACCAGCTTGCCATCGGCCTTCATGTTCGGGAACTCGCGGGCCCGCGCACCGGTCGCGATGATGATGTGCTTGGCCTGGAATTCGCCGACGGTGGTGGTGCCGTCCTTCTCGACCTTGATCCTGCCCTTGCCGAGCAGGGTGGCATGGCCGTCGATGACGGTGACCTTGTTCTTCTTGAGCAGGTGCTTGACGCCGCCGGAGAGCTGGGAGGCGACGCCCCGCGACCGCTTGACCACCTTCTGGAGGTCGAAGCTGATCTCCTTGGCGGAGAAGCCGTATTCGTCCAGGTGGTGCAGCAGGTGCGACACCTCGGCCGAGCGCAGCAGAGCCTTGGTCGGGATGCAGCCCCAGTTCAGGCAGATGCCGCCCAGGTGCTCGCGCTCGACGACGGCGGTCTTCATGCCGAGCTGCGCCGCCCGGATCGCGGCGACGTAGCCGCCGGGTCCGCCACCGATGACGATGAGGTCGAATTCAGTATCAGCCACAGGCTTGTCTCCCCTTAGAGCAGCATCGACAGCGGATCTTCGATCAGCTTCTTGAAGGCGGCGAGGAACTCGGCGCCGACCGCGCCGTCCACCACGCGGTGGTCGACCGACAGCGTGCAGCTCATCATGGTCGCGACGGCGAGCGCCCCGTCCTTGACGATCGGCCGCTGCTCGCCGGCGCCGACAGCCAGGATGCAGCCCTGCGGCGGGTTGATGATCGCGCCGAACTCGCGGATGCCGAACATGCCCAGGTTGGAGATCGAGAAGGTCCCGCCCTGGAACTCCTCCGGCTTCAGCTTGCCGTCGCGGGCGCGCTTCGCCATGTCCTTCATGGAGTTCGAGATCTCGACCAGGCCCTTGGTCTCGGCCGCCTTGATGATCGGCGTGATCAGGCCGGTCGGGGTCGCGACCGCGACCGAGATGTCGGCGTTCTCGTACTGGAGGATCGCGTCGTCGGTCCAGGCGGAGTTGGCGGCCGGCACCTTCTTCAGTGCGAGCGCCGAGGCCCGGATGACGAAATCGTTGACCGACAGCTTGTACTCGTCCGACCGGCCGTTCAACTCGGCCCGGGTCTTCAGAAGCTGGTCGATCTGAAGGTCGATGGTCAGGTAGAAGTGCGGGACGGTCTGCTTGGCCTCGGTCAGGCGGCGCGAGATGACCTTGCGCATGCCCGTGTTCGGGATCTCGCGGAACTTCATCCCCAGCTTGGTCGAGAAGTCCCGGGCGTCGACGCCGGCGGGCTTCTGCGCCGACGGGACCGCTGCCGGCGACTGGCTGGCCGCCTGCCCGGCCGCGGCCGACGGAGCCGACTTGGGCGCCTCGATCTTGGGAGCCTCCGCCGCGGCAGGCTTGGCGCCCTTCTTGGCGGTGCCGCCGGAAACCGCGGCCTCGACGTCGTGCTTGACGATCCTGCCGTTGGGGCCGCTGCCCTGGATCTGCGCCAGGTCCAGGCCGGCCTGCTCGGCCATGCGCTTGGCGAGGGGGCTCGCGAAGACGCGGGCGCCGTCATGGGACGGAGCAGCCTGGGCGGCCGGGGCCTGGGCGGCATCGGCCTTGGGCGCGGGGGCCGCCGGGGCGGCGCCGTCGGCGGGCTTGTCCGCCGGCTTCGGCGCGGGCTTGCCGCCGCCGTCCAGGGCGGAGGCGTCCTCGCCCTCCTCCAGGAGGAGCGCGATCACCTGGTTGACGGCGACGCCCTGGGTGCCTTCGGGGACCACGATCTTGCCCAGCGTGCCTTCATCGACCGCTTCGACTTCCATCGTGGCCTTGTCGGTCTCGATCTCGGCGATGACATCGCCGGACTCGACCTTGTCGCCTTCCTTCTTGAGCCATTTCGCGAGGTTGCCCTCGGTCATCGTCGGCGACAGCGCCGGCATCGTGATTTCAATCGGCATCTAGTGTCCCCCCGAGGGCGCGCCGGAAGCAGTGCCGGCGCGCCGTCTTGTTGTCGCGTCAGCTCCGGTACAGAACGGCCTTGGCAGCCTTTTCGATGTCCTCGGGCTGCGGCAGGGCGAGTTTCTCCAGGTTGGCGGCGTACGGCATCGGCACGTCGGCGCCGTGCACCCGGTAGACCGGGGCATCCAGGTAATCGAACGCCTGCTCCATCATCAGGGCGGACATCTCGGCGCCGATGCCGGCGAACGGCCAGCCCTCCTCGACCGATACGAGCCGGTTGGTCTTCTTGACGCTGTTGACGATCGTCTCGGTATCGAGCGGACGGATCGTGCGGAGGTTGATCACCTCGGCCTCGATGCCCTGCTCCGCCAAGCGCTCGGCGGCTGCCAGCGCCTGGCCGACCATGTAGGAGAAGGCGGTGATCGTCACGTCCTTGCCGGCCCGCAGGATCTTGGCGCGGCCGATCGGGATGATGAACTCGGGATCCTCCGGCACGTCGAAGCTGTGGCCGTACAGGATCTCGTGTTCCAGGAACACGACCGGGTTGGGATCGCGGATCGCGGACTTCAGCAGGCCCTTGGCGTCGGACGCCGAATAGGGCGCGACCACCTTCAGGCCCGGCACGTGGGCGTACCAGCTGGAATATTCCTGAGAGTGCTGGGCCGCGACGCGCGATGCGGCGCCGTTCGGCCCGCGGAAGACGATCGGGCAGCCCATCTGGCCGCCGGACATGTAGAGGGTCTTGGCGGCGGAGTTGATGATGTGGTCGATCGCCTGCATGGCGAAGTTGAACGTCATGAACTCGACCACCGGCTTCAGCCCGTGGAAGGCGGCGCCGACGCCGAGGCCGGCGAAGCCGTGCTCGGTGATCGGCGTGTCGATCACGCGGCGGTCGCCGAACTCCGCCAGCAGGCCCTGGGTCACCTTGTAGGCGCCCTGGTACTCGGCGACCTCCTCGCCCATGACGAAGACCTTGTCGTCACGGCGCATCTCTTCCGCCATGGCGTCGCGGAGCGCCTCGCGCACCGTCAGCTTGACGCTCTTCTCGAAGTACTTGTCCTCGTCGCTGGCCGGCGGGGCGGCCTTCTCGCCGGCCGGGGGGGAGACCGGCAGGGTCGGCTTGGTCTCGTCCTCGCCCTTGACCTTCTGGAGGGCGACGGACTGCGGCGTGTTGTCGGAAACCTCCGGCGTCTCCAGCTTGCTGGCGTCCTCGTCCTCGCCCATCAGCAATGCTATCGGGGTGTTGACGGCGACGCCCTCGGTGCCCTCGGCGATCAGGATCTTGCCCAGCTTGCCTTCCTCGACCGCCTCGACCTCCATGGTCGCCTTGTCGGTCTCGATCTCCGCCAGGACGTCGCCCGACTTGACGTCGTCGCCTTCCTGCTTGACCCACTTGGCCAGCTTGCCTTCCGTCATGGTCGGCGACAGCGCTGGCATCAGAATTTCAATCGGCATTGCAGTTCCTCCGGCACCGGTTTCCCGTTCCGTCTTCTTCGGGCGGCAACGGGAGGGGCGACGCCGGCGTGGCGGCGGCGCCCCGGGGTGACCTCAAGCTGATGTTGCGACTTAAGCGTCGACCAGGATGTCGGTCCAAAGCTCGGCGGGATCGGGTTCCGGACTCTGCGTCGCGAACTCCGCGGCCTCGGCCACGATATTCTTGATGTCCCGGTCGATGGCCTTCAGCGCGTCCTCGTCGGCCGAGCCGTTATCCAGCAGCAGCTTCTTGAGGTTGTCGATCGGGTCCATTTCCGTCCGCATCTTGGTGACTTCTTCCTTGGTGCGGTACTTGGCCGGGTCGGACATGGAATGGCCGCGGTAACGGTAGGTCTTCATCTCGAGGATGACCGGGCCGTTGCCCTCGCGCGCATGGGCGGCCGCTTCCTCGGAGGCCTCCCTGACGGCAAGCACGTTCATGCCGTCGACCACGTGCCCGGGGATGCCGTAGGCGCTGCCGCGCTCGCACAGCTCGCCGGCGGAGGCGCGGTGCTGCGAGGTGCCCATGGCGTACTTGTTGTTCTCGATCACGTAGATTACCGGGAGCTTCCAGAGAGCCGCCATGTTGAAGCTCTCGTAAACCTGTCCCTGGTTGATGGCGCCGTCACCGAGATAGGTGACGTTGATGTTGCCGTCCTGGGAATACTTGTGCCCGAAGGCGAGGCCGGTGCCGATCGGCACCTGAGCGCCGACGATGCCGTGGCCGCCGAAGAACTTCTTCTCGCGGCTGAACATGTGCATCGAGCCGCCCTTGCCCTTCGAATAGCCGCCGCGGCGTCCGGTCAGCTCCGCCATGACGCCTTTCGGGTCCATGTCGGTGGCCAGCATGTGGCCGTGGTCGCGGTAGCTGGTGATGATGCTGTCGCCGGGGATCAGGACGTTCTGCATGCCCACGACCACCGCTTCCTGGCCGATATACAGGTGGCAGAAGCCACCGATGAGGCCCATGCCGTACATCTGCCCGGCCTTCTCCTCGAAGCGGCGGATGAGCAGCATCTCGCGATAGTACTTGAGCAGTTCCTCGGGTGAATATTGAGGGGTTTCGTCAGCCTGCGGCTTGCGACGTCTGGACGTAGCCAAGTGCTCCTCCCGATGTTAGGCGGGAGGGGTCCGTCCCTTCCCGCCCAGGCTCTTGCTTGGGATAGAACTAACGCCGTACCGCCCACAGCGCAACAGCATTTCTCGCAATACCTTGTTATCTAACGTGAATTTGGCCTTAACCCGGATTCGGTTAAGCTTATGGCAATGCAACGCTTTTCAGCGCCTCGGTGATCAGGGCTGACCGGCGGTTACTGGCGGCGCAACGCTGCTACGCGGTACGAGAATGATAACGTCGTCCGGGTGGCTGTAGTTCAGCACCGCCCGGGCACGTTCATCCAACATGTCCGGATCAAGATGATCACGGCGCAGCAGCGACGCGCGCTTCTCGAGCTCGATGCGCTGTTCGCTGACCTGGGCCAGGGTGGCCTGGGCTTGTAGGATCTCGTTCTGGAGATGAGAAAGCGCGATCAGGCCGCGGTCGCCCTGGACCGCGTGATACGCGAAATAGCCGACGATGGCGGCCCCGATCGCGGGGCCGATCGTCTGACGCAGGGCGCGGCCCACGGCGTCTTTTACATGATCGATTGCAGTCATGACGCGATGGAATCACGAAGAATTCCATCGCGTCAAACGAAAACTATCGATTGGGCAACGGATGCCGCAAATGTTGCGGCGTTACCCGCGGATCACGCTCTTTCCCGCGAAGCGCGCCGAACTGCCGAGCTGTTCCTCGATCCGGATCAGCTGGTTGTATTTGGCCAGGCGGTCCGACCGGGACAGGGATCCGGTCTTGATCTGGCCGCAGTTGGTCGCGACCGCCAGGTCCGCGATGGTAGCATCCTCGGTCTCGCCCGACCGGTGGGACATCACGGCGGTGTAGGAGGCCTTGTGGGCGATCTCCACGGCATGGAGCGTCTCCGACAGGCTGCCGATCTGGTTGACCTTCACCAGGATGGAGTTGCCCACGCCTTTGGCGATGCCGTCGGTCAGGCGGACCGGGTTGGTCACGAACAGATCGTCGCCGACCAGCTGGACCTTGCCGCCGAGCGCCGCCGTCAGGGCCGCCCAGCCGTCCCAGTCGTCCTCGGCCATGCCGTCCTCGATCGAGATGATCGGGTAGCGGCCGATCAGGTCGGTCCAGTAGGACACCATGGCCTCGGCGTCGAGCACCTTGCCCTCGCCCGCAAGGTCGTACTTGCCGTCCTTGAAGAACTCGGTCGAGGCGGCATCCAGGGCCAGCATGATGTCCTCGCCCGGCCTGTAGCCGGCGGCCTCGATCGCCTTCATCACGAAGCCGAGCGCATCGTCGGTCGAGGCGAGGTTGGGGGCGAAGCCGCCCTCGTCGCCGACATTGGTGTTGTGGCCGGCGTCCTTCAGCTTCTTCTTCAGGGACTGGAAAACCTCGGCGCCCATCCGGATCGCGTCGGCGCAGCTCTCCGCCGCGACCGGCATGATCATGAACTCCTGGATGTCGATCGGGTTGTCCGCATGGGCGCCGCCGTTGATGATGTTCATCATGGGGACCGGCAGCATGTTGGCGAAGGCGCCGCCGACATAGCGGTAGAGCGGCAGGTCGGCTTCCTGGGCCGAGGCCTTGGCGACCGCCAGGCTGACGCCCAGGATCGCATTGGCGCCGATCCTGCCCTTGTTGGGCGTGCCGTCCAGGTCGAGCATCAGCGCGTCCACGGCACCCTGCTCGCTGGCCTCCATGCCCGCCAGCGCGTCGAAGATCTCGCCGTTGACGGCATCGACCGCCTTCAGCACGCCCTTGCCGCCATAGCGGCCCTTGTCGCCATCGCGCAGCTCGACCGCTTCATGGGCGCCGGTCGAGGCTCCCGACGGGACGGCCGCCCGGCCGAAGGCGCCGGATTCCAGGGTGACGTCGACCTCGACGGTCGGATTGCCGCGGCTGTCGAGAATCTCTCGCGCGTGGATGTCGGTGATGACGGACATGCTTACCCCGAGGTGGCTTATTGGCGTTGTCGGGGCGCAGTCATAAAGGCTGGAGGGCGGGTTATCAAGGCGGCAGGCGGCACGGCTCCGGAGACCGCGCCGCCTGCCGCCCTGATCAGACCAGCCGGCTCTGATCGATCGCGGCCCGGATGAAGTCGGTGAACAGCGGATGCGGGCTCAGCGGCTTCGACTTCAACTCGGGATGGAACTGCACGCCGACGAACCAGGGGTGGCCCGGCAGTTCCACGATCTCCGGCAGGGCTCCGTCGGGAGAGAGGCCAGAGAACAGCAGGCCGGCCGATTCCAGCTGGCCGCGGAAGTTGATGTTGACCTCGTAGCGGTGCCGATGCCGCTCGCTGATCGTTTCGGAATTGTAGATCTCGCGGATCTTGGAGCCCTCGACCAGCCGGCAGGGATAGGCTCCCAGGCGCATGGTGCCGCCCAGGTCGTCGGTGCCCGTGCGCTGTTCGGTCTGGTTGCCGCGTTGCCATTCGGTCATCAGGCCGACCACGGGGACCACGTCGCGGCCGAACTCCGTGGAGCCGGCGTTCGGCACGTCGGCCATGTGCCGCGCCGCCTCGATCACCGCCATCTGCATGCCGAAACAGATGCCGAAATAGGGCACCTTGTGCTCGCGGGCGAACTGGACCGCCCGGATCTTGCCTTCCGAGCCGCGCTCGCCGAAACCGCCGGGCACCAGGATGCCGTGGACATGCTCCAGATGCTGGACCGCGTCGTCGGATTCGAAGATCTCAGCGTCGATCCAGTCCAGCTTGACCCGGACATTGTTGGCGATGCCGCCATGGATCAGCGCCTCGGCCAGCGACTTGTAGCTGTCGAGCAGGCTCGTGTACTTGCCGACCACGGCGATGGTCACCTCGCCCTCGGGCTGGCGGACGGTGTGGACGATGCGGCGCCAGCGGCTGAGGTCCGGCTCGCCATCGTGGGGCAGGCCGAAATAGCTCAGCACCTGAACGTCGAAGCCCTGCTCGTGGTAGCTGATCGGAACCGCGTAGATCGTGTCCACGTCGAGGGCCGCGATCACCCGCTCCTGACGGATGTTGCAGAACAGGCCGATCTTGCGGCGCTCGCTCTCGGGGATCGGGCGGTCGGCGCGGCACAGCAGGATCGTCGGCTGGATGCCGACGCTCAGCAGTTCCTTCACCGAGTGCTGGGTCGGCTTGGTCTTCAGTTCGCCGGCCGACGGGATGTAGGGCAGCAACGTCAGATGGATGAACAGCGCGCGGTCGGTCCCGACCTCGTTGCCGAACTGGCGGATCGCCTCCAGGAAGGGCGTGCTCTCGATGTCGCCGACGGTGCCGCCGATCTCGCACAGGACGAAGTCCTCGTCCGTGATGTCGGCGCGGATGAACTCCTTGATGGCGTCGGTCACGTGCGGGATCACCTGGACCGTGGCGCCCAGATAGTCGCCGCGCCGCTCGCGCTGGATCACCGTGGAGTAGATCCGCCCCGTCGTGACGTTGTCGCTCCGGCGCGCCGAGACGCCGGTGAACCGCTCGTAATGGCCGAGGTCGAGGTCGGTTTCCGCCCCGTCGTCGGTGACGTAGACCTCGCCGTGCTGGTACGGGCTCATGGTGCCCGGATCGACGTTGAGGTAGGGGTCGAGCTTGCGCAGGCGAACCTTGAAGCCGCGCGCCTGGAGCAGCGCACCCAGGGCCGCCGAGGCGAGGCCCTTGCCGAGCGAGGAAACGACGCCGCCGGTAATGAAAATGTACCGAGTCATGGTGCCTTGCCGATCCGGGAGTGAACACTAATGCCTGAAATGAGAGAGGCGGCCGATCAGCCGCCTCCCGACCACTTGATGCCCGGCCCTGTCCCCGGGCCCCGCCGTCTACTGGGAGACGGGTGCCGACGGTGCGGCGGGAGGTGCCGGCGGCGCGTCCGCCGGGGGAGCCGACTGCTGGGGGGCCGGCGGCATCGAATCGATGATCGACCGCGGAGTGGAGTGACCGCCGGCCATGACCGCCAGAACAAGGCTCGTCAGCATGAAGCAGCCCGCCAGGACGGCGGTCGTGCGGGTCAACAGGTTCGCCGTGCCGCGGGCCGACATCATGCCGCCACCGCCGCCGCCGCCGATGCCCAGGCCGCCGCCTTCCGACTTCTGAACCAGCACCACGCCGATCAGCGAGATCGCGATCAGCAGGTGCACGACCAGAACCACTGCTTCCATGGTTCGGAAACCTTCTCTGAAAAGAAAACCATTCTCAAAAACCGATAAGCGCGCCAGCCGCCCCTTTCGGATGGGCTTGGCGCGCCTCCGGCCGATATTTACTAACTCGCCGCCGGTTTCGCTAGCGGCAAGTTTCCGCGATGGCCCAAAAATCGTCGGTGACCAGGCTGGCGCCGCCCACCAGGGCGCCGTCAACGTCCTCGACCGCCATCAGCTCCGCGGCGTTGGACGGCTTCACCGAACCGCCATACAGGATCCGCACCGCATCGGGACTCCCGGCCCGGCCGGCGAGCGTCCCGCGGATATGGGCATGCACCTCGGCCACGTCGGCGGCGGTCGCGGTCTTGCCCGTGCCGATCGCCCAGACCGGCTCGTAGGCGATGACGGTGTTCGCGGCATCGGCGCCCGAGGGGAGCGAGCCCGCGATCTGGGAGGCGACGACGTCCAGCGCCTGCCCCGCTTCCCGCTGCTCCAGCGTCTCGCCGACGCAGATGATCGCGACCAGACCGGCGGCGTGGACGGCGGCGGCCTTGGCCGCGACCAGGGCGTCGTCCTCGCCGTGGTTCTGCCGCCGCTCGGAGTGCCCGACGATCACGAAACCCGCGCCCGCGTCGGCCAGCATCGCGGCGCTGACGTCGCCGGTGTGGGCGCCCGATTCCTTCGGATGGCAGTCCTGCCCGCCGACCGCGAGCGGAGTGCCGGCGACTGCGCCCGCGACCGGATTGACCAGGGTGGCGGGCGGGCAGACCAGCATGTCGAATCCGACGGTCCCGGCCGCCGCCAGCCGGCGGGCCAGGTCGGTCGCCAGTTCCAGCCCGGTGGCTTGGAGGCCGTTCATCTTCCAGTTTCCGGCGATCAGCTTGCGGCGTGCGGGCATGGGCTCCATCTCGTCGTGGGTTGCATGGTATGTGGAATGCTGTCTAGCAAGTGCCGGCCGCCAATTCCACAACTGCGCTCATCCGCGGTGGCGGCGGAGATTGCCGCGGGAAATCCTCTGTTGCCGCTGTGTGTACCGGCTCCTATGATGCCGCGCCATCGGCGGCGGCGCCGTCGCAATGTCATCATAGTTGCCGGTTCGACCGGCCCCGCTTTCAAGACGTTGGAACATGCTTCAAGCCCTGCGCAGCACCGTTGGTTCCTGGGTCGTCAAGATCCTGTTCGCCCTCCTGATCCTCAGCTTCGCGGTATGGGGTATCGGCGACATCTTCCGTGGCCGGACCGACACCACCGTCGCCGAGGTCGGGGACGTGAAGATCTCCACACAGGAGCTGGACAATGCTTTCCGCCAGGAACTGAACAGGCTGCGCCAGATGCTGGGGGGGCAGATCGACGCCGAGCAGGCCCGCCAACTGGGCCTGGTCGACCAGACGCTGGAACAACTCGTCCAGCGCACCCTGCTGAGCCAGGCGGCCGACGAGGCCGGGCTCCGGGTCAGCGACCAGCTGGTGCTGAACGAATTGCGCGAGGAGCCGGCGTTCCGGAACCAGCTCGGCCAGTTCGACCCCGACCAGTTCCGCCGCGTGCTGGCCGCCAACCAGCTGACCGAGGAAGGTTACGTTCAGATCCTGCGGGCGGAGATCAAGCGGACCCAGCTGGTCGGCGCGGTCGCGGCGGGCGCCCAGGCCCCGGCGCCGCTGGTGGAGGACCTGTTCCGCCGGCAGGCGGAGCGTCGCGTCGCCGAGACGATCCTTGTGCTCAACGCCGCCATGGGCGATGTCGGCGTGCCCGACGATGCCGCCCTGGCCTCCTTCCACCAGGAGAAGGCGGTCCGCTTCACGGCGCCGGAGTTCCGCACGCTGACGGTCGGCCTGCTGACGGTCGACGACGTCGCCGACGAGATCGCCGTTTCCGACGAGGATCTGCAGGCCGCCTACGATGCGCGCGCCGCCGAGTTCCAGACGCCCGAGCGCCGCACCGTCGATCAGGTCCTGGTCGAGGACGAAGCGACCGCGCGGAAGATCGAAACGGCGCTCAGCCAGGGCCAGAACCTCGATGAGGCCGCTGCCGGCGCCGGCGCCGAGGTGCTGACGCTCAACAGCCTCGCCCGCGAGGACCTGCTGGGCGAACTGGCCGAGCCGGTGTTCGCCCTCCAGGAAGGGGCGGTCGGCGCGCCGGTCCAGAGCCCGCTCGGCTGGCATATCATGCGCATCAAGGACATCGAGCCGGGCAGCGTTCAGACCTTCGAGCAGGTGCGGGATACCCTCGCGGCCGAGCTGAAGCGCGATCGCGCGGTCGACCAGGTCTACGAACTGGCCAACAAGGTCGAGGACGAACTGGCCGGCGGCGCCGGCATCGAGGACACGGCCCAGCGGCTCGGGCTGCGCGTGACCCGGGTGGAAGCGATCGACGCGACCGGCCGGCGGCCGGACGGCGGCGCGGTGGAGGGTCTGCCGGGCGCACAGCAGGTCGCCCAGGCGGCCTTCGCCCTTCAGCAGGGCGGCACCGGCAACCTGACCGAGGTCCAGGGCGGCGGCTATTTCATCGCCCGGGTCGATGCCATCACCCCTGCGGCGCTCCGCCCTCTCGACGCCATTCGCGACGAGGTGGTCGCCGCCTGGCAGGCCGAGGAGCGCTCCAAGCTGGCGGCCAAGCGTGCGGAGGAAGTGGTCGAGCGCCTGCGGGCCGGCACGCCGGCCATCGAGGCGGCTTCCCTGGTGCCGGGCGCCATCGAGGGCGTGACCCCGCCCCTGACGCGCGCTGGCCGGGAAACCGGAGGACTGCCGCCCGCGTCGGTCCAGCAGCTTTTCGAGATGACCCAGGGGGAGGTCGCGGTGGCGCCCACCCAGGACGGGCAGTTGGTCATCCGCCTGCGCGACATCCAGCAGGCCGATCCGGCCGCGTCGGAACCCCAGGTGGCGCAGCTTCGGCAGGGAGTGCAGCAGGCCATGGCGGGAGACCTATTGGCCCAGTTCACCGACGCGCTGCGCCAGAGCCATGCGGTATCGATCCACCAGTCCACCATCGACTCCATGTTCCAGCGGAACTGACCGATCATGAAGGCCCTGCCCGCCCGTCCCGGCTTCGTCGAAACCTATGGGGCCGGCCGGCCCCAGGTCGTCTGGACCACCCTGGTCAGCGACCTCGAGACCCCGGTTTCGGCCATGATCAAGCTGGCCGACGGCCAGACCAACTGCTTCCTTCTGGAATCGGTGACGGGCGGCGAGGTGCGCGGCCGGTACTCGTTCATCGGGCTGAAGCCTGACCTGATCTGGCGTTGCCGGCGCGACAAGGTCGAGATCAATCGGCGGGCCCGGTTCGACACCGCGGCGTTCGAGCCCACCGACGAGCCGCCGCTCCAGGCGTTGCGCTCACTCCTGGCGGAGAGCCGGATCGACCTGCCGGCCGAACTGCCGCCCATGGCGGCCGGATTGTTCGGCTATCTGGGCTACGACATGGTCCGGCTGATCGAGCGGCTGCCCGACGACAACCCGGACATGCTCGGCATCCCCGACGCGATCCTGATGCGGCCGACCATCATCGCGGTGTTCGACGGGATCCAGAACCAGATCACCCTGGTGACTCCGGTCTGGCCGGCTGCCGGCCTGGATGCCGAGGCCGCCTACGACCTGGCCCTGGAACGGCTGGGCGACGCCATCTCCGACCTGGAGCGCAACCTGCCCTACCGCCGCGAGGCGACGGCGGTGACGCGGTCGCTGCCGGAGCCGGTCTCGAACACCACGCGGGAGGAATACCACGCGATCGTCGAGCGGGCGAAGGAGTACATCCGGGCCGGCGACGTGTTCCAGGTCGTGCCCTCGCACCGGTTCAGCGTTCCCTTCGAACTGCCGCCCTTCAGCCTGTACCGGGCCCTGCGGCGGCTGAACCCGTCGCCGTTCCTGCTCTACCTGGATTTCGAGGATCTCAGCATCGTCGGCTCCAGCCCGGAGATACTGGTGCGGCTGCGCGACGGCAAGGTGACGATCCGCCCGATCGCCGGCACCCGCAAGCGCGGCGCCACGCCGGAGGAGGACAAGGCCCTGGCCGCCGACCTGCTGTCGGACCCCAAGGAACTGTCGGAGCACCTGATGCTCCTGGACCTGGGCCGCAACGATGTCGGCCGCGTGGCCGAGATCGGTTCCGTCACGGTGACGGAACGGATGGTGATCGAGTACTACTCCCACGTCATGCACATCGTTTCGAACGTGGAAGGAACGATCGACCCGCAGCACGATGCGCTGGACGCCCTGTTCGCCGGCTTTCCCGCCGGTACCGTGTCCGGTGCGCCGAAGGTCCGGGCGATGGAGATCATCGACGAGCTGGAGAAGGCCCGGCGCGGGGTTTATGGCGGCTGCGTCGGCTATTTCGGCGCGAACGGCGCCATGGACACCTGCATCGCGCTGCGCACCGCCGTGCTGAAGGACGGCATGATGCATGTCCAGGCCGGCGGCGGCGTGGTCGCCGACAGCGATCCGGAAGCCGAGTACCAGGAAACGGTCAACAAGTCCCGGGCGCTGATCCGCGCCGCGGAAGAGGCCGTCAGGTTCGCCTCCTCGCGCTGACGCGGCCGGCGGAAAGCCGGCCGCGTCCCTTCGCGCGATCGCCCGCGCCGGTCAGGCCGCCGACGCCATGCCGCCGAAATCGAACCCGGCGCCTTCGACCGCATCCTTGACGGCTTCCGCCGACAGGTTGCCGTCCACCGCGACGGTGCCGGCCGCCAGGTTGACCTCGACTTTGGCCTGCCCGTCCTTGGCCGTGATGGCATTGGTGACCGAGCGGGCGCAGCCGCCGCAGGTCATGCCGGACACCTTGTATTTCGTGCTCATGGTTCTCTCCTTCATGCTTTCGGGTGGATCGTGGGCACCGGTTCAGCCGTTGGGCTGACGGTGTTTCAAGACGGCGCTGACGGGGACCAGCGCGAAGCCGCGCGCCGCGACGGCCGGAAGCCATTGCGTCAGGGCTTCCACGGTTGCGTCGTGCGGATGGCCGATCGCTATGGCGTAGCCCTGCCGCTTGGCCACGGCCTCGACCTTGGCCAGGCTCGCCCGCACCGCGGCAGGGCTCATGTCGTGGTCCAGGAAGACGTCTCGGCCGATGGTCGGCATCTGCAGTTCCCGGGCGACGCTGGAGGCGATGCTGCGCGTCGTGGTGCGGCTGTCCAGGAACATCAGCCCGCGCCGGTGAAGCTCGGACAGGACGGTCCGCATCCCCGACCGGTCCTCGGTGAACCGGCTGCCCATGTGGTTGTTGATGCCGATATACCCATCGAACGCTTTCAGGCCCTGGTCGAGCCGGCGCAGCAGCTCCCCGCTGTCGGCGCTCACGGTCATGGCGCCCGGCCCGGGATCCATGTCGCCGCCCTGGGGCTCCATCGGGATATGGACCATCAGCTCGTGTCCGGCCGCGCGGGCCGCCCGGGTCTGCCGGGGCAGGTCGTTGGCATAGGGCAGCCAAGCCAGGGTGAGCGGTCCCGGCAGTCCGACGACGCGGGCACTCCGCTTGCGGTCGAGCCCCATGTCGTCGATCACGATCGCGATCATGGGACCCGAATGGGGTGCCGTGAACGGCAGTGCGTTCTTCAGCCATGCCGGCGCCCCGGGAGCCACCGCCGCGGGCGGAGCGGCGGGCGCCAGGGGCGCCGGCAGCACGGCGGCCAGGATAGGCGGGATCGGAAACGGCTTGACTGCCGGAGCCGGCGGCAGAGGGGCCGGGACGGCTTCGGCGGGTCCGGAAAGGCGCGGCGGTTCGACCGGCGGCGTCTCGATCCGCGGAACGGTCGGGCGCACGGGGCCGGGCCGGATGGTCGCGACCTGCGCCGGGGGTCGCTCCGGCTCGTGCTGGTACAGGAAGCCGAAGATCGCGCCGGCGCCGAAGGTGGCGGCGATCGCCGCCCCGGCGAGGGCGACCGGCCTGATGCGGCCGCGCAGCGCCCTCAGCGCGGGTTCCCTGGATGGGGATCTTGGCCGGGCACGCCGCGGTTTCGGCGGTCTTGACTTGGGAGATGCCATGGATCAGGCGCAATGCTCCGACGACGCGGGAGTCGCCAGCGATTCGAGGATGGGGCAGTCCGGTCGGTCGTCGCCGTGGCAGCGCTCCACCAGCGTGAGCAGCGACTCGCGGATACCGTGGAGTTCGGCGATCTTCGCGTCGATCTCCGCGATGTGGCCGCGCGCGAGCGCCTTCACGTCGGCGCTGGCCCGGCTGCGGTCGCGCCACAAGGCCAGCAGGCTGCCGACGTCCCGGACGGAGAAGCCCAGCGAACGGGCGTGCGACACGAAGCGCAGGGTCTGGACCTCCTCCTCCGTGTAGACGCGATAGCCGTTGGCGCTGCGGCCTGCCGACGAGATCAGGCCGATGCTCTCGTAATAGCGGATCGTCTTGGCGGGCACGCCCGACCGTTTCGAAGCCGTTCCGATGTTCATTGACCATGTTTCCCATTCGACAGCGCGTTACGATCGGTCGTGATCGTTAACGGATCGTTACTCAAGTGTCCCGGGCGTCCCGCCCCAGACTCCGATATGGGGCTTCCAGTGGTTGGAAGGTCAAGGCCCGACCCTATGAACCCGTCCGCGGCCCAAGCGGCGCGCTGGAAATCCGCGGGCGCGCCTTGTAGGGTATCGGCTCGCTGTTTCCCATTTGTTTGCCGCGGATTGCCGCATGCTGCTGCTGATCGACAACTATGACAGTTTCACCTACAACCTCGTCCATTTCCTCGGGGAACTGGGCGCCGAGATCGTGGTGAAACGCAATGACGCCCTGACGGTGGCACAGGCGCTCGATCTGCGCCCTGACGGCATCGTGCTGTCCCCCGGTCCATGCGACCCAGACAAAGCTGGCATCTGCCTGGACATGATCACGGCGGCCGCCGAGCGGCGCCTGCCGCTGCTGGGCGTCTGCCTGGGCCATCAGGCGATCGGGCAGGCCTTCGGCGGGCGCGTGATCCGGGCGCTGGCGCCGATGCACGGCAAGATCAGCATGATGAGCCATTCCGGCAAGAGCGTGCTGGCGGGATTACCGTCGCCCTTTCCCGCGACCCGCTACCATTCCCTGATCGTCGAGCGCGAGACCCTGCCCGACTCGCTTAGCGTGACGGCTGAGAGCGAGGACGGCCTGATCATGGGACTGATGCACCGCGAGTTGCCGATCCACGGCGTTCAGTTCCACCCCGAAAGCATCGCGTCCGAGAACGGCCACGCGCTGCTGGCGAACTTCGTCCGGATGACCGGCGCCCCGGCGGAGCGCGCTGCATGACGGCGGACATGTCGGACATGAAGGCGATCCTGGCCGGCGTCGCCGCTGGCCGTCGCCTCGGCGAGGCCGAGGCCGAGCTTGCCTTCGACATCATCATGTCGGGCAACGCCACGCCGGCGCAGATGGGCGGCTTCCTGATGGCGCTGCGGGTGCGCGGGGAGACAGTGGAGGAGATCACCGGCGCCGCCCGCACCATGCGGGCGAAGGCGGTGCCGATCAAGGCCCCTCCCGGCACCATCGACACCTGCGGCACCGGCGGCGACGCGTCCGGCACCTACAACATCTCGACCGCGACGGCCTTGGTGGTCGCCGCCTGCGGCGTCCCGGTCGCCAAGCACGGCAACCGCGCGGCGTCGAGCAAGTCCGGCGCCGCCGACGTGCTGACCGCCCTGGGCGTGGACATCGAATGCGAGATGGCCCTGGTGCAGCGGGCGCTCGACGAGATCGGCATCTGCTTCCTGATGGCGCCGCGCCACCATACGGCCATGCGCAACGTGGCGGGAACGCGGGTCGAACTGGGTACCCGTACCATCTTCAACCTGATGGGGCCGCTGTCGAACCCGGCGGGCGCGAAGCGGCAGCTTCTCGGCGTATTTTCGAAGGAGTGGCTGGAACCGGTCGCCCAGGTCCTGGCCCGGCTGGGATCGGAAACTGCCTGGGTCGTGCACGGTTCGGACGGCCTGGACGAGCTGACCACCACCGGCGCCTCCCATGTGGCGCAGTTGAAGGACGGCGTGGTCACCCGATTCGACATCGAGCCGGCCCAGGCCGGGCTTCTGCTGTCCAGCCCGTCCGACCTGAAGGGCGGTGACGCCGCGACCAACGCCGAGGCGCTGAACGCGGTTCTCGCGGGCGCCCACGGGGCCTATCGGGACATCGTGCTGTTGAACAGCGCCGCCGCCCTGCTGGTCGCCGGCAAAGCCCCCGACCTCGCCGAGGCCGTGGCCCTCGGCCGCGGCGCCATCGACAGCGGGCGTGCGCGAACCGTGCTCGACCGCCTGATCGCCATCACCAACAGCGGAGGCTCGGCATGAGCGACGTTCTGACCCGCATCTGTGCCGACAAGCGCGCCCATGTCGCGGCGAGGCGCTCGGAGCGCAGCTTCGCCGAGATGGACCGCGCGGCCCTGAAGGCCGACCCGCCGCGGGGATTCACAGCTTCCCTGCGGCGGAAAATGGCTGCCGGCGACTATGGCCTGATCGCAGAAATCAAGCGAGCATCACCCAGCAAAGGGTTGATCCGACAGAATTTCAACCCGACCGAATTGGCGGTGGCCTATCAGGCCGGTGGAGCGGCGTGCCTGTCCGTCCTGACCGACATCCCGTACTTCCAAGGCCAGGATTCGTTCCTGGTGGAAGCCCGGGCCGCCTGCGAATTGCCGTGCCTTCGCAAGGACTTCATGCTTGATCCTTACCAGGTGGTTGAAGCCCGGGCGCTGGGCGCCGACTGCATCCTGCTGATCATGGCGGCGCTCGACGACGCAACGGCCCGCGAGCTGGCCGAAGTGGCGGCCCGCTACGGCATGGATATCCTGGTCGAGGTCCACAACGGTGAGGAGCTCGACCGCGCACTTGATCTTCCATGTGAACTGATCGGCATAAATAACAGGAATCTGAAAACCTTGGCTGTCGATCTTGCCGTCACGGAAGAGCTGGCTGCCCGGGTGCCCGCGAATCGCCTCCTGGTCAGCGAGAGCGGCCTTTACGGGCCTGCCGACCTGGAGCGGATGGCCAGGGTCGGCGCCCGCTGTTTCCTGGTGGGCGAAAGCCTGATGCGCCAGACGGATGTCGCTGAGGCCACGAGGACCTTGCTTAGCCGCCGGGCTGCCGCATGACCGGCGGCGGCTTCACGCATTTCGACGCCGAGGGGCGCGCCGTAATGGTCGATGTCTCGGGCAAGGACGAGACGGAGCGGACGGCGACCGCCACGGGATCCGTCTTCATGGAGTCGGAGACCCTGGCCCAGATCATGTCCGGCGGGGTGAAGAAAGGCGACGTGCTATCCGTCGCTCGGCTCGCCGGCATCATGGGGGCCAAGCGGACGCCCGACCTGATACCGCTGTGCCACCCGCTGGCGTTGACCTCGGTGAAGGTCGACCTGATCTGCGACCCCGATCGCAACGCGGTTGACATCACTGCGACCTGCAAGCTGAAGGGCCGAACCGGCGTGGAAATGGAAGCTCTGACGGCCGTTTCGGTCGCGGCGCTCACCGTCTACGACATGTGCAAGGCGGTGGACCGCGCCATGACCATCGGCGACGTGCGCTTGGCTCACAAGGCCGGCGGCAAGAGCGGCGAGTACGGGACGCCGCGATGATCTCCGTCGCCGAAGCGCGCTCCCGAGTCCTCGCCGCCTTCTCGCCGCTGCCGGCCGAACTGGTCGGATTGACCGAGGCGCTCGGCCGCGTGACGGCGGAGGACGTGACCGCCCGGCTGACCCAGCCGCCGGTTTCCATGTCGGCGATGGACGGCTACGCCGTGCGTTGCGCCGACGTGGCGCAGATCCCCGTGAAGCTGCGCCGCATCGGGGAGGCTCCGGCCGGGAACGCCTTCAAGGGACATGTCGGTCCGGGAGAGGCGGTCAGGATCTTCACGGGCGCCCCGATGCCCGAAGGGGCCGACGCCGTCGTCATCCAGGAGGATACCGAGTCGGACGGTGCCACTGTAACCGTCCTTCGGTCTGTCGGTCGCCACCGGCATGTCCGGCTGGTCGGAATCGACTTCCGGCAGGGCGAAGTCGGCATACCGGCCGGACGCATGCTCACGGCGCGGGACATCGGGCTCGCCGCCGCGATGAACTGGCCCTGGCTCCGTGTCCGGCGCCGCCCCCGCGTCGCGATCCTGGCGACCGGTGACGAGATCGTGCTTCCCGGCGAGCCCCTGGGGCCGGACCAGATCGTCAGTTCCAACGCCTTCGCGCTTGCCGGCCTGATCACGGCGTGCGGCGGCGTCCCGGTCAACTTGGGCGTCGCCCTGGACACGCCGGAGTCGCTGGCTCGTCTCGTGTCGGGCGCCGAGCGGGCCGACATCCTGGTGACCTCCGGGGGCGCGTCGGCGGGCGAGTATGATCTCGTGCGCGGCGTGCTGGGCGACCGCGGAATGGACCAGGATTTCTACAAGATCGCCATGCGGCCGGGCAAACCGCTGATGTTCGGGCGACTGGGCGACGTGCCGGTGCTCGGCCTGCCCGGCAATCCGGTGTCGAGCCAGGTCTGCGCCATCCTGTTCCTCAGGCCGGCGCTTCGCCGCCTGCTCGGGCTTCCGGCGGAGGAAGGACCGCGCCGCACCGCGGTGCTGGGCCGTCCGGTCAAACAGAACGACCAGCGCGAAGATTATCTGAGGGCATCCCTGAATGTCGGCCCGCACGGCGAACTGGTCGCCAACCCCTTCGATTCGCAGGACAGTTCACTGCTGACGGTGCTTGCCCGGGCCGACTGCCTAGTGGTCCGCCCACCCTTCGCACCTGCCGCATCGGCCGGCGACACTGTCGAATTTCTTTCCCTGGGCGGCGGAGTCCTGAGTCTCTAGGTGACCGGACCTGCCGGACAAGGGTAAAATTGTTCAGCGAATGCTTGACGCCTTTCGCGAACCAAACTAGAACATAGATTAATGTTTTTGTTTTGTTCTGGACCGGTTGGTCCCGCGCGCAGGGGGCGTAGATGCTGACACGTAAACAATACGAGCTTCTGCTCTTCATCAACGACCGGCTGGGCGAAGGCGGGGTTTCGCCCTCGTTCGACGAGATGAAGGATGCCCTCGGACTGAAGTCGAAGTCGGGTATCCACCGGCTGATCACGGGGCTGGAGGAGCGCGGGTTCATCCGCCGCCTCCCGCACCGCGCCCGCGCGCTCGAAGTGCTCCGGCTGCCGGAAGGCGCGGAAGCGGGCTCGGCTCGCCAGCAGCAGCGCGCGCCCGACCGCCCGAAGTTCCAGCCCAACGTCATCAAGGGCGACTTCACCGGCGCCCTGGCCGGCCGCGAAGCCAGCATCGATGCCGAGGCCATCCAGCTTCCGCTGTATGGGCGGATCGCCGCCGGTACGCCGATCGAGGCCCTGCGCGACAACAGCGCCATGATCAACGTGCCGGCGACGATGCTGCCGCCCGGCGACCATTACGCTCTGGAAGTCGCCGGCGACAGCATGGTCGAGGCCGGCATCCTGGACGGCGACACCGTCATCATCAACCGGTGCGAGATGGCCGACAGCGGCACGATCGTGGTGGCGCTGATCGACGAGCACGAGGTGACCCTGAAGCGCCTGCGGCGCAAGGGCCAGACGGTGGCGCTGGAGCCGGCCAACCCCGCCTTCGAGACCCGCATCTTCGGCGCCGACCGGGTGCGAGTCCAGGGCCGGCTTGTTGGCCTGTTGCGACGCTACTGAAGCAAAGCGGCAGTTCGCTGCCGTGAAGGGGCGGACCGGGGAGCCTTGCGAGGCTCTCCGGTCCGCCCTTTTCATTTACGAATGCGCCTTAATCTGGTCCACGATGCGCCACATCCCGCGCGAACGATGCTGGCTGGACCGCTGCATGGAATTCTCCCGACTCTTCCGGATCTACCAGGAGCATGTCGAGAACCAGATCGAGGGCTGGTTCTACAATCATGACATCCTGCTGTTCTGGCTGATCGACTTTATCCAGAAGCAGGGCGGCTTTCGCGGCGACACCTGCGAGCTTGGGGT